>JACRKF010000050.1 GCA_016219865.1 Candidatus Woesearchaeota archaeon | reverse complement strand
TTGAAGTAGATTCATTAAAAGTAGGCATTGGTCCTGGCACAACTTGTACAACACGAATTGTCACAGGCTGTGGTGTACCGCAATTGACAGCTATAATGGAATGTGCAAAGATAGCAAAAGATTATGACATTCCTTTAGTTGCAGATGGTGGAATAAAAGTTTCAGGAGATATCACTAAAGCATTAGCAGCAGGCGCTTCAACAGTGATGATTGGTGGCAGTTTTGCAGGAACCCAAGAAGCCCCAGGTGTAACACGAATTATTAACGGTATGAAATACAAAGTCTGCCGAGGAATGGCTTCTTTTGATGCAACACAAGATAGGTTAAAGAAAACAGAAGAAAATAAAAATAATTGCAATCCAAAAACATCTGATGATATTGTTCCTGAAGGCATTGAAGCATTAGTTCCATTTCGAGGCAATGTCTCAGAATTAATCAAACAATTTATTGGCGGCTTAAAATCAGGCATTTCTTATTGCGGCGCAAATAATATTAAATCAATGCAAGAAAATGCAACATTCATCAAGATAACTGCTGCTGGCATGACTGAATCAAAGCCTCATGATGTGAAAGTGAGTTATTAATGATAAATACTATCATGGTGGTCTAAATCATAAAACAAAACATGATCCTGCTGCACATCATAGCGAAAAACAAGCACAAAATGAGAATCAATATGAACTCGTTTAAGATGCTGCAAAGGACTTCGTAAATTCTTATAATGATTAACGTCACTACAGGTTAATATCTCTTGCATTTTTTGCATAATTATTTCATACCGCTTTCTATCTTTCTTATAAAGTTTTTCAAGAATTTTCTTAAGTTTCTCTTCCGGTGAATGACTACGCATACTCAATCTCAGCCCGTAATTTATCTAAAGAAGAATACATTTTAAATTTCCCATTTTTCTCGATATTCTTTATTTTTTCAATATACTCTGGTCGAAGCATTGGTTCAAGTAGTTCATCTTCATATTTCTTAATAACAAAATTGACAGCATCTGATTTGTTTCTCAATCCATATTTACCTTTGACAATAGTTAATATTCTATCCTGGTGCTGACCAACATGTACAATCATTTGCGCCATGAGTACCACCTTATTATATATTATTATAATAAATAACAAGAGATTATATAAAACTTTCGAAAATAAAAATCCAAACCTCACAAAACCCATGAATTTTGAAGAAACAACTGTTTCTTCAAAATTCACTTCCATAAACTATAAAAACCACCAATATTTCTGCATATATTATGCGAAAGAAACAACAAACAATTTTCAATAAAAAAAATGCTATTGGTTTATTCATCATTCTTATTATGACAATGAGTGTCTTAGGTATTTATGTTGGTTCTGGCAGTGATAACACAGACACATATAATGGCTTTAAGTTTATTCAAACAAAGCAAGGTTACAGTACAGAAATCAATGATAAACCAATTACATTCTATAATCATCCAACCACTATTGAATACATCCTATTTGACAATGCTTCTAAAGATATTCTAAAGAATGCAAAGATGTTAACAATTACATTTGATCCAGCAGATTCAGCAGTGCAAGAGATAGAATTAGCAAGATTAGAATTAACAACACAACTGCAGCAATTTGCTAATATATATCTTGTCACAGGCATTACCAATCAAACAGCTCCTTATGCGCAATTTCCGTTAATTAGTTGTGCAAATGCTACAGTATACCAACCAGTTATATATTTTAAGACAGGTGAAACAACAGCAATTGCAGCTCAAGGCAGTTGTATTACAGCAACTGCAAATTACAGAGGCGCAATTCTTACACTCAAAGATAGAATTATTTATCAAATTCTTAATATCATGAACTAGTGAACATCATGGAAAAGCCTCATCAAGAAAACAAAGAAATAGCAGTAGAAAAAGCAGATATCTCTTCAATTTCTCATTCTTCTGATAATGAATTCAAAGAAGTAAAAGAATCTAAAGATGATGATCAGCCAATTTCAGAATCAAAGCAAACCAAATATTTAATCATCAGTATAATAGTAATCATACTCATTGTTGTGGGGATTATTCTGATTCCTAAGTTCTATACTCCAAAACTAAAAACAATTGATAATCTCTTAGATGATGCTGCAACTAAGAAGAATTCAGAGACATCATTTGTCTACAATGGATTTAGTTTTGTAAAAAAAGATGGCACATGGTATACGCATATCCAGAATAGTTTAGATTTAAGAACTTATACAATTGCAATGCATTTTTCTCCAAAAGAAGTTGAGAATATAACAATAGAAGGCAACTTATTAGATTTCTTAGGTCAATTACATAAAATTAACAATCTATCATCTCTTGACTATCAAAGTTATTTTACATTTGATCCTATTGGAACTGAATTAAGTTACATTGCAGTTGCTTCAGGTGAAATGCATACAATTCTAAGAGATTTATCTGGCATAGATTTAATTGCATCATGTACAAACGACAATGATCCAGCTTGCCAAAAGAACACAACACAGATAATTACATGTGAGAATACAAAAGAGCCAGTAATATTTTTCAAAGAAGCTAATACAACAGCAATAATTATTAAGAATAATTGTTTAACAATACAGGGAGCTCAATATGGATTGATACGAGCAACAGACAGATTGTTGTATAAGTTCTATGGGATTGTTGAATAATTTTTTTTCAATTAATTTTATAAATAAACCAATTTATAATTAATAAATGACAGATCATTATTATTCAGAACAGCAGCAATCAGAATTAAGAATAAAACAGATACAAGTAACATTGTTTGACAAAAGTTTCGCAATATTCTCAGCTCCAGGCATATTCTCAAAATCAGAGTTAGACAAAGGCACAAGATTACTGATCGAAAATGCTCAGATTCCAGAAAAAGCAACAATCCTCGATTTAGGCTGCGGTTATGGCATTGTTGGCTTAAGCTTATTAAGAGAAGATAAGAACACAAAATGCATTTTTGTCGATATAAATCAGCGTGCTTTACTGCTTACTAAAAGAAATCTGCATTATCATAAGATTCAATCTGAACAATTTGAGATAATCCATTCAAATCTCTATGAAAGTCTTAAAGAAAAACAATTCGACGTAATCCTCTCAAATCCTCCCCAATCAGCTGGCAAAGATATCTGCTTGCAAATAATAGAACAAGCGCTGCGGCATTTAAATAGTAATGGCTCATTGCAATTAGTTGCACGTCCAAATAAAGGCGGGAAGACATTGGCAAAGAAAATGAAAGAAGTGTTTGGTAATGTTGAGATTATTGGTAGAGGTTATGGATTTTGCGTATATAGAAGTGTGAGATAAAGTATTTAGCCGTATAACTTCTTTAATTAACAAATAATTTTCCTATATTCTTTAATCTCATCTTCTGTGAGATTTGACACTAACTCATCAAAATGAGGAACTTTGTAGAAATAGAGAAGATAATACATAAGATACAAAAAACACAACTCAAAAAGATTCACGCAATCAATTTTACAGAAGAAGAATTCAAAAAAGAGTTAAAAGAGAAAAATCCTGCATTTATTGACGCAATGAAAAAAGGAACTGTTTTATTTGGCCAAGAACAGTTAATACAATTTCTGAGAGAGTTAAGCATATGAACATAAAAGGAGTAAAAGAATGCTTTGAAAACGCAAGCATGTGAAGAAATTGTTTATAGCCAGAAAGAGATTAAATTACCAAAAGATTTGAATATTTAATAAAATAAGAGCGGGGAGAGGGACTCGAACCCCCGAATCATCGCTATCTTCTATATCATTGCATTACTGCGCTCATAATAGCAATATTCCGCAATAAACAGCTGCAGGCGATTGCCTTGGCCGCTGGGCTACCCCCGCAAAATTCAAACTAAATAATAGCGTTTTAATTGCATTTATATAATTTACTGATTCATGGTATAGTCAGATTCCCAACACAGGGAATCTGACTATACCAAATTATAGAAAGATTTATATACAATTCTTACTCTAAAAAAATATATGCTTCAAGAAGAAGGTAGAAAAAGAGCTATTATAATGACAAGTGTAATTATAGCAATAGCTTTAATTTCTTTATTGCCTTTATTAAAAGATAAAATAAATACAGAACCAATTACTGGAAAAATTGTTGCAGAAAAAACATTGCAAGAAGATAAAGATGTGCCAATTACAAAGACAATTGTAGATTATAGTTATTTATTTTTATTGATTCTTGTTCCAATAGCTGCTGTTGGCGTTCTAAGCTATGCATATCTTGCAAAAAAGCAAGCAATTGATGCATCATTTGATTTAGTGCTGCATAATGAAGAACAAAAACAAAAAGAGATAGGAATCTCATTAGACGAATATTTACAAGAAGCGCAATCAAAAAATGTTCCAAAACAAGAAATGCATGAATATGATTCAACTGTGCTGCATAGCCATCTAAAAAGCAGGTTATTAAGAGGATATTCTTCAGAAGAAATATATTACGAGCTTGTTAAACACGGCTGGAAAAAAGAAAAAATTGCATCAGCATTAAAAGAGATGCAAATCTCGCAGACAGAAGCAGAACTAATTCTTGGCAGTTTTATGGCAAAGAGTTTAGCGCAAGGGCATGATTTAGATACAGTCAAACAATCATTATTATCAAATGGCTGGCAGCCTGAATTAATTCAAAGCGCATCTACGCGATTTGAAGAAAGTGTTAAATAGAATCTATTTTCTAATAACTAATGTGAATGCAAATGAAACTATTAATAACAACAGAAGGCAATAAATTTTATTATAAAGATGCAGATTTCCACACAAAATTTGGCATGATTAAAAAAGAAGTTATTGAAAATGCAAAACTTGGAGATATTTTAACAACAAATACAGGCAAACAAATGCATCTTATTGAAAGCTCATTTCTGGATGAATACCAAAAAATAAAACGAGGCCCGCAGATTATTCCCAGAAAAGATCTTGGCATAATAATAGCAGAAACAGGCATTACTCCAAATTGGAAAATCTTAGATGTTGGATGCGGTTCAGGCGCAATAACATTATTTTTCGCAAATCTGCTGAGCAAAGGAAAAATATATAGTTTTGACGTCAGAGAAGATCACCTTGCAATTGCAAAAGCAAACGCAGAGCAATTACGATTAAGAAATATCATTTTCAAACATCATGACGTATATGAATCAATTCCTTTAAAAAAATTAAACATGATTTTATTTGATCTTCCTGAACCATGGAAACCAATAAAAAATGCTGCAAAAGCATTACTGCCGGGAGGATTCTTAGTTTCATACTCGCCAACAATCCCGCAAGTAAGTGATTTTATAGAAGCAATTGTTAAAGATAACGAATTTGTAGTTCTCAAAACAGTAGAAATTATTGAACGAGAATGGGAACTCGCAGGAAGAACAATAAGACCATTATCACAGCAGATTGGACATTCTGGGTTTATTACGATTTGCAGAAGGATATAGTTTCTACGCCTTCCTCTTATGTTTTCTATACGCTAAAAACAACAAAAGCGCAAAAACAATAATATAAAACACCAATATCAAAATATCTTTTATTTGCTCTCCAAGCGGGATATTATAATACAGCAATTTCCTAAACAATCTTTCTCCTATAACCAACGGATTTAAATTCACAAGAAACGCCGCAAACTTAGGCATTGTTTCTGGTGGAAATGTAACATCAGAGAACAAAAAGAAGATTAATGCTGTAAATGTTGATAATATTACAGAAATTTGTTTATTTTTCACAAGATAGCCATATATCATTCCAATAATAATGAAGATTGTTGCAAGTAAAAATATAACAAAAAGCAAAGGAGCTAAATGCGATAATATCTCAATATTAAATTTAACATTTGCAATAACAAGCAGCACTGTCAATTGAAGCGCAACAACAACAATATTAGTTATAAACAATGAAAACACAAACACAAAAGAGTTTACAGGCAGTAAAAATGTTCTAAAATGCGCAGGTGAACTTATTTCCTGCAATACATTCATCGTTGACAAAAGAATTGCAATAAATATAATCACAAATACGAGCAGCACAGGAAAAATCAAAGTAACTTTATCAATATCTTTCAATAATCCAACAAAACTAGAACTTATTGGTTTTAAAATACTTCCAGCGCTTGTTTTTGTTAAATCTGTAAAGCTATCTATATTCTTATCCAATTCTAACAGCAAAGAATCAATTTCTGTCAGCAAAGAATCTAATTTATCAATATTATTTTGTGTTTGTTGCAATGAAGTCTGCAAAAATAGATCTAATTTTTCCAATGTTGCTGATAAATTATCAATACTTGACACTACATTGCCGCTTACATGTTTTGTTTTCTCTAAATACTCAGCATTTTGTTCTAGTTGTTTCTGCAGCAAAGATAATTGATTTTCTAACGCAAGAGAACTTTTCAGCATTGGAGAAATATTAATAGTTGAATTACCAACTTTCACATTGCCATTATTGCCATTTAATAAAACATATGCTAAAAAGAATTTATTTGTTTGATTTAATAATCCAGATGTTTGACTAATAGTTGCAGCAACTTGTTTGCTATCAGTTGTAGTATTATCAAGCAGAGAATCTAATAGATAAGCACTCTCTTTTACATCTGGACTATATTGTTTATAATCAGCATAATATTGCTGAAAATCTGCATTAATCTGCTCTAAATCCTGTTTTGTTTTTACCAATTGCTCTCGCACTGCTACTGTTTGAATCCTAAATTTTACAATTTTTGTTTTTACTGATTGCATATAATCCACAGTTGTTGAAATATCCTGCAAAATTGTTTTTGTTGCTTCTAATGTTATTTCCTCTGTTTTCACAGCTAATTTCTCATTAAGCATTTTCGTAAGATACGCAACAAGATTAAAGCGCGCATTATCATAATAAAATGTAATAGTCCCTTGACTTGTTTCTTTATCTTTTATTTTCTTGATCTTAAAATCATCGCTGAACTCAACACAGATATGAACATAATTATCTTTTAATGATGAAATACAATTTTGTATCTGTGAATATGATAACAATGAAACTTCATTATCTTGCAAGACAGAAATAATCTCTTGTGCATTTTCAGGATGTTCTGCATAATACCCTATCTTTATGCCATGCAATCCTTCTCCTGAAAAAGCATATCCTACAAGAAGTATAAGAATCAATGGCCCAAGTACCAGCAAGAATAATGAAGACCATGATCTAAAAACTAGCAAAAGATTCTTTCCAACAATTGTTAGTAAATTTTTCATGAATCGCATAGTATGCACCTAACTCTAATTACACCACTTTCATTAACTAATTCTCCTTGATAATTAGTTCAAACACATCCATCAATGGTTTCTCTTTATACTTTCTTTTAATTTCCGAAATTGTTGTAGAAACAATTTTGCCTTTATTCAATACTGCTATTTTATTGCACTTTCTTTCAAGATTATCAAGCTCATGTGATGAAACAATAACAGTTGTTCCTTGTTGATTTATCTCTTCTATAAGATTCCATATGTCTTTTGTCATAACAGGATCTAGCCCTGCTGTTGGTTCATCTAATATTAATATAGCAGGATTATGCAGCAATGCAATTGCAAAATCTAATCTTCTTTTCATTCCGCCGGATATATCGCTGCCAAATTTATCCTTTTGTTCGTGCAAATTAACAAGTTTAAGCAATTCTTCAATTCTTTCTTTCAATGCTTTTCTTTTGATGCCATACAATCTTCCATAATAAATCATATTTTCCTCAATAGTTAGTTCTGGATAAAAAGAATTATCTTGCGTGCAAAATCCAACATGCTTAAGGATTTGCTGCGTTTTCTTAGTAATATCATTGCCTTCAAACAAAATGATGCCTGCATCTATTTTGTAGAATCCAATCAACACTCGCAGAAATGTTGTCTTTCCTTCACCTGATTTTCCGATTAACCCCAAAAGGTCTCCCTTATTGACAGAAAACTCTAAATTATCAAGCACAGCATGATTCTTAAACATCTTTTTGATTGCAACTAACTGGATTAAATGCGGCATAGAGAGTTTATTATTTAGAAATTTATATAGTTATTTATTTTGCAAAGCAAAATAAATTATATTTAGGTTAATCAAGATGTATTCGTTTAATCAAAGCAACTTTGTCAAAATCTGCATCATCGCTAATGATAACCGTTATATTCTGCTGCTGCATAATTGCAAGATGAAATGAATCACGCGGTTTTAAAGAATATTTTTCCATAATATCTAATGCTTTAAGTGCTATTGAAGGTGATACTTCTAAAATATTAAGATTTGGCATACTATAGATATCTTCAATTACTTTCCTTAACAAATGTTTTTTCTGATTCTTCAGTAAAACCCACATAACTTCATCAATAGTTAACACAGAAGTAACAGTTTTCTTTTTTCCATTAATTATATCTTCTTGTATCTTTCGCGCATTTTTCCCCCGTATTGTTTGGTCAAAAAGAGCATAGATGAAGAAATTTGCATCAAGATAGTTCATTGGAAGAATTCCTCCTCATAGAGCTTATCACCATAAATGAACGTATTCTTTACATCTGTTCCTTCTTTCTTTGCAATCTCCTGCCATGATTTTAAAATATCTTCACCTCGAGAAGGAATTATTTTGACTGATTTATCCTCAACTGTGATAACCACAGTCTTATTCTCAAGAATACCAAGATTCTCACGGATAACTTTAGGTATTACTATTTGACCGCGCATACCAACTTTTGTTTTGAAATGAAGCATAAGGATAAATAAGAATAACTACTATATAAAGATTTCTGATTATAAATATGCATAATTCATACTTAGGATATGAAAGAATGGAATTTTCTTTATTTGCAAACAAATTGCGATGATTGATCAACAATTGCAACCTCTGCATAAATTGTATTTTTTGGATGTATTATTTCTATTTTCTGCTTTGAACTATCATCATCAATCCAGAATTCAGTGCCTTTTGCAGAAACAAATACTTGGTTGTCATCATCTATATCGCTTACTGCTTGTTTACTAAAAGGATATGCTGGAGGTACTGGTTGATTTCCAGAGAGTGGAACAAGATTTGAAGGAAAATAAGGATCAAAGGTAAACTCAATCACATTATCACCTACATCATCATACACTGCATTGAATGTAAACTTCTGACCATTTTGACCATTTAGCAGGGAAAGATAACTAGTTTGCGGTAACGCGTAATCTATATGTTCATAAAACTCTCCACCTTCAAATTGCGCATTTTTTATATTTGTTGCATTAATCTCACCACGATTTTTATTTAATAATCTCATTGTTCCAAATAAATTAGTTGCTATATCAATATACGACGAATCCTCAGCATAACCTTCGCCAAGATCTTTAAAAGTAATTTTCTTCTCAGGTTCATTAATAACTAATTGAAAACTAAAAGCTGAAGTTCCTTTTGTGCATGTCACTGTAAACATCTCATTATTTAGATATTTAATATTATCAGCTTTACAATTCCCTGTATTATCTTCAAAACTAATTACTTTATCCGTAGTATCTAACTTTGTAATTTTTATAAGACGACTAACCTTGCCTACTCCAGTTGAAATTAAGAATTTTGCACCCTTGCAATCTATAATTGAAGTAGAACCAACACAAGCATCTCCTTCAAGATAAATTTTACCATCTACAGTAGCAACATCATCTCCCCAGTAGACATTAGAATCAGCATCTTTTGCTTTTAATTGAAGATTTAATTGTGTGCCATCGATGATTGAAAGTGATATTTTCGCTGCTGTTCCAAAAGCTTCTAATTTAATTTTTTCCACTTTATCCTTATTAACAATATCTTTAAAATCAATCACAAAACCACCAAAAAGAGGATCAACGACTTTATTTCCTTCTGCTAAATACAACTTATCATTATCAGGTCTTAATCCGATGTTAATACCGCCCAATTTTCCAGTAGTCTTCGTTGAGCCATATGTTGCATAAAACTGAGTAGTGCCATACCAGCCAGTAACATCAGAAAGTTTTTCTCCATTTAAAAGAATTTCTTCGTGATTATAATCTATTGCATAACTATTGTGTAAAGTGATACTATTTGCAGAGATTGCAACCTTACATGTTTTTGTAACAACTCCAGTTTCGCTTGTAAGCATTTTTGTATCAAGAACACCAATGCGAAGATTATTTTTGACTGCAGTAGTACCTTTATCTACATTAACTACACCACCATCAACAAGCAAACTGCAGTAATTCTTTACATCAGTAATAACAACATCAGCAACTTTGATTTCATGTTTTTTATATTGACCATCAACATCTCGTACAATAGCAGAAAAGCATGCATCCTGATCAGTCATCCATTGCATAATCTGTCCGTTCATCAATGTTAAACTCGCAATATCAAGCTTTGAAATATCATTAAAAGATGGAATCTTAAGCTTTGCAAAAACAATCTGATATTCCTTGCCCATTATTTTCAATGTTGTTCCAACCAAATCTTCTTTCATTTTTTCAGCAGAGGATTGATCAAAATTAATTGGTTTATCAAAGTTAATTGTATAATTCCAAACATAATTATTTGACATATCTGAGAAAAACAAATACGACCCTGCCTTTGGCGCTACATTATCATCTTGCGCAAATACAAATTTTGGAGAAAAATAATTTCCAAACAAAAGCGCTTGTGAATAACTCACAGTATTCTTATTACTACCCACATTATCCACAAAATTCTCTTTGCTGGACAAACTTGACAATTCTGATGAGCTGATTACAGGATCAACATCATTCGCAGTTTGATTATAAAACCAATCATTGCTGCCCATGAGATATTCAGCAGGTTGCTTACTTAGAGCGCTGCAATCAATAAGTGCGCAAACAGGTTTTTGTTTGCAAATGCCATCATAACACCATTCTCCTGCAGGACAATATATATCACTCAGCATTGCTTTTCCATCTTTACAATAAAATTCAATAACAAGATTTTCATTTTCTCCAACTACAATATCAGAATAACAATAATCAGTAACAGTAGGTGATGTACCATTTGTTGTTGTTCCTTGCACATAGATATCCTTGCCATTATCTGAATCATAACATTCTATCTCCTTTGCGCATAATTGTAAATCTATCTTCAGTTCCGGAAATTTCTCCAACAAGCATTGATAAAATAGATACATCTGCTTTTCTCCAGAGCATCCATAATATTTCCAATCTTTTGGACATTTTTCTTCAACTTGTTTTTCAACAGGTTCTAACACTTGATCTATGCAAGTCATAGAATCTGAACTAAGCTCTTTTATATCTTTACAAACATCAAACGCAATGCATTTTCCACCATCGCATTTTCGATTCTCAGGAAATTGTTTAGCTTCATTTACTGTGAATGTTATCTTATTGCCACCTTTATTAAATTCATAACCTCCCCCATCTGGTCCTGCTTTTGGAATGATTATTTTTGCTGATACTATATTTGCTTCTGGATCATTAAACAAGAAAGTGCATATTTGCGGATTAGTAAATGATTCTAATGTTACTTCAGTGTCGCCTATTGTCTTTTTCTCACCTACAAAAAATAAGACAGACAAACTGCCACCGCCGCCATTGCCATTGATTGATTTAAATGAATACCCAAGCACGCATGCAGCAGAACAATCATACTCTTTCTCAACATAACCATTTACATCGCATGCTTGTTCTAACAACAGTTTTTCATCTTTGCATTTGTCATCAATTGGCATCTTTTCTTTCTTGCCAGCATTATCCACTTCAATTGTCACAAAACCTTTATTCTCATAATTTAATCCATCAAGATCCTCGCAGAATTGTTTGCTAGTGCAAGCCTTGCAGCTCTTTCCGCCGCAATCAACATCTTCTTCATCACCATCTTTCACTTTATTATTGCAGCTAGCTGCAGTATTGCAAGCGCCTTTTTTTGTATCACAGCCATATTTGCATTTAATAAACGAAGAAAGCTTTGAACTTACTTTGTATAAATCAGCATTGCCTTTGACATCAGATGAATAATTCTTGCAACTAAACTCCTGCAAAAATGTTTTATCCTTGCAAGCATCAGTTAATGTTGTTGTTTGCGTTACTGCAACCTTTTTCTTCTTTGCAGCATCAACAGTATACACTGTTTCTAAAAAAGTGATTTTTCCATTCACATATTCTTCTTGTTGAATCATATTAGCATCTGTTTCTGCGCAACTTGGAGAATTAATTCTTTTAAGTTGTTTCATATTCCCCTTATACGCCTGCCCAACAAAAGAAAAACCTTTGCTCCATCCGCTATTTTCAGAAATAAATCCTATGATAAGTAATGCTATAATTAAGAAAATAATGATAATAAACCTATTCTTTTGTTTAGACGAATGTTCTGATTGACTCTTTTTATTTTTTTTCAAACGAAATCCTTTTTTAGCTTTTTTAGTGATAACTTTCCAATTCCTTATTACTTGGCGCCATTGCTATAAGAGAAGCAATAAACATCATAAGGAATACAAGAGAGAATGCAAATCCAAAACTAAGATTAATCCACCCAGTATAAGTATAGATAACACTGATTAAGAAACCAATAATGCTTGTCACAAAAAAAGATTCTGTTACAGGTAATTTATTGTATTTTGGCACCATAATGAGTTTTTGACAAAACTTATTTATATAGTTATTGATTAGTATGGCTTCATCCAATAATTGATTTTTAGTTTGAGATGAAAATAACAACAACACAATTTCCAAGAATTTCTCTTTTTTATGCTCTAACCCACAAAGGTATCTGCTTCTCTCTTGCTATCTGTATTCCTATAATGATTCTCACAT
>JACRKF010000049.1 GCA_016219865.1 Candidatus Woesearchaeota archaeon | reverse complement strand
CAGTTTTTCAGAGGACAAAAAGAGAACAGGATGGAGATTTGCTCAAAAAAAAGAAGAAAGAATAGAAACAGCTTATGGACTTACAACAGCATGGCACAATTTATTTTGGTTAGGCTCATAGTTTACTGTCCCACAGCCGTATTTTTACTCATAAAGATTGCTCCTCTCCGAGAAACTACAAACATTTCTCCATGAACAAGTTGAGTAAATATCTTAAAATTTGAATTCAAACCGCGTCCTCTTTCTTCACTTTTTGTTGAAAGACCGTTAATTGCTCTAACTATCGCTTCATGATCATCAAAGAATAGACCATTCTTTTCAAAACTTGCAGGAATTGATATCCCATCATCAAAGAAGCTAATTTCAACAAATTTCTTCTGCTGATATTTTTGTGCCATAACTAAAGCATTTTTGAACTCTGAATGTTCATATATATTATCTACTAGTTCTCCAACCAAATATTTGAAAGCATTTTCCCCACCATATTCATTTCCATTATTATGGAGCCTAAAAATTGATTCAAGTATAGTAAGAGATTGTTTTTTATCTTTTGGCAAAGCGATAGCAGGAACATACGATTTATTACTAATCTCATCTATTTTTAATTCTCCTGTTATTAGTTTTATATAATTTGAAACATTATAATCATGAGGGGGTTTATATTCAAATCTATTCCTATTCTCTTTGATAAAAACACCCAATGGCAATAATGTAGTAGGATAAAACCATTTACACCAACTTAAATCCATTATATTTGTCTTAATTGAGTTTTCTTTGTAATTACAATAAGACAGATAGGAATTAACTAGGTCTGGTGCATTTAATTCTACCATAAGAATTATTATGAATGTTAATTTATATATCTCACAGCTCCATGTCCAGTGGCCAGTGCAGAGTGTTTATAGTGGCCAGTGGGTAGAAAGCTAGATTGTTTAATTAGACTTAGTTTTGATGTGTTTTGCTTTTGTGATTGCTCAACTTACAATTAAGAAAAATAAAAAAAACGCCACCGCCCAGATTTGAACTGGGATATCCTTGCGGAAATTGGATTAGCAATCCAACGCAGTACCAGGTTGTGCCACGGTGGCAGTATAAACTTATGAGAATGAAGTTTGTTTTTAAAGCTTTTGTTCAATCAATTTTTACCAATTCAGCTAATTCCCCTTTTCTTTAATATATCATCTAATGAAAGTCTTTTTCCTGCAATTTGCATACCATAACTTAAATCTGCTCTTCCTTTAACAATTTTATACGTAAAAACAGGTGCATTACCATTTATTTCTTTAACATCTACTTTAAGATTTAAACATTTTGAATAGTTTAATTCTTTTTCATCATCAATCGCTGCTTGAATTTTATGAATATTTGTAGTATAAACAGTTGGTATTCCTATTTTTTGTAATGCATTAATAACATTCAATGAGATATCTAATGAATCTCCTTCACTTGTATGTCCAAATGGTTCATCTAATAATAAAAGATCAGAATCAGTTACATTTTCAATAATATATTTTATTTTATCAATATCTACTACAAGTTTACCTTTGCCTTTATGAACTGAGTCTTTTTCATTGAGTAATGTATAAATATGATCAATAGGAGCGATAACTCCATTTTTTGAAGGAATAGGAGCTCCCATTTGTGCTAAAAGCATTAATAACCCAATTGTTTTTAGATAAGTTGTCTTTCCACCATTATTTAAACCTGCAATAACATACAATGAAGTTGTAGAATTAAATAAGATATTGTTTGGTACTTTTTTACCTTTTCTATCAAGTAAAAATGGATGTATAGCACCTTCAATGGAGATTTTACCATCTACCATTTCAGGAAAACAATACTTAACATTGTTTTCTGTATATAGTTTTCTTGTATAGTTTGCCATTCCATTGATGTAACCCAAAAAAGAATCTAAAAAAATGAAAGAGGTTTTTGGTTGAATAGTTAACACAGGTGACTGGAGTTGTATTTCTTTATGAAATAATCTATTTATTGCAGCTAAAAGAAGTTGATTAATTGAATACTTAGAATCTCCACTATCATCTATTGTATCTCTTGTTCTAATTAAATCACCATTTTCTATTTGATAAAATATTTCCTCATAACTATGTATATATTGATTATCTTTTACTTTCCTAGTAAC
The DNA here is from genome assembly GCA_016219865.1 of Candidatus Woesearchaeota archaeon. Taxonomy (GTDB): domain Archaea; phylum Nanobdellota; class Nanobdellia; order Woesearchaeales; family DSVV01; genus JACRKF01. The sequence continues at coordinate 18,381 of JACRKF010000049.1, read as the reverse complement.
AAATGTATGTGTAGTCTCAACGTTAAGAATTTTCCTTATTGCTCTGACAGTATAATGTTGCATTAAAGTTTTTAATTCTGCAGAAATATCTCTTAGAGATTCTGCAGATGCTTGGTCTAATAAACTAATAAGAGAATCCATTAAACCAAAATATGGTTCTAGTAATTTTAGGGAAATACTATAATGCGAGTCATAAGGAACAAAACCAGGATTAAGAATAAAATCAGAACAAGTTTTAATATAAAAATTATTTTTTTTAAAGCCTTTTATTTCACTTATCTCACTTTGATATTTTTCATAAGTTTCAACTATTCTTTTTGATAAATCTTCGTTTTCAAAAAGCTCTTTAATTCCTTGCTGTACATAATTAATAGTTTCTTTCTTAGTAAATGGATGCCGTAAAAGAATATGCAATAACCATAAACCAGAATTACCCCAAATAATAGAATCATCTGCAGGTGTATAATAATTAGGATCATTTCCATTGTTATCTAAAAAACCTAAACGTTTTTCGAGTTCATCTATTTCAAGATTAGCAATACTCCCTTCTGAGAAAAAATGTTGATCTGAGATAACTTTAACAATATCCATTTCATCATGAACTTTAATTGCAGGGCCATATATTTGTCTACAAAAAGCATTCATTTTGTCCGGTGTATCTAAACCAAATAATTTCATTTGCAATGAATATTTCACATCCATTTAATATAGAAATAGTGATGCATATTTAAATGTTCCCCCTAATGAGTAGTTAATATAGTTGATAGTCGGCGAACAAAATAGTTGGATATATTAGTCATAAATAAAAAACTAGCGGAGAGTGGATTTGAACCACTGACCTTCGGGTTATGAGCCCGACGGGAACTCCAAACTCCCCCACTCCGCTGTAATCTTTTAAGAACTTATAGAATATATATAAATCTTTAGTATTTAAATATCTATTTTTGCACTATTCACTGTATAACAAACACCCTAAATCCCATATACAAGAAATAAAGAAACAATAAAACAACACTATCTCTCTTTGTTAATTGATTATTTGCAGCAACCAAAAGCAATACTGCTAAAGATGCAAAAAACCACACTGGTAAATCAATCCAAAGAATTGTATTGCTTACTGTATACCCTGAAATTAATACACCTATTCCAAGTGCAAGCAATGGATTAGTTATATTGCTGCCAACTAAAACTCCTAATGACATTCCTGATGATCTTCTTCGAAGAGCAACCAATGCAGTTGCTAACTCTGGCAAAGCTGTGCCAATGCCAATAAGAGAAACACCAATTAATGAATCACTCACATCCCATCCTTCAGCTAATTTCTCTCCATTTTCTACCACAAACGATGAAGTATAGAGCAATATAATTAATCCAATTATCAGAAAGAAAACATTCTTTACAACACCATCTCCATTTTTTTTATGATTATGATTAATACCTGAAGTAAAAAACTCTTTCTTACCAAGATAATACAAATAAATAAGATAAAGAGCAATTAACATAAAACCTTCAATTCTGCTTAGATAATGATTAAGAGAAAAAAGAAACACCAGTACAATTGAAGCAAGCATAAATATATAATCTCTTTTTAAGAATTCTCTTTTTGCTTTGATCAGCATAAAAAAACCAACTATCCCAAGTATCGCTGTTATCTGCACAGTATTAGACCCAATATTTGTTCCTATCACTAAACCAGATGCATCATTTCCAGCAAGTACTTGCAAACTTCCAGCAATATGCGTGCCAATCTCTGGCAATGATGTTCCAATTGACAACACAGTTAGTCCAAAAAAAGTATCAGATAAATTAAAATGATTTGCTATTTTTTTAGATGTATAAATAATAAGCTCAGCGCTAAGCCAAACAAAGAACATTCCCATGAGCAGCAAAAGGAGATTAAATAACATATTCTTCTTTTTATTTTATTAATTTATATAATTTTCGTTAGTTTTATTAATCACAATCATAAGAACTAAAACAAAAAAGTTTATATATAACAGAGAATACAGGATAGAAAGGTGAAAATCATATGAATTTAATCTGGTTATACGCACTAGGAAGCGTTTTTATTGTAAGTTTAGTTTCATTAATTGGTGTATTCTTGTTTGGTTTCAGAATTGAAAAAGTAAAACAAATACTGATTTACTTTGTAAGTTTCGCAGCAGGAGCATTGCTTGGAGACGTATTCATCCACTTGCTTCCTGAACTCGTTAAAGAACATGGATTAACAATACAAATCTCAATCTACATTCTTTTAGGTATCCTTATTTCATTTATTGTTGAAAAAATTATCCATTGGACGCATTGCCATCATAATATAAATAACAATAATTGCGACCATGCATTACTAGAGCAGCACACGCATTCAAAAAAACAATCCAATAAGCCATTATCATTGATGACATTGTTTGGTGACAGCATCCATAACTTTATTGATGGTATTATTATCGCAACATCATTCTTAGTAAGCATACCTGCAGGAATTGCAACAACAATTGCAGTTATCTTTCATGAGATTCCGCAAGAAATCAGTGATTTTGGTGTATTGATACATGATGGATTTACAAAAACAAAAGCATTATTATTTAACTTTTTGACAGCATTAACAGCTGTAATTGGCGTTATAGTCACATTAATCATTGGCCCAAAAATTGAAGGCATAATCATATTTCTAACATCATTTGCAGTAGGAAGCTTTATTTATATTGCTGCATCTGATTTCATACCAGAACTGCATAAAGAAACAGATCTAAAAGTTTCAGCATTGCAACTGATAACATTTGTGTTAGGAATAACTGCAATGTTTGGATTATTATTGTTAGAATAAAGTATTTGCTGAATAAACGAAATGAATTCGCAAATACTAAAACTATATATATCTGGACATATTCAATAATAAAATGCCTCAAAAGAAAACCTTATTATTCATATCGCTAGTATTAATAATTCTAACTTCAATTCTTACTGTCTCAGCCGCAGAACAAAATTACGCTTTAGTTGAAGATATGACCAGTGATTTCACGCTTGGTTCAACAATCCATATTGAAGAATCTACAACAGATTCATTTGTCAAAAAGGTTTCTGCTGAAGTTTCATTTTATCCAAGAAATGATGTAAGACAGCAAGGTTCTTTTTTAACACTTGAACCAGATGCAGCAAATATCAATGATAATGTAAAGTTTATCTGGGAGAATATAAAAAATAATGAACTATCATTTAAATTAGTCAACAGAGTAAAAACAGAAAATGAATTAGTTAAAGTAAAAACAAAAGTCAATTTTCCTTATAGCAAAGTTCCAGAAGATGCGCAAAAATATTTGCAAGAAACACAATTAATGGATTATAATAATTTAGATATAAAAACAATGGCATCAAAATTAGCAGAAGGAGAAGATGACTCATATATTGTTAGCCATAAGATTGCAGTATGGATTGGACAGAATATAAATTACAGTTTAAGTTCATTAACTGCAGAAGCCTCATTGCCTGCTAGCTGGGTTATAAAAAACAAAATAGGTGTATGTGATGAAATCACTAATTTATATATCGCAATGCTTCGTTCTTTAGGTATTCCAGCAAAATTTGTAGTTGGAATGTCTTATACAACTTCAGAATTATTCTCAGAAAATTGGGGAGCGCATGGATGGTCAGAGGTGTACTTTCCAGAGTATGGTTGGGTGCCATTTGACATTACTTACAATCAATTTGGTTATGTTGATGCATCACACATAAAACTAAAAGAAGCAGTTGATTCAGCAAAAACTGGAACAAAATATGAATGGGAAGGAAAAGATATTTCAATTAAAGTAAAAAAATTAGATCTCAAAGTAAATGTTATAACATCTGGAAAAAATATTAATGATAGGATTGTTTTGCAGACAAAATTAGTTTATCCTGAAATTGCATATGGTTCTTACAATATCTTAGAAGTAAAAGTAAAGAACACAAATAATTTTTATGCGCCTTCTCAAATATTTTTATCAAGAACAAAAGATCTTGACATATTAGATGATGAATCAAGACAGATTTTACTTAAACCATTTGAAGAGAAGATATTATATTACAAAGTAAGAATTAGTGAAAGTTTAAACAATAATTATGTTTATAATTTCTACATAACATCTTATACACAGCTCAATGAAAGCTCAAGCGCATCATTTACAGCATTGCAAGATGGAGCAAAATATTCATTCAAAGAAGTAGATGATTACATCAGATCAAAAACAAAAACAGTTGATTCAAAAACATACACGCAAAAGATCCAATTAGGATGCATTGCAGAGAAACAAGAATATCTTCTTAGCGAAGAAAAAATAATAAAATGCATTATTGAAAACAAGGGCAATACAGTGGAGAATAATATTTATATTTGCTTGCTAGAAGATTGTGAAAGAATAAATCTAAAGATAAATGAGCAGTCTGAAAAGAGGTTTATTGTAAAAAATGCAAAGCTTGGATTTAATGAATATAAGATAACTGCAAAAAGCTCAAATATTGACTTGCAAGATGTCATAAATATTAATATCATTGACTTGCCGATAATAAGGATAGTGGAAAAGAATTTTAAAGATGAGATTTCACTCTCAGAACCAGTTGCAATTGAATTTACAATTGACAAAGATTCATTGTCAGTCCCAAAATATATTAAGATTAACGTTGATTATAAAAAACTGAACAAAAACTGGGATTTCCCGCAATTGGACAATAAATTAACATTCAAAGTGCAGTTGCAGCCATATGAATTAAGTGAAAAAGAAAATCCATTTCAGATAAAAATACAGTATAAAGATGACGCTGGAAAAGAATATTTATTAGAGGATGCAATAACAATAAAATTAAAAGATCTTACTTTAAAAGATAATATCATACTTCTCACAAACAGATTATTATATTCTCCAGAAAAGTTATATGCATTATTATTAGTATTGCTTGTTGTAGTAATGATTTTGTTAATAATCTTGTTCTTTAGAAAAAGAAGGTAATTGTTCTTTGATGATATTAGCATAAACTTTAGGCTTATCTGCATAGCCGCATTGTTCTTGGTAACGCAATTCTGTAGCAACAATCATAGATCCATTTACACCACGAAAATTATGTGAGTATACTGTAAAAATATAATTTTTTCCTTCTCTAGATTCATCAATACACGCAAAAAGACTAGATGAAAATTTAAGATAGAAATGCACTAAATTATGTTTGCTATGAAATAAGATATGATGTTCTGCAGTATAATAATCAAATTTTCTTTTAAGACAAAGTTCATCAATGCCCATTGCGGGATAATAAACTCCGCGAGATTTACCCATGAAAATATCAAGATCAACCCTAAATTCTTCAACAGCAGCATGTTTGTGCACTACATCTTTCTCAGCAAGAATAATATCAATTAATCTCTTATCTAATCTTTTATTAATTCTGCTAGAAATACTTATTTGTTTATCAGTTCTAACAATCCCCATGCAAACACCATTAAGTTATTGAATTTAATAAGTAAAAAAAACCAATATATATAGCTTTCTAAAGAGAATTTTGCATTTCTGCAAAATTCTCTGCAAAAAGAATATAAATACAAGCATATTAGATTAGAAAATGCTTGATATAAAATTACTAAGAGAAAATCCTGAACTAGTAAAAAACGACTTAAAGAAACGAAGAGACGAAGAAAAACTAAAATTAGCAGATATTATACTGGGAAAAGATCAAAAAGTAAGAACTCTTACAACTGATTTAGAAAAACTAAAACAACGAAAAAATCAGCTCAGCCAAGAAATAAATCAAACAAAGAAACAAGGCAAAGATATTATTCCATTATTGCAAGAAATGAAACAACTTCCTGAAAAAATTGTTCAGATAGAACAGCAAACCATACAATTAAAGAATGAATTGCTTTATGACTTGCAAAGACTTCCAAATATTATGCATGAATCTGTGCCATATGGAAAAGATGATGCAGAAAATGCAGTAATAAAAACAAAAGGAAAGATAAAAAAACAAAAGTTCGAGATAAAATCGCACGCAGAACTTGCAGAACAGCTTGACATAGCTGATTTCATTAATGCAGGAAAAACAACAGGCAAAGGATTTTATTTTCTAAAAGGTGATTTAGCATTATTAAACCAAGCATTGATCAGGTTTGCAGTTGACTTTCTCACAAAAAAAGGCTACATATACATTGAACCCCCATATATGATCAGAAAAGCTGTTTGTGACGGCGTTACAGATTATGAATTCTTCAAAAACATGATTTACAAGATTGAAAATGAAGATTTGCATTTAATTGGAACATCAGAGCATCCATTTGTTGGAATGTTTATGAATTCAACAATACCAAAAGAAAAGCTGCCATTAAAATTTGTTGGATACAGCGCATGTTTCAGAAAAGAGATTGGCAGCCATGGCGTTGATGAAAAAGGTTTATTTAGAGTGCATCAATTTCATAAAGTTGAACAAGTTATTTTCTGTGAACCAGAACAAAGCTGGAAACTTCATGAAGAATTGTTAGCAAATTCAGAAGCATTGTTTAAAGCATTAGAACTTCCATATCAAGTTGTAAATGTTTGCACAGGAGACTTAGGCATAGTAGCTGCTAAAAAATATGATTTAGAGGTCTACATGCCAAGACAACGAAAATACAGAGAAGCATGTTCCTGCAGCAACTGCACTGATTATCAAGCAAGAAGAATGGACATCCGTTATGGCACTCCAGGAGCAGCAGGTAATAAATTTGTGCATACATTAAACAACACAGCAATCGCAACCTCTCGAGCATTAGTTGCAATTCTCGAGAATTATCAAAACAAAGATGGCAGCATAACAGTGCCAAAATCATTAGTTAAATACATGAATGGAAAGAAAAAGATTGGAGGAAAAATATAACATGAAAATATCTGGCTGGATATTTATCATCATCGGCGCAGTTGTAGCAATAACTGCCTATTTTATTCCCCATCTGCGATTTTTTTTCTATGTTGGCTCAGCAATAGCTGCTTATGGACTAGCAAAAGTAATCTTTAACTTCATTTTCAAAGAGGATAGAACACAGCAAAACTCAATGAATTATGAGCAATTAGCAGCAAAAGAACTGCAAGAGAGCAGATGTAGAAGATGCAAAAACATTGTGCGAAGATTTGACAATTTCTGCAGCTATTGCGGGATGAGACTGAGATAAGAGAATAACTAAGAGTAACTCCAATTCTTAGATATAGCACTGGTCACTATAAACACTCTGCACTGGTCACTGGACATATGTGCGTAAGATATATAAACCTAAACTGATCATAAATAGAAGATAAGAGGAAAAAAGATGGTGAATGAAAGAATAACGGAGGATTTATTTAGAGATAATATAAAGAAAGATGAATTATATAAAAAAGGTAAGATTATATCTGAAGAACAAGCTTCCAAAAATATTAAAATAGAAAAACTGTTAAAAAATGCATCAAAAAGTGGAAATGGGTGTGGAAAACCAGAGTTTATAATCCAGTTTAAAGAAAATTCTGATTTTATTATAGTTGTTGAATGTAAACCAAAGATTCAACTTCATAAATCAAAAGAAGGAAATAAGTATAAAGATTATGCAGTAGACGGGGTCTTATTATACTCTTCCTTTTTATCCAAAGAATATGATGTTCTTTCCATTGCAATGAGTGGTGAAGATAAAGATAATCTCAGAATTTCTCATTATTTACAATTAAAAGGAACTAAAGAAGCTCATCAAATATTTGAAGAAGATAAATTATTTATAGTAGGTAACTACTTAGATGGGTATAAAAAAGATGAAAGAAAATTTAATCAAGATTACCAAGAGTTACTAAGATATTCTAAAATACTTAATGATAAATTACATTCAATAAAAATACCAGAATCTCAAAGAAGTCTTTTAATCAGCGGTATTCTGATTGCTTTAAAGGATAAAGCATTTTGTAATGCTTATAAATTTCAAAAACCTAAAGAATTGTCTGAGAATTTAATTAACACAATTAAAAATAAGCTGACAGATGTTCAAAATGAGCATATAACTGAAATTATTACTACATATAGTTTTATTAAAACACATACAATTATATCTAAAGAAGAAAATAGATTAAGGGAGATAATCACAGAAATAGATGAAAAAATAAACAATTTCATGAGAACATATCAATACTATGATGTTCTTGGACAATTTTATATCGAATTTTTAAGATATGCTAATAATGATAAAGGATTAGGTATTGTTCTAACTCCCCCGCATATCACAGAACTCTTTTCAGAAATCGCCAATGTCAACAAAGAGAGCATAGTTTTAGATAATTGTGCAGGAACAGGAGGATTTTTAATTTCAGCTATGAGAAAAATGATTAAAGACGCTAAGGGAGATAGTGATAAAGAAGAAAGAATTAAAGATAAACAACTTATAGGAATTGAATTCCAACATGACATTTTTGCTTTAGTCTGTTCTAATATGTATATTCATGGAGATGGAAGAAGTAATTTAATAAAGGGTTCTTGTTTTGATGACAGAATCATAAAACAAGTTAAGGAATTCAAACCAAATGCTGGATTTTTGAATCCACCTTACAAATCTACAAAAACAGATAAAGAAGAACTAGAATTTGTTTTGAATAATTTAAATATACTTCAAAAATGTTCATTATGTATTGCAATTATTCCGATGAGTTGTGCTCTGGCGCAAAGTGGAATTGGACTAACATTAAAAGAAAGATTATTAAAAGAGCATACATTAGAAGCAGTTTTCTCAATGCCAAAAGAGTTATTCCATAATTCTAATGTAGGAGTAAATACCTGCGTAATAGTTTTTAAAGCTAAAGAAAAACATCCAATTAATTATAAGACTTATTTTGGATATTGGAAAGATGATGGTTTCATAAAAAGAAAACAAGGAAGAGAAGATTACAATAATAAATGGAACGAAATAAAGAGCTATTGGCTGATTAATCATAGAAATAAAGAAGAAATTGTAGGGCATAGTGTGAAAAAAGTGGTTTCTGCTAAAGATGAATGGTGTGTTGAAGCATATATGAAAACAGATTATTCTGATTTAACTAAAGATGACTTTGAAAAAACATTGAAAGAATGTATCATTTATTCTTTGAGAAGTGGACTAATAAAGAATGTATCTGAAAAATCTATAAATGACAATCTATTAAATCTAAATATCAATAATTGGAAAAATTTTAAGATTGTTGATTTATTTGATATTAAAAAAGGGGAGAGAATAGTCAAAGAAGAAAGAATTGATGGTAATATCCCTTTGATTACAGCAACTTCTGAAAATAATGGAGTTGTAACTTATATTTCTTATGATGAATTTAAAGAAAGTAAAAAGATTTTTCAAGGAAAATTAACTATTGATATGTTTTTTAATGTGTTTTATCATGATTACGAATATTTCAGTGATGATAATGTTCACACACTAATTCCTAAAAATATTTCTCTTAACAGATATGTTTGTTTATTTTTTGTAACAGTTCTAAGAAGACTTCAATATAAATATGATTTTGGCAGACAAGTAAGATTACAGAGATTATACCTTGATGAGATAAAACTCCCTGTAGATAAAGCTGGAAATCCAGATTGGCAATTTATGGAGAATTATATAAAATCTCTGCCATATAGTTCAAATATTTGATTAATATCTATTTTTGTTTATAAACTGGACAGATTTTACAAATAGTATCAACAATATCCTGTTTTATTTCTTCAGGACAATCCGGAAAAGTTCCTCTGCAATATGGATATTTAGTTGTTTTATTGAATTTATCTTGTTCCACTGCCCATTTAGGAATTTTAATATCAGATCTTTTATGATTTGGCGCGCTTCCCATGTTTTATTAAGAATAAGCTCTCTTAATAAATTTGATTATTAGTTTATAAAAAATCTTACAAAGATAGGTGAATTAACTACCGCAGTAATTATGGCTTTTACCATTTTTGCAAGATTCTCAATAGGAAATGTTATAAATAAAAAATGATTCTTCATTTTTTATGAGCTTATTCGATACAATGCTAAAAGACAATGAATCTTTATTCAAGAACGACATTGCGCTAGACTTCTCATTCCAGCCGAAACTAATCAAATATAGAGAAAACGAGCAGCGTCAGATTGCTGCATGCATCGCGCCTTTATTCCAAAAAAGAAATGGAAAGAATATTTTAGTTCACAGCCCGCCTGGCTTTGGAAAAACACTTGCAGTTAAACATATTTTCCAGGAGATTGAAGAAGAACAAGAAGGTGTTGCGCCAATCTACATTAATTGCTGGCAAAAGAATACTTCATTTAAAATAATAATTGAAATCTGCGAACAAATGGGTTACAAATTCACGCAAAATAAAAAAACAGAAGAGCTCTGGAAGATCATTCAGCAGCAATTAAACAAATCTGCAGTTGCATTTGCATTTGATGAGATTGACAAACTAGAAGAATTTGATATTCTTTATGCATTATTAGAGGAAATCTACAGAAAAAGCATCATTTTCATCTCTAACTACAAAGAGTGGTATGGCCAATTAGATGAACGTTTGCGATCACGGATGATTCTAGATCTGCTTGAATTTAAACCATACAATGAAACAGAAATCACTGGCATTCTTGAAGAAAGAAAAAACTTTGCATTTTACGATAATGTTGTTGAACAGGATGCATTTGCAGCAATTGTGCAAAAAACATTGCAGACAAAAGATATAAGAACAGGATTGCATCTTCTCAAAGAAGCAGGAAATATTGCAGAACTCCAATCATCAAGAAAAATAACAAAAGAAGATGCTGAAAAAGCAATCATCAAATTAGATGCATTATCTATAAAGCAGGACTTGCCATTAGAAGAAGAGGATAAAGCACTGCTTGAACTGATAAAAAATAACAACGGAGAAAAGATTGGAGAATTATTTAAAAAGTTCAATGATGCTGGACATGCCACAGCATACAAAACATTCCAAAGAAAGATTGTAAAGTTAGAAGATGCAAAGTTTATAACAACAAAAAAGATAACAGGCGGCTTAGAAGGCAGTACTACAATAGTTCAATATCATAGTGTAAAAAAACTGACTGAATTTTAGAGAGCTTTGCAAGATTTTTTTAGGAAAAATTTAAATAGTAATTCGTATTACATGTATTACTTATGGTGAGAAAATGGTTATAACAATAAGGAATGTTGATAGAAATACATGGCATAGATTTAAAGTTACAGCTGTAAAATCAAGATTGACTGTGGGTTTTGCATTAAACAGGGCATTAAATAGCTGGATAGATTCTCATTCAAAAGAAGATGAACAGAGTTGTTATGGTTTAGATATCAAACCATTTAAAGCAAAATCTATTCCAAAAGATTTGAGTAGAAATGTGGATAAATATCTTTACGGTGAATAATATGGCAGTCATACTTGATACTTCTTTTATTATTGCTCTTACCTTAGAAGAAGACTCAGATCATATGCGCGCAGTTGCACTAAATAACCAATTAAAAACAGGAAGATTTGGAACAACTTTTTATACAGATTATATCCTCAATGAAGCCCTTACATTATTGCGAAGAAAGAAAGTAAATGAGGAAAATATAAAACAACTAGCAAATTCATTAATCATGAATAAAAAACAGTTGCTTCTTTCTAACGATGATATTGTGCAGAATGCAGTTGCAATATTCTTTCAATATAAACGCCTCAGTTTTGTTGATGCTTCTTCAATTGCGTATGCTCGAATCTATGGAATGAATAAAATCTATTCTTTTGATACTGATTTTGATGGAGTGGAAGGAATTGAAAGAATCTGTTAAAAAAACAAAATGGTGATATTATGCGCATAGAGAAAACAATAAGCAAAGAAGAGTTTTTAAAGAATAAATCTGCATATTTCAAGAAGATATCAAATGGCGCTGTATTTATTTACCCTACTGACACAATCTACGGCATTGGCTGCGATGCTGCAAACAAAAAAGCAGTTGAAAAAATTAGAAAATTAAAAGAAAGACAACAAAAGCCATTTTCTGTCATTGTCCCATCATTAGATTGGATCAAAGAAAATTGTGAAGTTTTTGGAAAAGCAAAGGACGAATTAAAAAAACTGCCTGGCGCATATACATTTATATTTGCATTAAAAGTAGAAAGATGCATCGCTGAAAATGTTAACCTCAATTCTGAAACACTTGGCGTGCGATTGCCAGTGCATTGGTTTACAAGCATTGCAAAAGAACTAGACACTCCAATTGTAACAACAAGTGTTAACAAAGCTGGAAAACAATTCATGACTTCCCTTAACAATCTAGATGAAAGCATCAAAGAAAAAGTTGATTTTATTATTTATGAAGGAAAAAAAGAATCAAAACCATCAACAGTTATTAATTTGATAGATGGAGAAGTTGTTGTCGAGAGATAGTATTATATACTTGCAGTCTATAAAGAAAATATGAACGAAGCATTGCTAGTATTCCTCAGCAATTATCCTATTTGGTTAGTTGGTGCATTCTTCAGCTTATTAGCAGGACTAGCAACTGCATTAGGCGCAATTCCAATATTCTTCACCAAAAAGATATCAATCTATTGGCAGGATATTTTCATGGGTTTTGGCGCTGGAGTAATGCTAGCAGCAACATCATTTTCTTTAATCATTCCAGGATTAGAAGCAGCAGGCAATGGAATAAAAGCTGCGCTTATTATTGTTACAGGCATAATGTTTGGTGGGATTTTCTTATATTTCTCCTCAAAATATTTGCCGCACGAACATTTTTTTCTCAAACATGGTTTTAATTTCCATAAAAAGAAATTAGCAATGATGTGGTTATTTATCTTTGCAATAACAATCCACAATTTCCCGGAAGGTTTAGCTGTTGGCGTGGGTTTTGGCAATGGTGATCTTCTTAATGGGATCTCATTAGCAATAGGAATTGGAATACAAAACATTCCTGAAGGATTAGTTGTTGCGCTTGCATTGTTAGCAAATGGATTTACACCATGGAAAGCATTCTTAATCGCTCTTCTTACTGGATTAGTTGAACCAATTGGTGGGTTGCTTGGCGCAGGCGCAGTGAGTATATTTAATGTATTATTGCCATGGGGATTAGCATTTGCAGCAGGCGCAATGTTATATGTAATCAGCGCAGAAATAATTCCAGAATCACATAGAAAAGGATTTGTCCATGCCCCAACAATTGGATTGATGCTTGGATTTGTACTGATGCTGTTTTTGGATGTTGCGCTTGGATAAAACAATGCCTTCTTTCTATTACCTAATCGTTGATAAATTATTGCAAGCCATGAAAATCCAAAGCACCATTCTGCTTCCTCACTGATTTTGTCAGCATTAGTTTAAACAATATTTTCTTTGACATTTGACGATTATTGCCTTCAGTATTTTTATAGTTGATTATTGAGACAATTAAATTTATATATAACTATTGCTATAGCTATAGTATGATCAGCACAATTCAATTAAAACAAACGACAAAACAACGATTAGATAGTCTAAAGAATAAAGAAAAACTGCAAAGTTATGACCAAGTGATTGTTCATTTATTAAGTTCTCACAAAGATGTGCCAGAAATGTTTGGATTTAATCGAAAAAAGCCAATAAGATTTACAAGAGAAGATGAGATGAAATTTCATGAGTTATAAATTTATTCTTGATACATTTGCTTGGATAGAATTATTTAACGGCACAGAAAAAGGAAAAAAAGTTTTTGAGATAATCAATAATAACTCCTGTGCTTCTTCTGTTCTTATTTTCTTTGAATTATCAGATAAATGCTCTCGTGATAACCTTGATTTTCAGCTTTACAAAAAATACATTCTTACAAAAGCAGGAATTATTCCGATAAGCATTAATTTAGCAGATAATGTTGGAAAGAATAAGTTATTTTTAAGGAAAATAAATGCAAACATAAGCCTTGCTGATGCTATCCATTATACGACTGCCATAGACAACAATGCAATATTTATCACAGGAGATCCAGATTTTAAGGATATAAAAGAGAATATATTGTTTCTGTAATTATTGCAATTCCTTTATTGAGCTAAACATATACTCATTTTCAAAAACTTTATTACACACATCTATTTTCTTATAAATATGAAACTCGCAATCTTATTTAGTGGTGGAAAAGATTCAACATTTACATTATATTACTATCTCCAACAAGGATGGGATATAAAGTGTTTGATTACCTTAAAATCAAACAACAAAGAATCTTATATGTTCCACACGCCAAACATAGACATAACAAAACACCAAAGCAAAGCGCTAAACATCCCATTGCTTCAACAGCAAACATCTGGAGAAAAAGAATCAGAACTGCAAGATCTAAAAAAAGCATTTGTTAAAGCAAAAGAAAAGTATAATATTGAAGGCATTGCAGTTGGCGCAGTTCTCTCAGATTACCAATCAGAGCGCGTCAACAGAATCTGCGAAGAACTGCAATTAAAATGCTACACCCCATTATGGCACAAGAATCAAGAACTCCTTCTCAATGAAATGATTGATTGTGGCTTTGAAATAATCATACAATCAATTGCAGCAGACGGACTAAACAAGAGATGGCTTGGCAGAAGAATTGACAGACAAACAATAGCTGAATTAGCGCAGCTGCAAAAAAAACTAGGCTTGCATCCTGCAGGAGAAGGCGGAGAATATGAATCATTAGTTTTGGATGCGCCAATATTTAAAAAGAAAATAGTGATTGAGAAATCACATGTGGAAATGGAAAACGAAAACACAGGTTTATTTGTAATTGAAAAAATAAGATTAGAGAATAAATAATAAAAAGATAATAATTAAAAAATTATTTATATATTTCTGCATCATCAAATTTCTTGTCATATCTTGCAGCTAAATCTACAGTTGCCCAATTCTCAGCTTAAATGAATTATGGTTTAACTGATTATTAATTATAAGAATTATTAACATTCACTGCTAAATTTGATTAAAATTGTTTATCCTTCACAATAATCTTCCCATCAATCACAACATCGCATACATCATTACCATTTGCGCAATAAACAATATTGGAAAGAACATTATTTAGAGGAATCATATGTTGAGCAATATCTATTGTAATAATATCTGCTTTCTTGCCGACTTCAATTGAACCTATTTCTTTATCAAGCATTAACACCTTTGCTCCATCTATCGTCGCAAAATCAAGCGCTTCTTGCGGTGTAATTACTTTTGGATCCCATCGATATTGTTTGTGCAGCAATGGAGTAATTTTAAGTTCTTCAAATAAATCTAGATTATTATTGCTTACAACAGAATCAGTGCCTAATCCAATAACAACACCTTCTTCCATAATCTCAATTAATGGCATGATTCCGCCAGAAGCAAGTTTCATATTTGATATTGGATTATGCGAAACTTTCGTTTGGGTTTTCGCAAGCAATTTTATTTCTCCTTTTGTCAGCCAGATGCAATGCACAAGCAATGCTCTCTCATTTAAGAATCCAAGTGAATGCAAATATTCGACAGGCAATTTTCCAGTTTTCTGTTGCACCTCAAACCTTTCTCTGCGAGTTTCTCCTAGATGAAGCCTTCGTATAACATTATATTTCTCACTCAAATCAATGATAGCCTTCAACACATCTTCATTTGTAGAGAATATTGCATGCGCTGCAATGATTGGAGTTACTAAATGTTTTTTATCTTGCAAAAGCATCTCAACAAATTGTTCTGCTTTTGGAATATTCTGCAATGAATGCACAGTTTCAGAAATACAAGCTCTCACTCCAAGTCTTTGAAACAACTCTGCTCTTTCCAATGCATATTTATAAGAGTCATAAATTGTTGTTGTTCCAAATCTCACAGCTTCTTTAATTCCATTTTCAGTATTTTGCAATACTTGTTCTTTTGTTAATTTTTTCTCTTCTGTTGTTACTTTATCAAGCCATTCATGTAATTCTTTATCATCACAAATGCCTTTTAATGAATGCATTCCTAAATGCGTATGGGTATTAATTAATCCAGGCATTACGATTTTATTCTCTGCGAAAATAATGACTTTATCATTATTTTCTTTTTCATGGATGTTCTCTGCAATTCTTGCGATGAGATTATCCATGATAAGAATATCTACATTTTCTAAGACATCTCTGTTTTTATTTTGAGTTAGTAAATAACGGCAGTTTTTTATAAGCATTTTCTAAGTAAATATTCAAGAGTATAAAAATGTTATTGTTACTACTTTTCCATAACATTTATATAGTCCCTATTCTTCTTACTTTATAATGAAAATATTAGCAGCAGGAGATTTCCATGGTGACACAAGCCAGGCAAAAAGACTTGCAGAAAAAGCAGAGAAAGAAAACGTTGACTTAGTTATACTTACAGGTGACATTGCTCACATGGATGGTTCTGCAGAAGGAATAATGGGAGCATTTTTAGCAAGAAAAAAGAAAGTATTGTTTGTGCCAGGAAACCACGACAGTTTTGCAACTGCTGATTTTCTAGCAGAGTTTTATGGTGTAAGAAATATACATGGTTATTCTGTAAAATATCAAGATGTTGGAATATTTGGTTGCGGATTTGCAAATATTGGTTTAAACCAATTGCAAGAAAATGAATTCCACAGCACATTAAAAAATGCTTTTGAAGGCATCAAAGATTTCAAGAAAAAAATTATGGTTACACACGTCCATCCAGCACAATCAAAGATGGAAAAGTTCTCAAAATTTATTCCAGGAAGCTCCGGCGTACGAAAAGCAATTGAAGAATTACAGCCAGATATCATGCTCTGCTCGCATGTCCACGAAGCAGATGGCATTGAAGAACTGATTGGCAAAACACGAGTAATAAATGCTGGCAGAAATGGTAAGATCATTGAGTTATAAAATTGCGAACTGCGTTCAGCAATTTTATTTATTAGTTCAGGTGAAATAAATGTACAATGGAAAAAGAGAATCATTAATATCAAAAAAAGAACTTCTCGATAATCTAGCACAATATATTCTAGACATCAAACTAAATCATCCAATTAAAGTAGGAATTGATGGTATTGCTGGTTCTGGGAAAACATGTTTTGCTAATGAATTAGCAGATGTTATCCAAGACTCAGGAAGAGAAGTGATTATAGCAACAATTGACGATTTTCATAATCCTAAAGAGATAAGACATAAAAAAGGAAGGTATTCTGCTGAAGGTTATTATTATGATGCTTTTAATTATCACGCTGTTATCAAATATCTTTTAGCCCAATTAGAACCAAATGGAAGTTTACAGTATAAGAGAGCAATAATTAACTTTCCCGATGAAACTGCTCTTGATTTGCCATATAAAATAGCAGAAAGTAATGCAATTGCAATTATAGAAGGAGTATTTTTGTTTCGTCCAGAATTAAGAAAATATTGGAACCTAAAAATCTTTATTGAAAGTGATTCAAATATTGCTTTGCAACGTGCATTGCAACGAGATGATTATCTTGGAGATAAAACTAAAATAAAAAGAATATACCAAGAACGTTACAACCAAGCCCAACAGATTTACTTTAATTCTGTGCATCCAAAAGAATTGGCAGATATTATTATTGACAATAATGATTTTGAAAATCCTGTCGTGGTTAAAAAGATTCAATCTTAGCAAAATAACTGTTAAAATCGTGAACACAGTTCACGATTTTAATATTTCTCCAAATCCTCAAATGTAAACTCAGGATCTTCCTGCTGTTGTTTTTGCTGCTGCCTTTTAACAATTTCTGTTGCACCAAATGGCACGCGAACAACTTCTTTTTCTTTAATCTCTAAATCATCAGAATCATTATCATTACTATCTCCGCCATTAGTCTTATCAATTTCTTGGAGCATCCTATTTAGAAAATCTTCTGTTTCTGGATCATTATTGCTTGCTTTTTGTTGAACAGGAGCAACACGAGAGACTTTATTATTTTTAGAATGATTTAAATCAGGATCTAATCGTTGTATTTCATTACGTGGTTTTCTTTCGTCTAAATTTATTTGTGGAACTTGTTGTTGCGCAGGTTTTACAGTTTGTTGCAAACGCATTGGTTGCTGCATTTGCATTGATTGTTGAGGCATTGGCTGCTGTAAAGATTGCGCAGAAGCTTGTTGTGATTGCTGTGATTTTTGTGGTGCATTTTGCTGTGCACTTTGAACAACAACATTTGTTTTTGGTTGTTTGTTAAGAAAATGATTTAGTATTTCAATTGCTTTTTGAATATCCTCTTTTTCATCTTTTGTTGTATCTACTGTTATTTGCATAAGATTTCGTAAGCAGTTATTATTTATATAGTTTTAGTATTTGCTGGCTTCAGAATGGTTTGAAAAACCTATAGAAAAATACCTTCGAGAAGTTTTTTTTCATAGAAAATCGTATGAAACTTGTCTTGTTTTGATTATTTTTCTCTTAATCCTCTTAATTATGTTTTCATCCTTACGCATTTTATT
>JACRKF010000048.1 GCA_016219865.1 Candidatus Woesearchaeota archaeon | reverse complement strand
TTTGCTTTGCACTTTAACTAATAATTCTATGTCCTTTTTAAAAGTTGTGAAATTCTCTCACTGTTGTTCGAGAATTTCATCAATCATCTTTAAATATATCCTGCTTTTTTTCATATATATGCGAAAAGTAATCTTTTTTACTAATGGTTTAGTAGGAATTGGAGGAGCTGAAAGAGTGCTTCTTGAAGCTGTGCAGTATTTTCAGAAAAAAGATGTTAAGGTAAAAATTCTTACATTTGTATTAAATAAAGATGCATTGATGGCTTATAAGGATAAAGTAAATATTGATGAAATCGTTTCTAACAGTTATTTCAAAAGAATCGTGAATTTACGGAAGAAACTGCTGCAGTTACAACCAGATCTAATTATCTGTCAAAGCTCGCTGGATTGCATGTATGTTTATTTAGCAGGATTTGGATTAAATATTCCCTATATCAGCTATATTCATGGCAGTTTATTTTGGTTGGAAAATGAATATCTGAAATATGCTGTTATTCATAAACCTGTTTTCACTACAATCAGAAATTCTGTATACGGTCATAAACAATTTGTTCCAAGAAAAGTTGTTTTACCTTTGCAAAAAAGACTTTTTTTTGATGCAGCAGCTATTGCTGATTATTTAGCTGTCAGAAAAGCAAAAAAATTAATTGTGCTGACAAAACAGATCCAGTGGGAAGTGCAGCAATTATATGGAAGGAAAGCAGTTGTTGTGCGAGGATGTCTGGACAAAAAACTTCTTAATTATAAGAAAAAAACAGATATTCGCAAAAAATACAAAATTGCAGCAAAAACAAAAATTATTATGAGCATAGGCAGATTAGATCCTAGAAAAAGAATTGACATATTAGTAAAAGCATTTCTGCAGCTTTGTGAGGAGAACATTGTATTGTTAATTGGCGGCAGAGGTCCAGATAAAGAACGGATTGAGGAAATCATTCAAAATTCTAAACATAAAGATAAAATAAAAATGCTTGGCTTTGTCAAAGATGAAGAATATTTTGATCATTTGGCTGGCTGCGATATCTTTGCTTTTCCTTCGTGGACAACTTCAGGAATACCGACGTATGAAGCATTAGCATTAGGAAAAAAAGTGATCTGGACAACTGAAGCAGAAGAGCCTGTGTTGACGCATCCAAATGTATATGTTGCAGAGCCAACTGTAGCAGCGTTTGTTGCAGCGATAAATAAAGCATTGAATTCTTCTTTGCATCCTAAGCCTGATTTGCGTGAACATACATGGGAGAAATATTTTGGAAAATTGTTTCTGATAGCAGAAAAAGCGAGCAGGTAAGTTCTAGTAAATAATATTAACATTGTTATTGACACAATATAAAAATCTTTATAAACAATTAGCTATTCTTTGTCTTTATGTTTCGCAGAATATGGCAAGCAATTAAAAAAGGATTTTTAGCATTTTCACATTTTATGCAAAAGGTAGTGAATACTATTCTTCTTACAATTGTTTATTTTGTAGGTGTTGGTTTAACTTCATTAATTTCAAAATTATTCGGCAAACATTATATGGAACTGAAGTTAGATAAAGATGCAAAAAGCTATTATAAAGAATGCATGTCAACGAAAAAAGTGAAAGAAGAATTTTATAGGATGTACTAAGAAGAATTTTGTGGTAAAAGCCATAATTGCAAAGCAATTAATTTACCTGCAAAATTCTTCTCATGGGGCAATCCGGAGAGTACTTTTATTGAGGTAATGAAAAATGATCATTTTAGGCATTTCCTGTTTTTATCATGACTCAGCTGCAGCTCTTGTAAAAGATGGAATCTTAATTGCAGCTGCAGAAGAAGAACGGTTTACGCGAAAGAAACATGATCAGGGTTTTCCTTATGAAGCAATCTTGTTTTGTCTAAACCAAACGCATGCTAAAATTAGTGATGTTGATTATATTGTGTTTTATGAAAAACCATTAGTCAAATTTGAGAGATTGCTTTCACAACATCTAGAAAAATTTCCATTTTCTTATTTTAGTTTTATCAAAGCAATGCCGCAATGGTTGAATGAGAAATTAAGAATTCGTTCGATTATTAAGAAGAAGCTCAAGTATACTGGCAGAATTGTTTATCTAGATCATCATCTATCGCATGCAGCTTCAACTTTCTTAGTTTCACCATATGAAGAAGCAGCAATCTTAACTGTTGATGGCGTAGGTGAGTGGGCAACAACAACATATGGCTATGGCAAAGGAAATCAAATAACATTGGAAAAAGAGATTCAGTTTCCTCATTCTTTAGGATTGTTATATTCAACAGTTACTGCGCATTTAGGGTTTAGCGTCAATAATTCTGAATATAAAGTTATGGGATTGTCTCCTTATGGAAAACCTGCATATTATAATCAATTCAAGAAACTGATTGATGTAAAAGAAGATGGAAGTTATGCTTTAGATATGTCATATTTTGTCTATCATTATAAGATGGTTATGCCTAGTGATAAATTCATTGAAGAATTTGGACCAATTAGAACTGGTGAAGGAGCGCTTGAGCAGCATCATAAAGATATTGCTGCTTCATTGCAAAAACTTACTGAAGAAGTTATGTTTAAGATGATAAATCATCTGCATAATATCTATAAAACCGATAATCTTTGTTTAGCAGGAGGAGTTGCATTGAATAGTGTTGCAAATGGCAAAATTTCAAAGAATACGCCATTCAAAAAGGTATTTATCCAGCCTGCTGCAGGAGATTCTGGCAGCTGCATAGGCGCAGCGTTTTATGTGTATAATAGTATACTGAATAATCCCAGAAAATTTGTGTTTGATTCTTGTTATTTAGGCCCAAGTTATACTAATGAGTATGTTAAAAAATATCTTGATGAAAATAATATTGTCTATAAAGAATTTAAAAATGACAAAGAATTGATTGATACAACTGCAAAACTTATCCACGATAATAATGTTATTGGTTGGTTTCAAGGCAGAATGGAATGGGGGCCAAGGGCATTGGGATCAAGAAGTATCTTATCAAATGCTTCAAATCCTGAAATGAAAGAGATATTAAATACAAAAGTCAAACATAGAGAAATATTTCGGCCATTTGCTCCTGTTATTACGCAGGAAGATGCGCATGATTATTTTGAGATGGATACTGACGCAGAACCATTTATGTTGTTTGTTTATCCATTCAAAGAAAAGGTCAGAAAATTAGTGCCAAGTGTTGTGCATGTTGATGGTTCTGGAAGACTGCAGACAATTACAAGACGACAAAACTTTAGATATTATAGCGTAATAAAAGCATTTGAAAAATTATCAAAGATACCAATTCTAGTAAATACTTCATTCAATATCCGCGGAGAACCAATTGTGTGCATTCCTCATGATGCTTATAGATGCATGATGGGAACTGGAATTGATTATCTTGTCATGGAAAATTTCTTAATTGCTAGAAAAGATAATCCAAAAGATATGTGGGACAGCGAGAGTATTGCGAAGGATTGACTGGATATAATTATTATAAAATAATAAGTAGAGGAAAGAATAGATCAACTTGGTGAACAAGCGTTAATCAATACACTGCAACAATTAGTTATTTCTAAAGTTGGTGAGAAAACAAATTCAATGACATATCAGATAGCACAACGCATTCTCAGAAGACCATCTCAAGAATAATCTCTTATCCTTTTTTTCTTCTCTTAACTGTTGTCTTGTACAACAGAAAGATTTAAATAGTCATTAATTGTTGTACTATACAATGGATGACAAAGAACAAATACTACTTCAGAATCAAGAGGAATATCTTGAATTAGCTGAATTGGCTCTTAAGACAAAGAAATATAACTCTGCAGTTACTCTCTTTTTCAAAGCAATCAGCGCTGGCACTGATCTATTCTTGTTTAGAAAAGAAAAAATAGTTCCGTCTTCTCATACACATCGTTTCAGAATTCTGCAGCAAAAGTATCCAGAATTATACCAAATACTCGATAAAGACTTTCCTTTCTATCAAGATAGTTATACGCTTAAGATGACTAAAGAAGCTGCAGAGGTGTTGCAAGAAGATGCTCAAAAAATTAGAAAAATGTCTTAAACCAGAGAAAAAAGATAGATCAATATTTGACATTGTTATCTACGGCTCTGCTGTAAAGGGGAAAATGATCCCTAATGATATAGATATTCTTGTTATTTTTCATGCAGGGACATTGAAAGAAAGACTTGATAAGATACAAACTATCAAAAAAAAGATTACTCTTAACAGAAAAATAGATATTAAAGCAATTTTATTAGAAGAGTTATTTCAATCTCAATTCTTTGCGCGTTCTGGCGTCTTTCTTGAAGGAATCAGTGTTTTTGATGGAAAACCATTCAGCCATAAGATTGATTTTGAAGGATTTACCATTTTTTCTTATGATCTAACAGAGAAGACACATACTGAAAAAGTCAAGTTTAATTACCTATTGAGTGGAAGAAATGCGATTGGTGTGATAAAGCAATTAGAGGGCAATAGTTTAGGTTCAGCTGTTATTCAGATACCAATAAAGAATTCTTTAGAATTTGAAGAAGTTTTGCAACAGCATAAGATTAATTATACAAAGAAGAATGTATTAGTCCAACGATAAAATTAATTTCTAATCACTTTAATTCAATATTAAAACCATCTTGAGAGACAGAAAAAGAATAAACAACAGATTTGATTGACTCTGGGTCTATGCCTTGCGCTAGTATTTGCTTATATCTAGCATTTGTAATCTCTTTTGTTCGTATATCACGTTTAACAAGCTGTGGATAAGCAACTACTTCAATTGTCTCAACTATATCGCTAATCTCAACTTTTGTTAATCTTGTAAGATATTCTTCTCTCTCTTTCTTTAACTTTTCTTTTACATCTGTAATAATATTGTGTTTTCAGTAGTAGCATCTTTAAAAACTCCAGCAGCCATTATTTTCCTGCTTCTATCGTCTATAAAAGCACAATACTGTTTCTCATTAAATGTAGTCCAATCAGTATGCCACATATAATTGGATATTGGCCATTGGTAACGCACATATTTTCTTTGTTTTCTAAGTTTAAGATTTGGTTTCGTCAATTGCTCTTGATCAAGAATTCTTTGTATAATATGCTGTGAAACAGCATATCCTTGTTGTTTGAAAGTAAATTGTATTTTTTCACTACCATAACCAGTTTTACAACGAATTGTCTTTACTTCTTCTGTAAAATTTTTATTGATTTTTAGTTTTGGTCTACCGGCTTTCATAGCTTTAAAAGCAAATTCTCCTTCTGTTTTAAACTTGTAAACAAGTTTGTAGACCATTCGTCTACTTATCTTCTGTAATCTAGCAATTACAGTAGCACTTATGCCTTTTTTGTATTGATTTATAATCCATTTTCTTTTTTTTCATTTAGTTTTTCCATAAAACCACCCAATTATGAAAGAAATCACTGTTATTTTAAAAGTGTGAACTAATTATCAACTTGATCACGCTAACTATATTATAGAAAACTATTTAAATTACCAGATACATAAAAACAAAAAGAGGTGTATTGGGTATGATTGTTAAAAAAATGGTGTTATCATTATTTATTGTTGCTCTTATTATTATTAGCGCATGTTCAAGTGGAAAAGATACAAAATCAGTAGAATCTCCTTATTTTGGAGGCAGTTTAGGATTAGTTGCTAAGGTTGAAGATATTGGATTAATCAATACACAAACACAAAAACAGGAAGTGTTTGAAGATGAAAGTTTTCCAATCTCTGTGCTGATGAATAATAAAGGTGAATATACAATTCCAGCAAACTCTGTAAAATTATCTGTGAAAGGAATTTCTCCTTCTGATTTTACAGGTATTGACTTCTTTAAAACAAATACAAAAGATGTTGAAAAAATATCTGAAGCATTGAAAGAAGGCGGCGAAGAAACTGTATTCTTTGGCGATGCGCAGTATAAAGGAGTAGTCGGCACTTTTTATGATGCAAATGTGTATGTTGAATATATTTATCCTTATGAATCATATATTGCAATTCCTCGCGTATGTTACAAAGGAGATCCTAAAGATAAAGGAGTTTGTAATCTTGATGAAGTAAAACCTGCGTTTATCTCAGCAGGACCAATTGGTTTAGCTACTGTTGTGCAACGGCCAGCAGGCAAGGGAAGAATCACAATGGAAATTCCTATTCGTAATCTTGGCGCTACACAAGACGGCAAAGTAAAAGCATATGATTTTGATGATTTTACTCCTCTATATGATCAAGTTGCATTCCAAGTGCAACAGCCAGGATGGACATGCACAGCGCGAGGAAATCCTAATGTTGCAAGAATGGTCAAGAACAGCGATGTTGTGATATTATGCAGATATGATAATATTGGAGAGAAAGAAATCTTTACTTCACAGCTTGATATCAAATTGACGTATTTTTACAAAGATTTTACGACGACTAAGATTAGGATAAGGGAGAATCTTAAATAAAAAATTGTGAACTGTGTTCACAATTTTTATTTTTGTATGCGAATTAGTGTTGTGGTATTTACGAAAACTATATTATGGTTCTTACCTCAATAAAGCAGAAATGATTTAAATATCATAATTGCACTACCTCTTGATGAGTTCAAATGAGAAAAATAATTGTAACTATTATTGTAGTCAGCTTATTATTAGCTGTTGGTATATTTTTGTATAAGGCTTATAATAATGATAAGGTTTATTATCAGCCTAAATCTAAAATACCTACTATACCTATATCTAGTATCCCTGAATCAGTATTGGAAAAATATA
The DNA here is from genome assembly GCA_016219865.1 of Candidatus Woesearchaeota archaeon. Taxonomy (GTDB): domain Archaea; phylum Nanobdellota; class Nanobdellia; order Woesearchaeales; family DSVV01; genus JACRKF01. The sequence continues at coordinate 13,296 of JACRKF010000048.1, read as the reverse complement.
ATGAAGTAGAGAAAATATATAAAAATTCCTATGGGACTTTTTTGGAATCTTGTTCAAATAATAAAACTAAATTATATAGCTTGTTATATGTTGTGATAGGAAGTGGTGGCTTCACTGAAGTTCAATATTATTATGACTTTGATGGAAAATTCATTGATGAAGCATATGGAAGTGATGTTGAAACTGAAAACAGGCTAAGCGAGAAAATTAATATTTCAGATTATAAATGTGTTATTATTAAGCAGACAGTAGATGATTAAATTTGATTATTCAGTTTATTTTACTTACAATAAAGTGAAATTATCTAAATAAATCCACAAGATTTAAATATACAAACTAATTATAGTTCTTATACGATAAATGGTGGATAAACAAAATGGCAACTTTTACTGTTTCAGTATCTGAAGAATTGAAAAATAGATTAGACCAAAATCCTCAGATAAACTGGGCTGAATATCTTAAACAGAGGTTTGAGGTCAGAATTAAAGAATTAAAGAAATTTGAAACCTTAAAGAATATGGGGAAGATATGATGGTATCAATAACGTTATCTATGGATGATAGCTTAAGAAATGAGCTGAAGAGGTTTTCATGGGTGAACTGGAGCGAAATTGCAAAAGAGGAAGCTCAGAAGAAATTAATCTTTGAGAGTTACATTAAAATAGGAAAAATCACTGAAGAAGAATGGGCTTTTTGCGAAGAGATAGATTGGCATCCTGTTGATGAATTGCCTTTGAAAGAAGAATTCAAAAAAGAAATTGAAAAAAGGAAGAAAGCAAAGTTCTTAAGGATTAAGTCTCTCAATCAATTATTTGAATAATATTATGAAGAGGAATTTAAATGACTTATAATATTGATATCCATCCCGATTGTAAAGAGGAGATTAATAAATCATGCAAAAAAAATCCAGTTCTTCAGAAAGCAATCAAGAATAAGATGGAAGAGATAATTGAAAATCCGCAACATTATAAGTCACTACGTTACGATGCTGCTGGTGAACGCAGAGTGCATATACTCAAAAGTTTTGTTCTTAAGTTTCAAATAATTGAAGAAACTAATACAGTTCAGTTTATTTTTTTTGGTCACCATGATTTTGCTTATAGGAGATAAATCTTACGAACTTCGTTCAGCAAAATTTAAATCTTGTTATGATAATATGCGAGATTTGTTGTCCTTCCATTATCTTCGTATGATACAATGATCATCGGATGAGTAAGTATTCTTGTTCCATTACCACCTAAAATGTTTGCAGAATGTGTTTTACCTTCTGCGAATTGGTCAAGCATCTGCTGATAGTTAAAACCATTGCCTTCATTTCTTACTCTGAACACTAGTCCGTTGTTTCCTTTGAAGATTTTTATGCTGCATGATTTTAACGGATCTCCGTTCGGCGCAGGTTGCAGAGAATATTTATTTCCGTGGCGTAATGCGTTTGCTGTCATTTCTGCGACAAAATCATAGACAAAAGTTATATTATTCTCTAGCATAAACTTATAGAGATCTTTTAATGGCTTGTTTGGCAGGTTTGTCCAGAATCGAAAATCATCAGGAGTGTGTTTCAATGCTTCAACTACAGAAACTGCTGGTGTGTAATCATAATATATTAATTCTGAGGATTCTAATTGCGCTAATAGTTCGTCGATTGTTTTGGTTGTGAACATTAGTTGGAGGAATTTCATGTTTTTAATAAATCTTTCTGATTCTTAAACCTATGAATGGTTTTTCAAACCATTCCGCTTACTAAGTATGCGAAAATGTTTTATATAAGTTAGTCATAATACTTTTCTATGCAGACTTTAGAATATCTCAATTATGATGAAGAAGTAGACCATTTAACTATTTATAAATCTGATGAAGATATCGATACAAATATTGATAATGGATTAGTGATACTTAGTTTAAATAAAAAAAGAGATATTATTGGTGTTGAATTCATGGGAGCTTTTAGAAACTTCAATATACCTCTTAAAATCTTAGAAAATCTGGAAAGTTGCAAGGTATTAGTTAAATATATTCCACAAAATCAAATGATTATTATTAATGTTTATCTAAAATCACATAATAAGGAAAGTCCGATTATTTTCTCATCACATACAGATTTAGGGGATGATGCATTTGTTACAGAGTTTGAATGCAGTTCAGCAGCTTAGATTTTAAATGCAGTTATGATTCCAACTTTGCCTAATAATTTTTCTTCCTTTAAGATTGGACCAAATTGTATTATCACTTTTATTGTTTTTCCTTTTGTAGCGTTTATTATAATATCAACTCTTTCTGGAAAAGCTGCATTTGGATATATTTTAGTTATTTTTTTCATGTCAAAGATAAAATTAATTTCATCGTCTGTTATATTATGTTTCTCAAATACTTCATATTTATAATTCTTCTTGAGATATACTTTCATATTATTATCTAAGTTTCTCAATCTGTTTCTAACTTCTTTTTCAAATATATCCATAATATCATTATGATTAAGTTTTATATAAAGCTTACTTATCCAAAGAACATAATGTAAACTGCGCCAGCAAAGCTTCCAATTGCACATATTCATCAGAACCTTCTACCATGCGAAATTCTATCTCACCGCATTTGTCGATAAGTTCTACTTTCTTTTTGTCAGTTACTGGCAAATTCCAGACTTCTTTTTGAATCTGTTTAATGATATCTAATCCGGATAAACCGTAGTTTAACATGACGTCAAGCAGTTTGTTTCTTGCGTCTACAAATTTGTTTTGTATTGCTAATTGCAAGATAATAAGAACTTCTTTTGGCCTTGCGACAGAAGCCATTGAAAAGATTAATTCTTCATTGATCTCTTTTGCAATTGCTGCGCAGGCTTGGAGAATGTTTTCAACTCTTCTGCAATCGCCATCACAGATTGAAAATAAAGCCTGTTTTGCATTGTCTTCCATTATTAATGATTCTTTTTTACAAATGTTTTCTATAATCTGAAAAACATCTGTTTTCTCCAATGGTCTAAAACGAAAAACTGTGCATCTGCTTTGGATAGGATCAATTATTTTTGATGAATAATTGTTTGATAAGATAAAACGTGTTGTGTGTGTGTAATTCTCCATTGTTCTTCTTAATGCTTGCTGAGCTTCTCGTGTTAAAGCATCACTTTCATCTAAGAAGATTATTTTGAATGGAACATCACCGATTGCTTTTGTTCGTGCGAAGTCTTTTACTTTGACTCTGACGACGTCTATGCCACGTTCATCTGACGCGTTTAATTCTAAGAAGTTTTGGCGCCAGTTTTCACCAAATAATTGTTTTGCTACTACAATTGCTAATGTTGATTTTCCAGTGCCAGCTGGACCTGTGAACATCAGATGAGGCATATTCCGTTGTCTGATGAATGCTTTTAATTTTTCAACAACCTCTTTTTGGCCTTTGACTTCTTCAAATGTCGATGGACGGTATTTTTCTATCCAAATAGAAGTGTCATGAGGCTGTGTAAGTTGTTGTTCTTCACTACTAAGGTTTTCTTCCATAGAAGTGGGACTTTTGGAGAATTTAAATAGTTAATGGTTCTACTATAAAATCTCTTATTCTATCAACCAATGTTCTTTTTCTGTAATTAATTTTCGGAAATACAATATATACCATTCCAAATCTTATAACATTTTCCTGTTCTCTTCCGTAATACCGCCATTTATCTTTTATTCTTTCTTTATTTTCTATAAAGTCAGCAGTATTGCTTACTAGATAACTATTTAGTTCAAGAAATGTGTAGTTAATTCTATCTCTTATCCTTTGCAGACTCTTTACTCTGTGTTTTGTGCTTAGTTCTTTTGTCAAATCTATCATGGAAATCCATTTTTTTATCTTCTTGTTCTGAAAAATCTGATAATCAACCAAAGCAATAGTCCAGCAATCACATACGGCACTATCACAAATAGCAATGATAACAAGCTATTCATACTTCCCACTAATTTTTTTACTAATTCTGGAAATTTGATAAATATAATGTTCCGGTATTGTGATTGTTTTTCTGTCATTGAAAAGTAAATTGTTGAGTATTGCACTTGTTTGTCTTTGTTTTTTAAAGCATCTTCATAATATTTGATTGTTCGTTCTTGATTAAAAATCCTGTCTGTTATCTCCAGTTTTTCTTGGGTTGTTTTTGCATTGTCATATAATTCTTGGAATTTTGCTAAACGCTGTTTTTCTGCTGTTAACTCTATCTCTATGTTTTTTGTTTCTGCAGTAATATCTTGCGCGTTTTCATTAAATGATTTTGTTTCTCCAATATCCTTTAATTGTGCGATTATTGCAGAGTATTTTGAAGCTTCTACTTTGATTTGATAACTGCCATAATAATACGAGTATTTATCAATATCTTGTTTGTTTACATTTTCATTTAATAAATAAGAATTTGTTGTTATGATAACTGCTTTTAGTTTTGCTTCATTTTTTTTAAAAGTATTTTGTTCTACTTCTGTGTTCATAGAAACTGTTTTTGTTATCTTACGATTTTGCTCTTCAGGAGCAAAATTATCATTAATTGCTTGACCTGGATAATAACCTGCGTTTGCAGAATTGTACATCATATTTACGCTTGTTGCCATTGCTGCAGATTCATAAGTTCCACCATAATTTCCATAGCCAGCTCCCATGGAAAATGTTTTTGATATTGAAGTTGGTTGAATAAAGAATATTGCACCAAGCAGTACTACAACAATTACTAAAATTAACCAGTTTTCTTTTATTTTGTTTAATTGAACCATAATCGCCATAAAAATCACTCCATTCATTTTTTTCAATCGGGTTTGCTACGATTGAATCATTTACTATCATTAATCTTGTTAATAGTTAGCTGTTGTTATATAAGTAGTTTTTGGAATTGTTCGGCAGTTACCGTACGTTTTTATATAATTATTATAAACTAAAAAAATAAAAGATAGATTTATATAGTAGTTTTCTTGAAATCACTAAATCAATTATTGATTACAGCTAAAAAAGGTGTATACTATATGCCAAAAGGAAAAACAGTAGGTATTATCTCTATCAAGGGCGGTGTTGGTAAAACAACAACAGTAAGCAATCTTGCTGCTTCTCTTGCAAATGATTTTGGTAAAAAGGTGTTAGTGATAGATGCAAATTTTTCTGCACCAAATATTGGATTTTACCTTGGTTTAAAGGAACCTAAGTTTACTATCCAAGACATACTTTCTGATAAAGTGCCTGCGTCAGAAGCAATCCATAAGCATGAACTTGGATTTCATGTGATTCCTTCTACTATTATGCAATCAAAAGTTAATCCATTTGATCTTAAAAAAAAAATAGCACATCTAAAAGAGTATTATGATATTATATTATTGGATTCTTCACCTAATCTTAATGATGAGATATTGGCAACAATGGTGGCAAGTGATGAATTATATGCAGTAACTTCTCCTGATATGCCAACATTAGCTTGCACAATGCATGCTGTAAAAATCTCAAAACAAAAAAATAGCAAAATTAAAGGCATCATATTAAATAAAGTCAGGAATAAAAACTTTGAAATAAAGATTGGAGATGTTGAAAATGCTACTGGGGTGCCAGTGCTTGCATTATTGCCTGATGATGTTATGGTTTTAGAATCATTATCAAAAACAACTCCAACAACAGCGTATGCTCCAAAGAGAGAAGTTGCTGTTGAATATAAAAAGTTAGCTGGCTGCATTGCAGGACAAGAGTTTGTTGATAATAGGATGCGTACAAAAGTCAAATCACTCTTTAGAATGGATATGGGTAAACAAGAGATTAATAGGGCAGCGTTCTTTAAAGATTTACAGGGTGAAGTTGTTTCAGTTGCTGAAGAAGAAACTGAAGTAAAAAAGAAATAAAATAATAAACTTTTATATACTTCTTCTTTTTATCATTATTTCTATGAAACACAATCTCAAAATTATTTTAACTTTAGTTGGATTCTTTTTTTTGGCTCAATTGCTTGGACTAGCAGTGTTAGCGCAGTATATTGATATTAAACAAACTGCTGAAACACAACAAACTGTTGTTTTCGAACAGACATATAATATAACAGGAATCAGCGAACCACCTGCAGTTAGAGATGATCCTTATGCTTTTTTGTTTATTGGCATTGCTGTGCTTATTGGCACTGGCATTGTGCTGCTGATTATTAAATTTAGGCAGAGGAAACTTTGGAAGGCGTGGTTTTATTTATCTGTTATCATAACTCTTATGATGGCATTTTCTCCGTTTATGGAAAAATTGCTCAAATATGTCCAATTAACACAGTATACTGCATATATTACTTTTGTTATTGTTGCTATTTTAGGTTATTTTAAGGTGTTTAAGCCAAATTTGTATGTGCATAATTTTACAGAATTATTTATCTATGGAGGATTGGCTGCAATTCTAGTGCCAGTGTTAGATATGACATCAGTTGTTGTATTATTATTGCTTATTTCTGTATATGATGCTTATGCTGTCTGGAAATCAAAGCATATGGTAAAGATGGCAGAGTTTCAAACAGATAATAATATGTTTGCAGGTCTGATGATACCTAAAAAAAATTCTGCTTTGCAGAATTCTTTTGAGTTGGGCAATACAGACAATAAGGAATCTGGTCAGAAATTGAAGCCAATGCTTGTTGAGGAAAGAAGCTCAGTAAAAAGTGCTGCTAAAAATATTGCTTCTGATAAAAAAGAAGCTGTGATTACAACAGTTGCTGATAATGAAAAAGGAGAGAAGCAACGTTCAGCAATACTTGGCGGCGGAGATATTGCATTTCCATTGCTATTTGCAGGAACTGTGTTTAAGTATGCTGGTAGTTTGTTAGATCCTGTTATAATAATTATTACTGTAACTATTGCTTTGTTTCTCTTATTTGTTTATGGCGATAAAAACAAGTATTATCCTGCAATGCCTTTTTTATCTGCAGGATGTTTTATAGGATGGGGGATTGTTTGGCTGCTGCATTTGATGTAAACAAAAACTTAATATATGTGTTAACACATATTGTTTGACGGTGATATAAAATGCCAAATATGCCATTGTCAATTCCAAAAGAACTGCATAGAGAAATAGGACATCACAAGGATATTCGTTGGAGTAACATAGCAAGGCAAGCTTTTGAAAAGAAAATCAAAGAATTGCATTGGATGGATAAAGTTCTAGAGAAAAGTGAACTAACTAAAGAAGACATAGATGAAATAGATCATAAGATTAAAGCAGAAATACTTAAACGGTTCAAAAAATGAGATTAATCATTGACTCTAATATAATCATTGCAGCACTCTTGCGTGACTCTACAATAAGGCATCTTATTCTCTATTCAGATTTAGAATTAATCACTGGAGAATTTCTTGAAGTTGAAATTAGTAAATACAAAGAATATATACAACAGAAAGCAAATATTAATGAAACTGAATTTTTTATAATCTTTGAAAAAATAAAAGATAAGTTAATTCTAATAAAAGATGAATTGGTAACTAAAAGAATTGATGAAGCAATAACAATTATGAAATCAATAGATAATGCTAATGCTCCTGTTCTCGCATTAGCATTATCTATTGAGAATAATGGCATTTGGAGTGATGATAAACATCTTGAAAAACAAAATAAAGTAAAAGTATGGAAGACTAAAGATTTGATGGAATATTTATCTACTTAAACAAATTCAATGTTTTCTGCCGCAATTGCACTGAATATGATACAGGATTAATACTCATGCCGTCTTTTGCTGCAATCACTTGAATGCCTGTTGCCAAATGAATCCTGCGCACTTCTGATAAGACATCTGCTTCCAGCATCTTTATCCCAAAATGAGTTATAACTGCTAACTTTGGCTTTATTTCAAGAATTATTTTTATTGCGTCGTCTGAGTTTAATTGGTGCTCTTTTTTGTAAGATGCAGGATTTTGCACGTTTAAAATAAGCATATCACTATTACTTAGATCATCAATTAATTTCTTTGAAAATCCAGTGTCGCCTGTGTACCCAAGGTTAAATTTTGAGCTTAAAATACGAAAACCAATTGCAGCGTGGTCGCTGTGTTTTGTGTATGTTGCTTTTATATCAATTTCATTTACATTCGTTTTGTTGCCTCGTTCAAGGATAATTGTTTTATCAAGCAGTTGTTTGTAATGCGGCATCAGAAAAGGAGTTAATTCTTTTTGTTCTTCAACTCTTTCTACAACACTTCTGCAGCAGATCAATATTCCTTTTGGTTCTTCTCCTCCAGTTGTCATTGCATTGATAACTGCGTTTACATCATTGCAATGATTGATGTGATTATCACTTACTAGAATTGCATTCGTATTGCGCAAGTTTATGCCATACATGCTTGCCATTGTCAATGCGCCAGGACCTGGATCAATGTGAAGCTGCGTGTTGTCAACTTGCACAATAATTCCACCAGAAGCTCTTAATTGTTTGCCTACAACAATTGCGTCTCCAGCTGTGCCTAAGAAAATTATTTTTGGTTCCATATCTGCTAGGATTATTTTTAGATTAAAAAAGATTCTTATTTTAGATTATTATTATGCATCAAATTCCAGCTTATAAATTACTCTGGAGAGACAAATTAATAGAAATAACTCATTATAATTATCCAAATGTTATAATCTTATTACCAATTTTCATCGTTCACCGAGCATTATTGATGATTTCGATAATATCTTTTTCAACTAATTCAGTTTCATTTTTGCTTACTTCTGGAAAGAATTGAGAAATCATCGTTGGTTTCATTCCAACTATTTTCACTTTTCCATTCTCTTCCAAAACGTTTATCTTACAAGGCATACAAAGCGATATCAATCTGTTTTTATTAAGAAATTGGTTTGCATATTTCCCAGAACAAATCTCAATGATTTTTAGCGGTTTCTGGTCAAATCCTTTTGCAGCTAATCTTTCTTTTATATCATACACTTGAAACAAAGACCAGCCTTTTTGTTCCACTGCTTTCAAGACAGAAATAACTGCTTCATCAAAGTTTTTATCTGTTTCAATAATATATGAAAAATTATCTGAATTCATTTTCATAATTGATAAATGCTGCGAAATATTTAAATGTTGTGCAACACATACATCCAAACATAAACTTTTTAAAGCTTTCATCATTATGTTTTCTTGTAGGCTAGGCTGGGTGGTTAGTCCTCACCTGTTACTGTAAACGGACTTAGATAGAGCTGAAACTGCATGGGCGAAGATAAGGATTATTTCTCGTCTTGTGTCGTACAATGATTTCCTGTCTTGTATGGCTGTACTCTCTACGAATCATGTCAGGCTAGGAATAGAGCAGCATTAAGTAAAGAATATGGTGTTTACAAGGTCGCAGGAATGAGGAAAACAGAAGGTCAACGGCAGATAGTTTTTGTTTTCCACTGTGCAGTGCGCCTACACTTTTTTTGTAAAAATTGTTATTTTTACAAAAAAAATATTTTTTAGAATTTGTGGGATTTTGTGTATGTGTTAGCGAGATGATGAATTATGAATAAGGTATTGAAATATGTGAGTATATTAGTGATTATCTTTGTTTTGATAATTATGATTATTCTTTTACTTGGCAAGGATTTACAGCAAGTGTCTGTTGAGAAATTTGAATTAAATGGGTTAGAAAATATTTCAGGAGAATCTGTTACAATTGTTGGAGATCTGTATATTAATAATCCAAGCAAAATATCTGTTCCAATAAAGCAAATAAATTATGATGTAATTCTTGAAAAGAATAATATTACACTTTCATCAGGAGAAATTCCTTCATTTATCTTGGAAAAGAATATTATTAATAAAATCCCATTTTCTCATAATATGAAATTTAAACCTTCATTAGATTTACTTTTGCAATTATTAACTCAAGAAGAAGTATATATTGTTGTTTCTGGGAAAGTTTATGTTGATGTTGCAGGAATTGAAACATATGATGTTGATTTCCTGCAGAAAGTTGATTTTAAAGAATATCTGCAGAAGCAGATAAAGTAAATAAATATTACGGTACTACGAAGAAATCAGTTAATCCATCATTTTATGAATTAAAAAATAACTTGTATACCCACCCATTAAAATAATTGTTCCAGTTAAGATACCGCGAGATAAAAGTTGTGGTGTTGTATATTTTATCTCTTTGCTTGTTTGAGAAGGGATAGATAATTTCTTTTCTAATACTATATAGGAAATGAAAGTAAATATAATCAGTGCTAAAAAAGAATAGAATAAACTCTGTAACTTATTAACTATAACAAAGAAACTAATTGCTAACCACAAAATAACACTGCTAATAATACCTAAATAAAAGTTATAGCGAGCCAATAAAATATAAACCATAATAAAAAGCGCAGTTGCTCCAACCATAAATGGAATAACTATGGCTGCATCTGCTGCTGTTTTCTCTCCTTGCGTTAATCCAATAAAAAATAGCGTCAACAATGAAGTAGAAGGTAGTCCTGCAATAACACCTCCTATTTTGCTCCCATATTTCTCAGCGATAACAGTTACAATAATAACCCAGAAACATCCAATGAAGAATGATAGCAACAGTTTTAGAGTAAAATAATCCATATCTGTAATTAAAAAGAAGCAAGAATAAAAATGTTTTTGTTTTGTGTACATAATAAGTCTGTAGTTGGTAGTTAGTGATTTGCAGTATTGCAGCAAATTTGCAGTTTGCCACTAACTACTTACTACTAACCACTAACTTATTACATACTGTTTTGTGATAATCTTTTATCTAAAATGGTCATATCCTTTGTTTTCTAATATTTCTTTTTTTCCATATTTTATAAGAAAAACTCCTTCTTTTTCCTCTCTAATATCTCCAATAACAAATATATTATTTAACTTACCAAGATCTTTTTTTGGAAGTGTAAATAATAATGCAAAATCTTCTCCTCCATATAATGCGTAATCTAATGGACTTTTGTTGAAAAAATTTGCTATTGTCTTTGTCTCGTTTAATAGAGGGATTTTATCTGCTTCAATAATTGCACCAACATTGCTCATGCTGCACAAATGATGAACTTCTGATGCAAGACCGTCACTGACATCAATCATTGCAGTTGCGAACTTTGCTATTTCTTCAGTTCTTTGTTCAGCTATTGGTTCTGTGAAATGGTGTTTTATTGCAGCGAATTCTGCTGCCAATTCCTGCTCTTTTTTGTTCTTGAGGATGGCTAAAACAGCTGCTGCATTGCCAACTGTTTTTGATAAGCATAGTAAATCTCCATGTTTAGCGCCAGAACGCAAGCAAAGCTTTTCTTTTTTAACTGTACCAAGCATTGCTATATTTATTATTAATTTATTTGATTTATTTGTATCGCCGCCGACAATGCTGCACTTGTATTTATTTGCTGCTAAGTAGATTCCTTTGTAGAGTTGTTCGATAATTTCAACTGAGATATTTTCCGGCATGCCTAGAGAAATAACGCAATATTTTGGTGAACCACCTTTTGCAAAAATATCGCTTACATTTACTTCTATTGCTTTTCTTCCTATTTCTTCTGGAGTAAACCATTGAAAATTGAAGTGTGCATCCTCTATAAGCATATCTGTTGTAAAAAGAAGATGTTCGTTTTCGTTATATGGAAGAACAGCGCAATCATCTCCTATTTGAGTTATGACGTTTTTGTCTGGTATCTCTTGTGTAATTCTTTTGATTAATGCAAATTCTCCGCCGATGTCTTTTATGTTCACAAAAAATTCACTCCGTTCGATTTTTTATTAGTTACTCTGTTTGGTTAAGTTTATTTATCACTTTCTTAATCTCTAACTGTAAATTCTTTTTCTCCAATAATGCGGAAATCATTACAACAGCAGCTGGATCTGCTTTGATTACTTGGTCAAGATTCTTGTGATTAATGCCACCAATTGCTATTACTGGGATATTCATTGTTGAAACTGCTTTCTGAAGTAATTCTGCGCCAACAATGTTTCCTGTGTAATATTTTGTATTTGTGTGAAAAATTGGACCAAAACCAATGTAATCTGCTCCTTTCTGTTCTGCTGCTTTTGCTTGCTCTAATGTATGACATGAAATTCCAATAATCTTATTTTTGCCAAGCAATTGGCGCGCCTGTTCATAAGGAATATCCTCCTGGCCAATGTGCAGACCATCTGCTTGCGTTTCACAGGCAATATCAAGGTAATCATTCATGATGAAAAGCACTTTATGTTTATTTGTTATATCACGAATCTTTTTTGCTGTTACTTTTATTGTTGCTCTTTCTTCATCTTTTTCTCTGTATTGAATCACTGTGCATCCTGCTGCAATTGCTGCTTCAACTTGCTGCAAAACATTTAATTCTGAGAGTTTGCTGTCTGTGATAAAATATAATTTGCATTTTTCTAAAGCGTTTTTTATGTTCATTTTTGCTCAACATATTTTAAATATCTATCTGATGGTTTGACAACGATAATATCATCCTTCATCACAGCAAATTCCTCGCTTAAGCTGTCAATGCTTATAATAAGATGCGATGATGCTGGCATTATTGTTATTTCCTCGTTTTCTTTAAAAAATCCTTTTGTTATCTTATGTTGATGCAGTCTTCCTTCATATGGTTCTCGCACAACATATTGAAATAGTTTTTCGGTTATTTCTACTTTTCTTCCACCAGCAGAGCTAATCCATGCATGACTGCCAATTGCAGTGCCTATAATAATTCCTGAAGACTTTTGGAATTCTTCCTTTTGTTTAAGCATAATCCTATAACGTGACATCTTATATGGCAATTTATGACCAATGAATACTTCGTTTAATGCCAATGGAAGTTTTATCTGTTTTTCTTTTCTGATAATTATTGTTTCTAATCTGCCAATGTCAATAATATTAAGCTTTTTTGTGATGTCTTTGAATCTTTTTTTGAAAGTAGAAATATTTGTCTGCATCAAGAAACCTTCTTTTCGCTGAATGTTTGCATTTACTCCAAGTATTGGTGTGTCGTCTACAAAATGAGATGTTCTTAAGAATGTGCCATCACCACCGATGACTATAATCAAATCATAACCTGAGCAGATCTTTTTATTGATTCTTGATCTCTCTATGATTTTATACCTTATTTTCTGTTTTCGCAAGCTTTTCAATACATGGACAATAGTTTCATGCTCATCAATTGATCTTGGCTTCATGTAGATGAGAAGAATATTTTTTATCTGCATGAAAGAGAAGAAGATGTTATCCTTTTTAATGATTATTGTTTCTCTAGTATTTGAATGGTTTGAAAAACCTATCCATTTAAAATATACTCATTTTTATTTCTCGTCTAAAACAAAAGATATAAATACTAGTTTATCGTCGATAAACTAGTAAAATCATGAGGTGATTTTCTATGTTACGAAAAGAAGGTTATCA
>JACRKF010000047.1 GCA_016219865.1 Candidatus Woesearchaeota archaeon | reverse complement strand
TATCATTTTCAAATACAGGCATAATCAAGTTGATTATCTCAAACAAAAAGGTTTCTTAAAAGGATTAGATGATTTGGAGAGTTTCTAAAAGAGAATTTCTTACTTAGTTTTAAGAAGTATATTTTAGTAAAAGATGAAAGCATATATTACTAATGAACACTATTGTTCATCACTAATGAAAGATATTGTTCATTAGTAATGAAAACATTTATAAACAGACATAGCTATAAATACCGTTACAATGATAGATAAAGAGATACTAAAAAAAGTAGCGCAAGCGCAGAATGACAATGTTTATGTTAAGAAAAAGTTTATAGTAAAAAGAGAATTGAGCAAAGAGATGAATATTGATTTATCACATGCCACTATAATCTCAGGGATACGAAGGTGTGGAAAAAGCACATTACTAAAAGAATTAATGATGCATCACAAAAAGAGATGTTATTTTAATTTTGAAGACCCACGCGCTATTGATTTTGAACTAAAAGATTTTGAACGATTAGAAGAAGTCTTTAAAGAGTTATATGGCAATGAAATATACTATTTCTTTGATGAGATACAAAATGTGCCTCAATGGGAAAGAGCAATACGACATTTTCTAGATTATGATAAAAGATGCATTATAACTGGAAGCAATGCTTCATTATTGAGCAGAGAACTTGGCACAAAACTAACAGGAAGACATTTACGACATGAATTATTTCCATTTTCATACAAAGAAACATTAGAACTATTGAAACAAGAACCAAATATTGACTCTTTTGAGATATACTTCCAAAAAGGAGGATTTCCAGAATATTTGAAAGAGCAAAGAGCAGAACTATTGCAAAGCTTACTGGATAATACAATAACAAGAGATATTATTGTTCGATATAATCTGCGTGAAAGTAAGACAGTAAGAGAATTATTTGCATACTTGTTAAATAATATAGGTAAAGAATTTAGTTACAATAAATTAGCAAAATATCTTGACTTAGGATCTCCAAATACAGTAATTTCATATATATCTTATTTTGAGGATAGTTATTTATTATTTACAGTTCCTAAATTTGATTATTCATTAAAAAAACAATTAATAAATCCAAAAAAAACTTATGTAATAGACTCTGGGTTCATAAATGCGAATTCAGTATCATTCTCTTCAGATAAAGAGAGAATTCTAGAAAATATTGTATTTCTGCAGTTAAGAAGAAAGTATAAAGATATTTATTATTTTAGAGAAAACAAAGAATGCGATTTCATTGTGAGAGAATCATATAACCAGTATAACGCGATACAAGTATGTTATAATTTAGATAGAGATAACCTAAACAGAGAAATTGCTGGACTACAAGAAGCAATGAAGAAATTAAAACTAAAAAAAGGATTAATATTAACCTATAATTTAGAAGATACATTCGATAACATTAAAGTTATGCCTGTTTGGAAATGGCTGATGAAATGAGATTATTGAGAAATGTCGAGTATTTTAGGAATATAATTTATTATGAATGCTGCTATTACCTTAGCATTAATTGATTATGTACTAAGAAAGTGTATATTAATAAAATACAAAAGTATATTTTAGTAAGAGATAAAAACATATATTAGTAATAGAAACTTTTATATATTAGTAAAATATACTTTTGTTTTATGCTTACAAAAGAGTTACTGAAAGATATAGTGCTTTCACAAAAAGAAGAAAAAGAGAATAAAGAATCTGGCGTTCTTAGAGAGATTCATAACAAAATAGATTTAGATTTTAACCATATTATTATAATATCAGGAATTAGACGAAGCGGTAAAAGCACTTTATTAAGACAATTGATGAAGAAGATAAAAAATGCTTATTATTTTAATTTTGAAGATTATAGGTCATTGAATTTTGAACTCTTTGATTTTCAAAGATTAGAGGAAGTATTTGAAGAGATATATGATAAAAACAGTTATTATTTCTTTGATGAGATTCAAAATGTGCCAGAATGGGAGCGATATATCAGAACTAAATTTGATCAAGGAAAAAGATGCATTATTTCTGGTTCAAACGCTTTATTATTAAGTAAAGAACTAGGGACTAAACTTACTGGAAGACATCTCAGATACGAATTATTTCCATTTTCATATAATGAGTTTTTAATTTATTATAATAAAAAAGCCTCTGTTGAATCATTTACCGAATATTTTGAGTATGGTGGATTTCCAGAATTCTTAAGAACTAAAGATAAAAACGTGCTGCAAGAATTATTGAGAGATATCATTATGAAGGATGTAATTATACGTTATAAAATAAGAGAAAGTAAAATAGTAGAGCAATTATTACTCTATCTTTTAACAAACTGCAGCAAAGAATTTTCATACAATGAACTCGCAAAGACATTTAACATAGGGTCGCCAACTTCAGTAATAAATTATATTTTTTATTTTGAAGATAGTTATTTATTATTTACAATTCCTAAATTTGATTATTCATTAAGAAAACAGTTAGCAAATCCTAAGAAAATATATTTCATAGACCACGGCCTAATACGCGCTAATACAGCTTCTTTTTCTTCAGATAATGGCAGAATCTTAGAGAATATTGTATTTCTGCAATTAAGAAAGAAATACAAGGAGATTTATTATTACAAAGGAGAACACGAATGCGATTTCTTAGTAAGAGAAAAAGGTAAATTGATTGAAGCAATACAAGTTTGTTATGAGATTAATCAAGAGAATATAAAACGTGAACTCGCTGGTGTAAAAGAAGCAATACAAAGTTTACATATTAAAGAAGGAAAAATAATAACATTCAACCAAGAAGATACATTCGATAACATTAAAGTTATGCCTGTTTGGAAATGGCTGATGAAATGAGATTATTTAGTCATGGAACAATTAATTCTTTCAAAGAATTCTTTTTCAATTCTCTCAGCTAAGCTTGAGTTATTTTTTCGTATGAATGATTGATGAGTTTCTCCCAATTTCTTACTTGATTCAGAACGTTTGCTGTTAACGAGATCAAATTCCTCAGGGATATGGAATAGATATGCCAACGATGATGGAATTACAATACCAGCTTCACAAGCAATTCTAAGTGCTGTTTGATATTGTTCAGCATAAACATAGCCTAGTTTTTTTGCATATGCTTCAACTGCTTCTTCTGGAAAACCATAAGCAAGACCTCGTTCAATATCTGTTTTTTGCAGATTGAAGCACAGCTAAAGCGTTTTTATCTCTGGCAATTAAAAAATGAGGTTCAAGATAAGAATTCTTTTCTTTGAGTATTCCATATTCATAAGATTCATTAGTTCTTTCTTGCATCTTTTCAGAAAAAACTATACTTTTTTGAGAATCAAGAAATGCTCTAACAGCAGTAATTAATGAATGCTCAAAAAGATTTAAACTACAAGGAACACTATCACCAAAATAATGGATTGTATGTTTATATTGCGATAATATCCTAGAATTCATATCAAAATGAATAATTGTTGCAGGTTTTAGTCCAGCTGAAACCAATGAAAGAGCTAGTTCTTGTTCAGTTTCTAATAATTCTACAATATTGTGTACCATTTTAAATTAACTCATAACTGCTTAATTTATCGCAAGTATTTTGTTATATCTCCAATCAATTTATCAGAATCAAATGATTCTTTCTTATAAAAACCAGTTGCACCAGATTGAAGAGCATCTCTTTCAAGAGTTAACCTTCCAGCACTTATGAGATAGAATGGCACATTGTTTCCTGATTGCCTTATTTTTCTAAGTGCTTCTTCTAATCCATTATCGTTACTTTCCATATTATTGTCAGAAATAACTACTGAATAATTCCCTTCAAGAACACGCTTCACTAAATCTGTTCCTGTTTCAACTGCATCAATATGAACGTCAGGAAAAGCCGAAGCTACTACTGCAACATAAGTTTCTCTCCAATTTTCTCTATCATCTGCAACGATTACATTTTTTACCATAATTACCACAAAAATATTCTCTACGGATTATACGACTGTCTTGTTTGAGCATTTGTATTGATTAAAAAAATAATAAATTCTAACTTTGTTAGAATTTAGTAAATATCACTGCAACCATAAATATAATCAATGCAAGCAATACAACTAAACCTGCAATAATTAATGCAATCTTTACTGTGCTGTCTTTTGGCTGCGATTGGCTAACAAAAGTTGGTTGTGAAGGCATGTTTGGTGTTGTGATTACTTCAACTGTTGTTTGCGGTAGTGTTGGTTGTGTTTGTGGTACGTATGTAAATTGTTGTGGTTGCTGTGAACTTGAAACGCTTGAAGGATTTAAAATACTTTCGTCTTTATTGCCATTCTTCAAGTCAAGCACTTTTTGCTTTAAATCTTTAACATCTTTCTCTAACTGTTTTAAGTCATCTTTAACATCTTCATCTTGAACAATTGCTTGAAAATCATCGATATCATTGTTTAATTTCTTGATGTCCTTGTATAAATCATCAAGTTCATCTTTGACATCGTCTAATTCGTCTTCATCATTAGCTTTCAAAGCTGTTTCATAATCATCTTTTAAGTCAACATAATCATCTTCGTATTCTTCGAATTTGTTTTCTAAGTCATTATATTTTTGCTGTTCAGTTTGCGGTCCTGGAGCTGCTGCTGCAACTGTAACAGTTTTCTTAACAATAGTTGACAATTTTCCATCACTTACTGTTAAAACTACGTCATAATTTCCAGTTGATGCAAATGTATCACTTGGATTGCTTATAGTTGAATCAATAACATTGTCTTTATTGAAGTCCCAAGCATATGTTAAAGCATCATTTTGAGCATCTGATGCTGTTGCTGTGAATTGCACAGCTGTGTTTACTACTGGATTTGCTGGCGCAAATGTAAAGTCAACTACAGGTGCTGTGTTTACAGGATTGCCTGCTGCATCTGCTACTATAATTTGTTTTACAGCTACATATTGTTTACCTGCTTTGCTAATTGTTAATGTAATTGTGTATGTTCCTGCTTGTGTATATGTGTAAGCTGGTGGAAATCCTGTAGGATCCACTAATCCATCTCCATTAAAATCCCAATTGTAAGTATATTCTGCTGGAACTCCTTTTGTAAATGCTACATTAAATAAAACTTGTTCATTTACTTTTGGATTTGCAGTAACAACTAAAATTGTAAACTCAGGAGCTGCATCTTGAGGATTTGCTTTTTCACTTACAATAATTTGTTTTGTTACTTTTGTTTCTTTCATATTGTTTGTTGTATCTTTTAATGTTAATGTAACTGTGTAAGTTCCTGCTGTTGCATAAGTGTAACTATCTGTTACTTTTGAACTATCAACTAAATTATCGCCATTGAAATCCCAATTGTATACAAAATCAGTTGGAGTTCCTTTTGTAAATTCTGCTGAGAATGAAACACTATCACCTGCAACAGGAGCTTCATTTGAAGCTTTAATTGTTACAACTGGATCTGTTTTAGGTTCAACTACAATAGGTTGATTGCATGATAAATCATTGTATACTTTCAATTGTGTTTCTTTAGTTAGATATTGTGTTTTACCATTGATCTCTGCTGTGTATGATACTTCAACAACAACATCATGCAAATCTACAACTTCTGCTCCATTTGCGCATAATGGCAATGTTAAGCCTAATTCAACATGTTTCTTTTCAGATTTTTGCACTGTGCCAATGTATTTTTGGTTTGTTAAAGTCATCCCTTTAACTGTAACTTTTGCATTTGCAGTATATACTGGTGATAATTGATTATTGAATACATCAAAACTAACTGTAACTGTTTTTCCACCAATAATCTGACTAGGTGAAAGTTTAAGATTAGTAATTTGTAAACCATATACATAGAACTCTTTTGTTGTAAGAGGTTGTTGAATTAATGTAGTATAAGGTTGGTAAATCTTTATGCTATTTGAATCAAGCTTTAGTTCTTCTTTATTCATATATTTAGTGCCATCTATTACTTTTCCTGTATAGACTGGATAATCACCTGGCCCATATGCATTGATGCCAGTAGATAATAAAACTAGCATTAATACCATTGTTAAAATTGTTTTGATATATTTCATTGTGTAAAACCCCCTCGAGTATGACTTTTGTTATTAATAAGTAGTCATATATTGTTAGTGTTTAGTAGATGTTGTATATAAATGTTTCGGTTTATTTGTGCTGAGGCAGTAGTGAAACAATTGATAAGGAATAGCAAAGTTTTTATAGGAGTTGTAGTAAATAGTACCATATGGTAGATAAAACAACCAGTTGCAAACTAAAGATAATAAGTCTTTATCATTCAGATTACAGGGCAGTGTATCATGTTAGAGAAATGGCTAAATTAACAAAGAAGAGTCATGTTACTCTTCTCCCGCATCTTGTTAGTCTAGAGAAAGATAAGATTATAATCTCGAAAACTGCTGGAAAGAATAAAGTCTACTCATTAAATTTAGAGAATATACTCACAAAAGATTATCTCATAATAAGCGAACTTGCAGAATCAATCCAGTTTCAAGAAGAAGTCTTTCTTATAAAAAAAATAATTACAGAGATAGTTAAACTGAATCTTGCTGGAGTTGTTATTTTGTTTGGTTCTTATGCAAAGAAAACATTCGATGAAAAGAGTGATATTGATTTGTTTTATCTCGGAGAACTTAATGAGGCACAAAATAAAAAAATAAAAGAGATAGGATATATATATGGTAAAACGATTAATCTTAAAACTGCTGCTCTTCCAAACTTTGAAAAAGGACTGAGGAATAAAGACCCACTGATTATAGAAATAATAAAGAACCACATCTTATTGCAGAATAGGGAGTTGTTTATCAATGCTATTTGGAGGCACTATTATGAAATCAGATAAAAGAAATCCAAAATATCATGTTTCTTGGTGCTGCAAACAAAAGCGAGGAATAAAATTAGAAACGTCAAACGATAATTTGTGCAAAGCCTACATCCAAAAAGCAAAAAGCGCATTAAATATTCTTAATTCTGCTTTAGAAAAGAATGAGATTGATTGGATTGCCTCAACTGCATATTATTCACGCTACTTTGCTTTTTACGCTCTTTTGCAGAAATGCGGCATAAAATCAGAGATCCACGATTGCACTATTTCATTAATGCAGTCTATTTTTGTTGAGGAAAAAATAATCAATGAAGAGTTATATGCTGAACTGCTTCTTGCAAAAGAATTGCGTGTTGATCTGCAGTATTATGTAACAGAGCAGATTGATAAAGAAAAAATAAAGAAAGACTGTTCTACAGCAGGAAACTTTGTTTTGAAAATGGAAGAAGTTGTTGAGAATATTAGTAATGATCAAATAAAAAAGATTAAAGAAAGATTAAGTAAAGAATATTTACCCAGAAATTATTCAAAGAAAAAATCAGAGTAATTTATAACCAATTCTTTTGTCAAGCTGTTGATCTAATAGTGACTTGAGTTTAGCTTGATCATATTTACCAAAATCAAAACTCTTTTCTAAGAAAGTTAAACATATAACACCCTCATTTATTCGAGCAAAGATCTCTCCTCCGCCATAAATGTTTATTATCAGTTCTGGGTTCTCACTTGCTGCCTCCAGTCTAAATTGATTGTAAATCTTTGAGTGAGATATTCCCTCTCTTCTTGATAATCGAAGATAAAGGGTTTCATTGATTCCAAAAAGAAGAAATTTTGAATTTAGAGAAGAATAAAATAAATCAGTTATCTCAGGATTGCCACTAAGATACCAATGCTTTCGTTGTTCTTCCTCAGTTGCTTGAAAAAAGATTTCTCCGTTAGTCAATAATTGATCTAGTTGCGGAACTGTCATTTAGATAGGTAATGAAGATGATTATAAAAAAGTATTTGTTTAGTTTCTCGTTGTTGTTTTTGTCAAAAGCAAATTAATTTACAGCGAATTCGAAAAATACTATGAAAATATTATTGTTCATCTTTATGGTAAAGATCAATGAAAATAAGTTTCTCTTCTTCATAGAAATAGGCATATGCCAACCTATATGGTTTTATATAAAGTTCGCGGGTACCTTTTCTGCTATATCGCATAGGCTTTCCTATCTCTGGATTCTCTATTATTTTCTCAACTTGCTTTTTTATTTGTTCTTTAACAGTTTGATGCTTTATCTTACTTACTTTCTTGAGAAAGGTTTCTCTCTGTTCTATTACTAACATGCTCGCAACTCCTTAAGAAAATCTTCTTTTGATTTCTTTACAAATTTTCCTTTATCATATTCCTGCCAAGCTTTTTCTACTTCTTTAGCAAATGCAAGGTCATCTCTTATACTTGAAGCAAGAGATTTCATACTTTTAAGTATAATCCTTCCATCATCTTTTATCATGAGAAACTCATCTCCTGTTTCTACATCATCTCTTAAATAAGTAGGAATAACTATTTGTCCTTTCGTACTCACTTTTGTTATTGCATATTCCATAGTATCACCTAAGTAAGTTATGGCTTACAGATATAAATATTTTTTGGTTTTTTGTAATTTTAACTTGCATTGAGTGTTGTAGTATGTATAAGATATGGATATCAGAATTAACTTTTCATATTAATAAGATTGTTTGAAGAATTTCCAAATAACCTTTTAGAATATCGAAAGGATTGAGATTTCATCTGAAATATTTTCAGAAAAAATAAAAATTTCTGAAAAAGATTCATTTCTTCCAGAAAAACGTAAGCACCACAATAATAATCGCTGCAATTGTAATTGCAGAATCTGCTATATTAAATACTGGCCAAACTTTGAAATCAATAAAGTCAATCACTGCGCCAATTCTGATTCTATCAATAAGATTGCCTAAAGCGCCGCCAAGAACCAAACCTAAAGCAGGAAATAGATTTTGTTCAAAAGAATGAAGATAATAAAGTATAAATCCAATGAACAATATAATTACCCAGATTAATAATTGGTTGTAGCCCTGCAAAGAGCCAAAACTTGAGCCTGTGTTTGTGATGTATGTCAGTGAGAAAAAACTTGAGAGAGAGATTGATTGATTCATCTGCATTGTTTGTGTGATGATGAACTTACTCAGTTGATCTAAAAGAAGCACAACTCCCATAATTGAGAATATAATAATATATTGTTTTTTTGTAATTGTGTGTTTTTCTATTGTTGGATGATTGTGGATATCGTTCATTTAGTTTCACCTATAAATATCATCATGATGATTAAAATCCTCTAGTGTTACTATTTTATTTATTTCATCAACTGAGAATGCGAGAACAAAACTTGAATCAATATGTACGCGTTTCCAATGTTGCAACGGAAATCTTAGATTTTTGTAATGGCGCGGATTTTCAATTATTTCATTTGCTTTTTTCATAATAATTTCATACTGCTTTCTATTTTTCTTAAAGATTTTTCCAAATTTCTTATCAAGTTCTGGCTTGATAATTAAAGAATATACTATTTTTCATACCTCTTTCTTAGATTTTCTATTGTTCCTACGAAAATACCTTTTTGTTTATCTATTTTTAGAGCTTTTTCTACATACTCCGGACGTAGTTCTGGCTCTAATAAATCTTTACTATATTCAATTGTAACAAAATTAATTGCTTCAGTCTTATCTTTCAATTTATGTCGTGCTTTAACTATATTCAAAATATGATTTGCTTCTTCGCTAATATTAATCATTGCTTGCACCATAAATATCACCTAGATATGATGTATATATAGAATATATAAATAGTTTTTGGTTTATTTCACAGTAAAACATAAATAGAAGTAACTTATCCTACCCCTAGGGTGGTTAGTACTCATGAGTTATGAATCTTTGTTTGATGTGGTTAATGGCAATGCTAACAGTCGTATTAATGCTTCACAGCAACTAATGCAATTCAATCATTTTGCAAAGCATATGGCATATGAAGGTGATTTATTAACTGTTTTACACAAATTAGAAGAGGATGTAGTCTCAGATAAGAATAAACTAACTGCAGCAATGCTTGTGTTGAATGCAGCAAGAATAATACGAGCAACAATTGATTACAAAATAAATCATTCAGAGAATCCTTCTTTAGAAAGATATGTTAAAGATGCAGTAGAATTAGGATTAGACATCTATAAATCCAGCAAAAATATCTCTGAGAAGATTCAATTATTTCAAAAAAAGATTTTGGAAAGCGATTATCATGATTTACTTTCAACAAGAATACAACAAAAATATGATAAAACTTCATGGCGAGCATGTTATCCAGATTATAGCAAACTCTCAGTTGCTGCAATGAAATCAGAATTGCAGCAAAAAGATGTTTTGTTTATTGCATTAGGACATGGCGGAGTTATTGCAGGAATGGATGTATATTTACGATATTGTGATGCAGCAGATTATCAAGATTCAGTATTTTATCCTGTGAGGTTTTCACCATATAAATTAAAAGATGAACAACCACAGATAAAACAATCAGAAAGAAATGCAATTATTACACTTGCAAATAATAGAGATATTGTGCTGTTTGATGAAGATACAGCATCTGGAGAGACATTGAAAAAAGCTAATCAGTTTTTCAAAGAAAATCTTTTTCCTCAGAGAAGAATAAGAGTAATTGTCAATTATTAGAGTAAAGAATATGATCTGTTGTAAATTAGTTGTACTCTGATATTTAATGATTATCCACTTAATTGTTCTATAAAATCTATAATATTATCTAATAAATTATGAGGGCTATCTTCATTGAATGGTTTGAATTTCTTTCTTGTTCCATTAAAACAATGGTTTTTTCCTTCAAAAATAAGAGGCTTTCCATTTGGATAGCAAGGATTATGTTTAAAATAATGAATGAAACGATCTCGCACAGCAGGATGTTCTGTTCTCACAACCTCATCTTGCTCTGCAATTGCAAAACGTATTGGAACAGTTAGAGATGATTTACGTAAAGGATAAGCAAATACACCCTTATATTTCTGAGGGATAAGATGATAATCATAAATCCATTCAACAGTTTTCTGTAAAGGTGATTTTTTATTTGGATCAACAGATTTTGTGAAAATATCACCAATACTTGGATATGGCGCAATTGCATAAAATCCAGCAATATTTGCGCTGTATTTGTTTTGAGATGCAACTGCAAGATTGGCTCCCATAGAATGTCCTAGATACATAACTGTCTTGGCTTGAACTCTGCTGACTAACTCACTATGGATAAAATGCATATCATCAGGAGATTGTTTTGCATCACATAAACCACGTTTGCGCAATTCTGCAATCCCTATAGGATATTGTTCTGCTAATGGTTCAATGAAATGTTTAAGATAATCTTTATGATCTCCTGTAACACCACAGAAAAATATCAGTAAAATATCTTTTGGATTTGTTGGATGATAGAGTTTCCCCTGGATATAATCTTTACAATCATCATCAATGCTTCTTTTGCCGACGGTAAAAATGATTTGTTCTGAATGCATCCAACAAAGGAATGAACTATTGTTTATTAATCTAAGCAATTTCAATCAACTTTAAATATAAAAACAGTTATATAATATAAAACAAGATCTATAATTGGGTGGTAAACAAATGAACATAAACAAAATTTTAACTGTAATCGGAATAGTATCAATATTATTAGCAACAGTTGTATTTGCTGGATGCACAGCAGAAACTCAACAGCCTGCAACAGCAGAAGTTGTCAAGATTGGAGTAATGCTGCCATTAAGCGGCGATGCTGCAAGTTTTGGTGAATCTATCAAAAAAGGAATTGAACTTGCAAAAAAAGAAATGAAACTAGACAATGTTAAATTAGTTTATGAAGATACAAAATGTTCTGGAAAGGATGCAGTTACAGGGATAAATAAATTAATAACTGTTGATGGAGTTAAAGCAGTCATCGGTGAAGTATGCAGTTCAGCAACATTGCCTGCTGCGCCAATTGCAAATCAATATGAAGTGCCAATTATTTCACCATCTTCAAGCTCACCAAAAATAAAAGATGCTGGAGATTATGTTTTTCGAGTAATACCAAGCGATGATTTTCAAGGAGTGTTTGCTGCAACTGTTGTAAACAAAAAAGGATTCAAGAAACTTGGAATTCTTTATACAAATGATGAATATGGCGTTGGTTTGAAAACAGTGTTGGAACAAAGTTTTAAGATATATGGAGAAGTTGCAGTAATTGAAGCATTTGAAAAAGGAGCAACTGATTTAAGACCACAGTTAACTAAAATGAAAAATGCGAATGTAGATGCAATATTCTTAATCTCAAGCTCACCTGATGCGTCAGCAGCAACATTAAAACAAGTCAAGGAATTAGCAATGACTGTACAAATGTTTGGTTCAGAAGCATTATATGACCCCAATTTGTTGAAAACTGTCGGAAATGCAGCAGAAGGAATATTGGTTACATCAGTAACTGTAGGAACATCTGATTTTAAAGCAAAACATCAGGTTGAATATAATGCAGAAGCAGGACCATTTGCAGCGCATGGTTATGATATTATGAAAGCAATTGGTTTAGCTGTGCAAGCAGGAGCTAAAACTGGCAAAGAGATAAAAGAAAAGTTGTATGCAACTGAATTTGACGGCGCAACTGGAAAAATTAAGTTTGACAGTTTCGGCGAAGTTACTGGCGGATATGACGTGTATAAAGTTGAAGCTGGGAAATTTGTTGTTGAAAATAAGTGAATCATTAATCTGTTTAATTTTAATTTTTTTGTTTTTTACTCGATTATTTTAAGAAATGGATGTTTTTGATTACTATTATTAATTCTAACTAATACCTTCCGCCTAAATAAACATCCTTAATCTTTTTATGCTTGATGATTTCTTTTCCTCCCTCCAATGCAATATTTCCATCCTCTAACAAATATGTTCTATCTGCAATCTCAATTGCTTTTTTTGCATTTTGTTCAACGATTAATAATGAGATGCCATCATCTTTAAGCTGCTGAATTATTGCAAATAATTCTTTCTGCAGTTTTGGGCTTAATCCAAGCGAAGGCTCATCTAAAAGCAACAGAGAAGGATTCTGCATCAATGCCCTGCCAATTGCCAGCATCTGCTGCTGTCCTCCAGATAATGCAAATGCAAGTTGATCTTCTCTTTGCTTTAATATTGGAAATTTTTTGTAAACAAAGTCCAGGTCTTTCTGAATGATATCCTTGTCCTGCAGAAAATCTGCTCCGATTAAAAGATTTTCTTTAACATTAAGATTCTTGAATATAATTCTACCTTGATTAACATAGCTTATGCCTAATTCAATCAATTCATGCGTCTTAATTCTTGTAATATCTTTCTCTTTGAATATTATCTTCCCAGCTCTGACATTTGCAAGACTGAAGATTGATTTTATCACTGTTGTCTTTCCTGCGCCATTTGGCCCAATTAATGCAACAATCTCTCCAGGATTAACATGGAGAGTTATGCCTTTCAGAATCTCTAATTCATCATAACCAGCATGTAATTCATTGATTTCTAACATTGTTTAGTCACCTAAATAAGCTTCTAAAACTTTTTTATTATCCTGAATCTCTTTTGGAATTCCTTCTGCAATTACTGCGCCATAATCAAACACATAAATATAATCAACTAAGTCCATAATAAAATTCATGTCATGCTCAATAATAACAATCGTTTCCCCTTTCTTGTGTAATTCCTTTAGGATATGTTTTATTTCATTTCTCAGTACAGGATTTACACCAGCAACTGGTTCATCTAATAACATTATTGAATGCGGCTTTGCAATTGCAGCAGCTAAGTCAAGCAATTTTCTTTGGCCATAACTTAAATCAGTTGCAAGAGTGTTAAGTGGTTTATTCAGTCCAACCAAATGTAGTATTTCTTTTATCTTCTCATCAAAATTTTCTTTTTTTCCAAACAGACTTTTCAATAATGAATCATCATTTTGCGATAAAGCTATTTCTAAATGATCCTGAATTGTTAGATTTCTGAATAAACGCGCATCTTGAAATGTTCTCGCAATGCCAAGTGATGCTATCCAATAATCCGGCATGTTTGGGCTTATTTCATTTTCATCAAGATAAATTTCTCCACTATCTGCACTAATCAAATGCGAAATTGCATGAAATAAAGTTGATTTTCCTGAACCATTTGGACCAATAATTGCAGTTATTTTATTCTTTTTAATTTCCAGACTGCAATTATCTAATGCATTAATACCTCCAAAACTTTTTTTTAGATTTTTTATTGTGATTAAGTTTTGTTTTATTAGGTTTTGTTTCATGCTAGATCAACTCTCCCAAATAACCCTCTTGGTTTGTAATACAAAATTAACAATAAGATAAACGCATAAATTATTTGTCTCATCGGACCAAGAATTGCGCTTGGTATTGACAAGAATCGCAATAGCTCCGGAATTAATATAATAATAAATGGCGCAATAATGCTGCCTTTAAATGATGCAATACCGCCAACTATCACCATCGTTAGCAGCAAAATTACTTCATGCAGCACAAATGAAGTTGGATCAATAAATGTGATGTAATGCGCAAATAATGATCCTGCAATTGCAGCGAAAAATGCAGAAATCATCATTGATTTGTATTTTAGTAGATTTGTATTTTTTCCAAGCACACGCAATCCTATTTCATCATCTCTTGTTGCTTGTAAAAGTCTGCCAAATGGAGAATGAACTATTTTGTAAATGATAAATACGCATAAAGCTGTAATAAATATTGCAAAAAGCAGATAACTAAATGTTGTTGTCAATGTAATTCCAAAAAAACTTGGTTTTGGTATTCCAGGAATGCCTAATGGTCCTCTTGTAAGGCCAACTAAGTTTAATAATAATGAATAGATAACAAAACTAAATCCTAATGTTGCAAGAGCAAAATAATCTCCCTTGAGTTTTTTCGTTGCAAATACAAGCAGTAATCCAAACAAACTTGTGATTATTCCTGCGCTGAGAAATGAGATGATAAATGGAAGATCGAGGTTCATCATCAGCAATGTTGAACTATATGCTCCAATGCCAAACAATGCAATATGGCCAAGATTAATTAAACCAGTATAACCTAATGATATATTCAAGCTTAGTGTTAAGATTATATAAATGCAAACATAGATAAACACACTCATTATATATTGCTCAATCATTCTTTTACACCTTTTACAACACCAAACAATCCTTCTGGTTTGAATAATAAAAAGATGAACAGTAAAATAAATGCAATTGCATCTTTGTAGCCAGATGGCAAATACCATATTCCAAAGTTTTCTGCTATTCCAAGCATATATGAACCTGGAATTGCTCCTGCAACTGTGCCAATGCCGCCAATAATTGCGCCAGTAAATCCTTTGATCATCAATTCAGTGCCCATTGTTGGTTCCATGTTTTGTTCCAACCCAATAAGAATTCCTGCAACTCCTGCCAATGCTGAACCAATTAAAAAAGAGTATATTGCAACTTTTTTTGGGTTAATACCAACGATGCTTGCAAGCTCTTTGTTATCAGCAACAGCGCGCATATCTCTGCCTAATTTTGTTTTTTTCATAAAAAATAATAATCCAATAAATAAGAGAATAGCAACACACATGATAATAATCTGCAATTTTGTGATGATTGCGCCAAATATTGTCAGTCCATGCTCAATCCTAAGATAGCCAAGTGAACGCACATTTGCTCCAAAAAAAAGCTGTATAATATTCTGAAATAAAATCAATAATCCTAAACTTGCGATCAATAATATAACACTTGATGTTTTTTTCTTTTGCAATGGTCTGTAGATTAGCAGATAAAGACATAAACCAAAGAGTGAAGTTAAGATTATTGTGAGAATACAAGCAATTGGAAATGATATATTGAGCTGCGTGAATAATAAAAACAAAAGATATGCGCCAACTGTGATGCAAACTCCGTGCGCTAAATGAAGAAACTTATTTGTTGCATAGATCAATGAGAAACCAGCAGCAACTAGCGCATAGATACTGCCAATGATTAATGAGTTGATTAAAAGTTGGGTAAATACCATTTTATTTCCGTCCTTAGTATAATTTAGTCTACTATAATTCTTTTCTAATCTTATTAATTTTATCTTTTGTTAATTTCATTTTTATTGATTTTAATATTTCTAATGTTTCTTCAGCTGTTTGCTGATATTCATAAGCAAGATTATCATTAGGTTCAATCAACCGTATTCCTTTCTTTTGCTTTTTACACCACATTAATCCTTTATAATCCATCGTATTATCTCCTCAGAACCGATAAGTATTAAATGCTTTTTGATTATTTCATTTTTCAATGCCTTTGTAATGCTTGTAAACTGCTTTACTTCTATTAGATGAACTTCCTTGTTAACTTTCTTTGATAATGCAGATATTTCTTTTTTGTTTATCTTTCCAATAATCAATAAGTCAATATCATTAGCAGTTTTGAGTGAATCAACAGTAGAACCAAATATCAATGCTTTTGTATTTTCTTCAAGTATCTGCAGTAAGGATGATATGAATTCTTGCAAGAGCAAATTGTCATTACATTGTTTAATGATCTTATTCTTTTCAGCTATTGTTAAATAATCAATAATGTTTGGATGGTTAATATTAAGTTTATACAGAGTAAGTCTGCCTTTAGTATCTTTTTTAAGAATCGCTTCTTTCTCAAAATATTCAAGTATAAGTCTTAATGTAGGATGCGGGATGTTTAGTTCACGGGAAAGAGAAGAAAGATGCAACTCTTCTTTTGGCTGTTTAATGAATGGTTCTAATACTTCTGTCATTGTTAATTTATTAACCATATTGTTATATTAATAACAATGAGTATA
>JACRKF010000001.1 GCA_016219865.1 Candidatus Woesearchaeota archaeon | reverse complement strand
TGCTTGTCCTGATGTTCCTCCTTGCGCTAAAAAGTATCCAGAACCAGAAATATTATTTGCAACAACATAAACACTTCCACCTGAACCTCCTCCTCCTGCAGCAATAGATGATTGATTTGCTGGATTTCCTCCATTTGCAAGTACACTTCCATTGATTTCAAAATTCTTGGAGATGTTTATGGTAATTGAACCTCCTCCTTGAGCGCCATATCCCATATTTCCAGTTTGTGTATTTCCATTTCCTCCACCTGAACCTAAATCTGTCGGATGTAAAGCGCTTCCATAAGTTCCCCCGCCGATTATCCCTACAGAAGATTTTCCACCAATTCCACCATAACCTGCTCCTCCACCACCATCTGTAGCGCTGTTACTTCCAACACCGCTTCCAGTGCTAGAATTAAATCCCATCGCCGTAAAATTCATCACAGAACCATCAATCATTGTCAGATTCTCTGATGAGATAATATACCAGCTTCTATTTCCTGGCTGAATTTTTCCAGAAGCTCCCATGGTAATATTTGCGCAAGTTATGTTTTTGTCGATGATAACTAATGAATTGATGTACCAAGAACCTGTTGTAGTCTGAGCTTCACAATTAGGATAATTACTACTAGCTGCAGAAGAATTCAAAGTAGCACCATCACTTGTTCCATCATTTGGGGTAACTGAACATATAAATTCACTAATAGCTAATGTTTCGTTGCCTATAAAGGTATTTGTTTTGTTTTGGTATAGCTCTGTAACCTGGGCTTGTGATAGTTCATAATTAAAAACAATGAGATCGTCTATTCCACCAGTAAAATATTGTAATCCGCTTGTTCCGTAACCAATTCCTTTCAAGAATGTATTATCAACAAATGTATAACTATTAATTGTAGTGCCTGTCTGATTTACTCCATTTATGTATATTTTATCTGTTTTGTTATCATTGCTTCTTGTATAAACAATATGATACCAACTTCCAGTTGTGATAGCATTATTACTTGTTTGTAAAATCCATGTACTAACACCTGTCACAGCTACTCTATTTGTTCCACCATTGGCTATACCTACTTCTAATTGCCAAGCATTTTGATCGTTATTAATTCTTGTGGAGTATACAGCATGTCTACTTGATAATGTATCTGCTTTTATCCAAACAGATACTGATAAATTATTGCTTACGTTTAGAATGTTATTTGGAACATTTATTTTATCGTTTCCGTCAAAATAAAATGCGCCTTTTCCATCATATCCTCCAGTTGCATTCCAAGTTGCGCCAACTATAGTTCCGTTGCTTATGCTTCCTGAATAATCTTTTGCATTACTGCTATTTGTATCCCCTTCAAATGGCATATTTAATACAATCATTGAAGCTCCACCCCTATACCAATTAAAAATATTCTTTACATAACCACCATCTGTATCTGCGGTTGATTGATTCCAACAGGTTAAATTTATATTATTTGTTGTGTTTAAAATTGGTGCACTATGTGTTGGCACAGCCAATCCGCCAACTACAAACACTTCTTCAACAACAACAATATCAGTTGCTTGCAGATTTGTATAACCAGCATCAGCACCAACACAAGCAACAGTAAACTGATATTCTCCGCCATACGCAAATTTTCTATTATATTCATAACGTTGAGAAGTAGCATTAAATTGCATTACTGCTTTTTGTCCATCATCAAATGAAATATTACAATAAACTCCATCGACAGTAATCGCATCGTGTGTTGCATTAACATAATCTGCATAAAACACAATATCTTTATTATTTGTTTTAGTAACATTATCTGAATCATCCCAGATAGTCAGCTGCGCAGAATTTGTCTGATTATCTCCTCCTGCAGCATAAGCTGAGAAATGATCAACTGTAAATGTAATTGTATCACCATTATCTGTGAATGGAATTGTTGTTTTATCCCAGCCAGAAACACAAGAGAATTTATCAACATTAAATTCATTACAGCGATAAATTGCATCAATTTTTCCAGCAGAAACTTTTGGCAAAGTTAAAGTAGCGCTTTCAATTTCATAGCTTTCAATTGCAAGCACTGATGTTCGAATTTCTTCAACAATTGTAACTTCTCCAGTTTTTGCAACACCGCCAGTTATTGAATTGTCAGGTTTAATTTTTCTCTCATCAATCTTTCTTTTCTCTTTTGTATCAATTGAATCAATTACTGCTTTAAGTTGAGGCAAAGATTCATTCTCTTTTACCTTATTAATTTTTAATCCTTTAATCTCAACAACAGCTTCTGGAATCTCTCCAACATGAACAAGTTCAGCAATTCCAGGAGAGCTGCTTAATGTAATATCATATGCATTTTTGTTATTATCTGTTTTCTCATGATTTACTTGCACATCTTTATGTCCTGTTAAATAACCATATTTGTTGGTTAATTCAATGTATGGTTTTTTTATTTCTTCTTCTGGAATTGTTTTTGTTTCGTTTACAATATACTCACTTTCATTAAAACTAATTTCAAACTGCAAAGAATTATTTTTGCTGATATTAATATCTTCTCCAGTAATAAAACCAGTAAATAACTGAGGGTTAAAGAAAAATAAGACAAATATACCTAATAGAATCAAGCTGATGATTGTATATTTCTCTGTCAATCTTAATTTCTGCAATAATTCTTTGCTGTTCATCAATGCACCATTACTAGTTTATCTTTTATCTTCACTCGATTATATACTGTCCAGATTGTTCGTTGATCTCTGTTCAATAATGTTGAGATTTCTGCAAGTGTAAGATAATTTCTTTCTTTGAGATATTTTACCAGAGATTCTAGGATACTTAATTTTCTATTAGAAAAGATAGATAATGGAATAAAATAGTTATTCTTATTATTTCTAATATTATTGTTTTTATTAGCGCTAAAAAATTCAGATGATTTCTGCCGTGAATCATCATATGCCTGCCAGATTGTCTTTTCGCTTCTATTTAATAGTTGAGCAATTTCTTTAAATTCGAGATAAAGATTTTCTCGTAAGAACTTTGTAATGATCTCTAATCCAGACAATTTGTCAGTATAGATGCAAAGTGGAATAAGAATATCTTGATTAGCATAATTGCTTGTTTGCAATTGCAGAGGAGTATTATCTCTAGACAAAGTTGTAACAGTGATACCCCTTTTTTGATTCTCCATTTCCCCACACTCTTTATTTATAGAATCTGTGTATGTAGGTAGTTATATATAAATATTACTTTATTTATAATAACTGATTATAACAACTAGGTGATTATTATGAAATGCATAATGTGCAATAATGAATTGAAGGAACGAATTGTTGAACACAAGGAATTTGGCATCTCTTTAGGTTGCTCTCTTCCTTAATTTAAAGAAAGAAGAATCTGTAAGAATTACTCCAAAGAATCAAACACAAGTATTAATAGAAATAGCTCACTGATTTATAGTAAATGATTGGACTTTTTTGATTAGCAAAATACTTCAATTGACTTTGCATTAACTTTGTATCTCTTCAAAACTAAAATTATTTCATCTCTAAATTGAATTGGAACTAGGATACAATTTTTACCTAATTTTTCTCCGTTGCATTCTTTCAATAAACCGTTATAATATCTTTCTTTTGTTTTAAAACCATATAACTTATTTAGGAAAGATGTTCTTTTGAGATTAATTATATCCCAGAAAAAAATAATTTTATGCTCAGTATCTTTTGATTTCTGTTTAGTTATATATTTCCCCCATAAAATAATCCCATCGCTTGCAATACTTTTCTTCAAATCCTGCCAATTTTCAAGTTTTCCTATTTTTATATTAATTATATTATCTACTGACTGTAATTTAAAAATAATAGCATCTTTACTTTTATAAAACTCTTCAAGAATATTATTTATTTCTTTTTTGAATAATTGAGTTTCTTTTTTAACGATTATAAAAATATCAATATCACTTTCAGAAGTAGATTGTGATTTTGCTACTGAGCCATAAAGAATAATCTGGCCAATTAACTGAAAATGTTTACTATTTCGAATTAAGTATGATACAAATGAAATGGCATAAGCTTTTCTTTTTTGTTGTTCATCCATGATTATACTCCTCCAATAACTTCTTCTATTAGTTTTTTCACTTCAAAAAAGAGATTTATCTCTTCTCTTAATATGTCTTCGTCTGCAAGCGGAGAAGAATATGCTATGTCATTTCTTTTATCTTCAAGTTCTTTACAAAGAATCAGTATTTTATTAATATTTTTAATATCGTCTATTGGAGAAACTATCTGCTGTGAGAGGATTTTTTTAATATCTTTTTTCTTAAACCATTCGTGTTTTATTCTTGAACCTTCTTTTATCACTTTTAATTTATGAAAATAAATTTCAATTAATTCAGATATTCCTAATGAAATCATAAATGCAAGCCTTCTTTGATGTTTTAATAACCCTTCTTTATCTTCCAATGCCTGACTTATTTCATCTATTGTCTCTTTCAGAGCTTCTTGATGTTTTTCTATCTTCATCTATTGTATTATCTAGGTTGTACTATTTAAATGTTATGGCAATTGTCATAAAAATGTTATGGCAATTGTCATCATTTCAGTAAATAAAAAACTACTTTGTTTCTTTTTTCTCATCTTTCAAGATAGTTTTTTTCTGAATCTTGACTATGGTTTTGCATGTTGGATAGCCAGAACAGCCATAGAATGCGCCATACATTGATCTTCGCAGAACAAGTTCTTTGCTGCATTTAGGGCAAAGTTTGGTCATTTTATTATCTGCTGCAATATCTTGCACTTTTTTTGTAGGACAGTCAGCATTAATGCATAATTCTTGCGGTTGTCTTGCTTTTCTAATTACCAGCAGCATTGGTTGTTTGCAAGCTTCGCATATTTTTTCAGATGGTTTAATAAGTCCATTGCCAGGCAATTTATATGTGGTTTTACAATCAGGATATTTGTCGCATGCAATAAATCTGCCAAACTTTCCTTTCCTCATCATCAATATTCCTTTTCTACAGACAGGGCATTCTCCGATTGTATTTGCTATTTCTTGTGATTCTCTTTCAGCAACAAGTAATTCTTTACCTATGCTTTTTTCGTGAATTTTAAATTTCTCCAGTAATTTTGTTAATACATCTTTCGCTTCATCTAATACTTCTTCATTTTTCTTTTTCTTTTCTCGGATCTCATCCATCTCTACTTCAAAATGCCGTGTTAATTCTTCATCGAGAATGCTTGGGCAATACTTTTCAAGTGTTCCGATTGTCAGCATGCCTAATTTTGTAGCTTCTATTGGCTGTCCTGTGACATAGCCTCTGTTGAATAATGTATCAACAATTGATGCTCGTGTTGCTTTTGTGCCAAGATTTCTTCTTTCAAGTTCTTTGATAATTGAAGCAGGATTATATCTTTTTGGAGGCTGTGTTTCTTTCTGCTCGTGTTTTATGTCTTTTACAGCAACTTTTTCTTGAACTGCAACAGCAGGCAATTCTTCTTCTTCAAGATTCACATATGGCGCATAAAACTCATGCCATCCTTTTACAAGTGTTCGTGAGCCTGCTGATAAGAATTTTTCAGTATTGACATCTAATATAATTGTAACAGTTTCTCTTACAGCAGGATCTGCAAAACAAGCAAGAAATCTTTTTACAATCAAATCATAAATCTTTAATTCACGATCTTTTAATGATTTCAGTTCTCCAGTTGGATGTATTGCTGGATGCGCTGGATCTGTTTTTTTTCCTTCGTTAGGAGTTAATTTACTTTCTTTCAATAATTTTCCAGCAAGAGCTTTATAATGGCTATTCTTTTCAAGATGCATCATTATTTTTTTTAAATTAAGTTCTTTTGGCAATTGCTGCGAGCTTGTTCTTGGATAAGAGATTGCTCCTGCTAAATACAGATTCTGCGCAAGTTCTAATGTTTCTTTTGGTTGAATCTTAAAATTTCTATATGATTCTGTTTGTAATGTGGTTAAGTCAAATGGATTTGGCGGAGCTTGTTTAAATTCACTTTTTTTAACATCAGCAATTGTTGCCTGTTTTTGATCTTTTATTTTACTATATACTGCATCTGCTTCTTTTTTATCCCAAAATTTATCAGTGATATGGTGCGCTTCAATATTTCTTTTATCTTTTGTCCAAAGCAATGAAATCTGCCAGAAAGGCACTGGTTTAAATGCTTGAATCTCTTTTTCTCTTTCAACTACAATCTTTAATGCTGGACCTTGCACTCTTCCTGAACTTAAAATCTTAAAACTGCCTGTGCTCTTTACAGCCAAGCTTAATGCTCGTGATAAATTAATTCCATAATACCAATCTAATTCATGCCTTGTTAATCCTGCATTTACTTGCCCCCAGTCAAGAGTTTTTGATGCTTTATCAAATGATTCACGAAGTTCATCTCGGGTTAATGTGGAATACTTCATTCTTTTTGCATCTTTTTGCTTGCAAAGATATTTAAGAACATTGTAGCCAATTACTTCTCCTTCAATATCATAATCAGTTGCAACAGTAAATACATTTGCATTTTCAGCTAGTTTTTTTAATGTGCTTGCATATTTTGAAGTATAAGCTGCGCCTTTGTTTACTTTAGAATTCTGCTCCCATTTAACATCAAATACAGGATATGTCCATCCTTTTTTCTTATCTTTCTCAGTAATTGTAAATAGATGACCAACAGCGCAGCCAATAACTAAATCCTTCTTGCCATGAGTAACTTCATAATATGGAACGCCAGCAATATTCTTTTTTATTGGTTTTCCATCTGCTAATGCCTGCGCAATTTTTAATGCAGCATTTGGCTTCTCAGTAATGATTAATTCATATTTTGACATGTTTTTCAACTAATTTTATATTATAATCATTATGAAATTTGAGAAGTAGTATAAAAATGTATAGTATTTGCTTGTTCACTTCGTTCACAATGCAAATACTAGTTACTAGATTAGATAGTAAATTCCCAACATATTTAAATAATAACATTTTAATGATGTTTATGATAACAATAAAGAACAAAGAAGGCATTGATCCAAGCAATATGAGGAAAGTTATTCTTGAGATGTATAATCAGATCAATCTGGGATTAAAAATTGCAGGGACTTTTTCTGTTGCAGATACTATTAATAAGGTATATATTGCAGGGATGGGTGGATCAGCAATTGCAGGAGAAATTCTAAAAACATATCTTGCAAATGATCAAAAACAAGTATTGCTTAAAGGATTAGAAATTAATGTTGCGCGAGATTATATAATGCCTGAAAATGCAGATGAACATAGTTTAGCTATAATTATCTCTTACTCTGGCAATACTGAAGAAACTATTTCTGCGTATAGAGATGCTATCAAAAAGAAATGCGTTTGTATAGCAATCACAACAGGAGGAAAGATAGAAGAACTATTTAGAAAACAAAATCTGCCTTATCTATTGATGCCAAAAGGTTTTCAACCTAGAGCTTTTTTAGTTGCGCAGTTCTTTGCATTATTAAGAGTATTAGAGAACTCAAGATATATTAAAAAACAAGACGAAGCAATACATGAAACATTGATTGCAGTGAAAAATACTGACAAAATAGAACAAATGGCGCAACAGCTTGCTGTATCACTAAATGGGAAAATACTTTTATTATATGCATCAAATAGATTGTATGGATTAGCATATCGATGGAAATGCCAGATTAATGAAAATGCAAAGTTACATGCTTTTGTTGGCTTGCTAAGTGAGTTAAACCACAATGAAATTGTAGGATTTACCACAAAATTAGCGCCATTTCATATTGTTTTTCTTACAGATGAATTTGATCATCCGCAGATAAAGAAAAGAATTATTGTCATGAAAGATCTTGTTAAAGGGAAGAATTATTCTACAACTGAGGTTGCAATAAAAGGTTCAACTGAACTATCACGATTGTTTTCTGGTATTTTGCTGGGGGATTTATTCAGCTTTTATCTTGCTGTTAATAATAATATGAATACAACTCCTGTTGATATTATTGAGGAATTGAAGAAAAGACTTGTGTAAATCGAAAAAAGAAATCTTTATATAAATGGTATACTTAATAATATACATGGTTGAGAATGAAATGACTGATGAAATATTCTGGAGAACTATAGAAAAAATGTTTAAGATGAAAAATCTCTATAAAAAAGGTAAAAAATGGAAGACGACAACAATGATGGGGAGATTCAAGAAAAGATATTGAATTTTGCATTGCTTGTAAAACAGCAAGAATCAAAAGCAATAAAACAATTAATGATTCATTCAGTTAATGAAGGAATATCTGAAGCAGAGATTATTGTTATAGTTGAATCATGGTTAGAACTTTAGTCTTAATTACAGCATGCGCAATAGAAAAAGATATTATTACGAAGAAGGGTGAAACTATGAAACTAACCAGTAAATCATTTGAACAAGGAACTTTAATCCCATCAAAGTTTACTTGTGATGGCAATAATACAAATCCCGCGTTAGAATTTAAAGACGTTCCAGCAAATGCGAAAAGTTTAGTTTTGATAATGGATGATCCTGATATTCCAGCGTTTGTCAAGGAGAAATACAGTATTCAAGTTTGGGATCATTGGGTTGTGTTTAATATTCCTGCTGAAACTAGGGCAGTAAATGAAGGAAGTAATCCAAAAGGATTATTTGGTGTGAATACAGGTGGAAAAAAAACGTATGGCGGACCATGTCCTCCTGATAAAGAACATCGTTATTTCTTTAAATTATATGCATTGGATACAATGCTTTCTCTGAAAGAAGGAGCAACAAAAAAAGAAGTTGAGCAGGCAATGGAAGGACATATTTTGGCAAAAGCTGAGCTGATGGGATTATATGAGAGGAAAAAGTGAGGTTTTTGTAATTAGTTTATTCCCTGAACAAATTATCAATTTTTGTATAGTATTATTAATAAATCTATTTAGATGATAACCTATTTATAACCCGCAATATTCCCTCAATCTATGATACTCCGCTGGCTTCGTTTAGAAAACATTCGTTCGTATGTGCATGAAGAAATTATCTTTCCAGAAGGTTCTGTGTTATTATCTGGCGATATTGGTTCTGGAAAAACTACAATTCTGCTTGCGATTGAATTTGCGCTGTTTGGATTTAACAAAAATGATCTTACAGGAGATTCTTTGCTGCGGCATGGTAAACATGAAGGAAATATTGAACTTTGTTTTGATATTGAACAAAAAAAAATTGTTATCAAAAGATTTTTACGAAGGTCAAATGCAGTAAAGCAAGAGCATGGCTATATTATGATTAATAATGAGCGCATTGACTGCACAGCTGTTGAATTGAAAACAAAGATTCTTGAATTGATTGGTTATCCATCATCATTAGTTTCTAAAAGCAGAGATGTTTTATTTCGATATACTGTTTATACGCCCCAAGATGCAATGAAAATGATTCTCCAAGAAGATAAAGAATATAGATTAGAGACACTTAGAAAATTATTTGCAATTGACAAATATAAACGAGTGAGAGAGAATCTGCAAGTTGTCATAAAAGACTATAAAACACAGAGATTATTATATGAACAACATGTGCAAGACTTTTCTGAGAAACAAAACTTATTGCAGCAATCTATTACTAAAAAAAGCAGCATTGTTGCAGAGATTGTAATATTGAAGAAAAAGCTTAAAGAAATAACAGATGCAATACTTTTGCAAAATGCAGCTATTGAACAATCGTTGCAGATGATTAATGAACAAAAGAAACTTGCAAACGAGATAATTGTTGAAAAAGAAAAATTGAATAATCTGAATAATTTGATAAAAAAAGATAAACAGCATCTCTTAGAAACAACGCAGCAATTAATAGATTTAGAAAAGAAAAAAAATGAAATCAAAATTGAAAAGATTACTGAAAAGAGCAAAGATGAAATCATTCAGGAGATAAAGAATGATGAAATAAAATTAATGCAGATAAAAGAGCAATTGATTAAACTTCAGCAGCAGCAAGAATTTGCTGAAAAAAGATTGCTGTATGCAAACAATGAGATTGAGAAATATAAACAGCAGGTTGTTTCTTTTGATCAGAAAAAAGAAAAGAGAAATGCGCTTCAAAAAAGCATTGAACAAAAAGAACAATTACAAGATGAGATTGCTGTAAGAGAGCAAATGCTGCAGAAATCGACTTTGCAATTATCAGAAATTGAAACAACAACAGCAATTACCAAAACAAGTATTGAAAATATTAAATCTATCAATATGTGTTTTACTTGTCTGCAAACAATTAGTGATGAATATAAAGAAAGAATATCTCTTGATGCTGAGCAGAAAAAAAAGAATTTATCTGAGAAGAAAGAAGCAGCGCTGCAGCAGAAAGCAAAGAATCAGGAATCTCTTGGAAAGTTACAAGAAAGAATGAAACAGTTGTTAATAGAAGAGAAAGAATCAATCTTATTAAATCAGGAGATAAAACAATTGAAAGAGAAAATCATTATTCTTCATGAAAAAGAGAAAGAAGTGATGCAGATTGAAAAAGAGAAGATAGAACTAAAAAGTCTTATTGAACAGATTCTTGGCAGTAAAATTCTCGATGAAAGAATTTCAGATGGAAATATCTATAGGGGAAATAATATCACAGAGAATAAAATGGCTTATCTTGAGAAAAAGATACTTGATAACAACAAATTGTTAGAACTTGCAAGAAAATATGACCAATCATTGCAAGAACTGCAGCTTATCTCTGCGATGGTCATTGAAAAGCAACTGTTTGTTTCAAGGACAAATGAATTATTGCAGCAATATAATCTGCAGGAAAAAGAGCTGCATTTATCTATTGAACAAAAACAATTGTTGATCAAGGATATTGATAAATTAAATAATGAATTTTTGGATAAAAAACAATTGCTTGAAAAAACAATTCTTGATGAGAAAATTGTTTCATCACAATTAACGAAACAAACAACTGAAGCGCAATATCTTGATAAAGAAATTGAAAAAATCAATAAAGAGATAGAGGATAAAAATAAAATCAAAGATAAAATCGCAGCGCTCAACAATCTTATTAACTGGCTTGCTGATAAATTCACGCCACTTACAATTTTGCTTGAAAAACAGATTATGCTGACAATTTACAGAGAATTTAATGAATGTTTTATCACTTGGTTCACTACGCTCATGGATGATGAATCTGTTACAATAAGATTGGATGAGGATTTCACACCAGTTATTCATCAAAATGGTTATGATACAAATTTTGAATATTTGTCAGGTGGAGAAAAAACAGCAGTTGCTCTTGCTTATAGGTTAGCCCTCAACAAAGTTGTCAATGACTATGTCAGCACAGTTATGACAAAAGACATAATTATTCTCGATGAGCCAACAGAAGGCTTTAGTTATGAACAATTAGACAAGATGAAAGATGTTCTTGATCAGATTAATGTTAAGCAAGTAATCATTGTAAGCCACGAAGCGAAGATTGAAAGTTTCGTTCAAAATATTATTCGTTTAAATAAATCTGGACATGTTAGCAAGGTTGTTAGTTGAGTGTGTGATTATGAGTCCTTGTAAGTAGTGTATGACCTAATTGAAATCTCAAGTTGTTATTTTCATTCGAAACTTATATAAATAAGTAAGACTAGAAAAAATAAATAATAGGTGATTGAATGTCTTTCAAAAAGATGAGGTTGTTTGCAGTAACTCTTTTTTTATTAGTTATATTATCAATCTCTTCCGTAATAGTATCTGCAACACTCAATTTTGACATGCAAGTAAATCCTATTATCAAGAACTTTTATCCAACACAACAAGGAAAGCATGAAATTACAATCATCAACAAAGAAGCAATTGATGATCAATATACTCTTTCATTTACAAATACACCAAGATGGAGCATTGAAACAGAACCATTATCGTATCTTTCTGGAATTACATTAAAGCCAAATAGCAGTGTTACTTTTTCATTATATATTACCCCAGTACCGGAATATGATTTTGGACCTCATGATTTTAATATCATAGTAACATCAAAGAATACAGGATCAAGCATAGTTGATATTTTGCCCGTGTTGCTAAGAAATCCATCAAAAGATTTTACTGAATATTCTCCTGTGATTAATCTTGATGTTGATATACCTAATAAAATAAATCCAAAAGAAGAAGCAACTATTGAAATTGATCTCTTGAATAGAAATAAACTTGATATAAAGAATTTAACTGTTGTTGTAGCAAGTAAATACTTTTCAACTGTAAAAGAAACAACACTTGCGCCATTGGAAAAGAAAACTGAAAGAATTTCTATAAATTATGATCCATTGATGCAGCCAACAAAAGATACAATGATTGTAACAGTTTATGCAAATGGTGTTGATTTTAAACCTGCAAAAAAAGAGATTGAGATTATTGGTTATTCAATTCTTAAAGAAAATGTTCAAAAAGAGGATTCTTTTTTGAAATATACGCGTTCAATTACATATACTAATGATGGCAATGTTGCAAATAAGAAAAAACTTGTTGTAACAACTTCAGTGCTCGAACAATTATTCTCATCAACAACTCCTGATGCAGTTAAAGTTGTAGATAATGGGGTAAGAGAATATGCATGGGAAGTAGTTGTGCAACCACAACAATCTGTGACATTAACAATGGTTACAAATTATAGATATATTGTCTTTATATTGATAGGAATCATCTTGCTTATTGTTAGCTATTATCTATTTAGAAGTCCTATGTTAATCACTAAGGAATCAAGGGTTGTTAAAGCTTCAAAGACTGATGAAGGCATATCACATCTAAAAGTGCTTATTCATATTAAAAACAGAACAAATAAAGTAGTTGAACATGTAAAAATAATTGATAGAGTGCCGCATATAGCTGAATTAGAAAAAGAATACTCTGTAGGCACATTACATCCTGATAAAGTAGTGCATCATGAATTAAAAGGAACATTAGTTAAATGGGAGTTGCCTGTTGTTGAGCCGTATGAAGAAAGAATCATTAGTTATAATATTAAATCAAAACTAAAAATACTAGGCACACTTACACTGCCTGCTGCAACACTCAAATATAAAAATAATAAAGGCAATGAAGTAAAGATTAGTTCTAATAGGTTTATAGCTGGCAGTGAAGAAGAGTGAGCAGTATGTGTTTAGCTCAATAAAGGAATTGTAAATACATTTATATATCTCTTCTTTATCTACAAATATAAATGGTTAAGAAAAACAAGAAGTCACAAGAACAATTAGAATCTGAGAAAACAACTAAAACTATTGAAATGGTTGAACAAAAAAATCATAAGGCAGATCATAAAGTAAGTAAAGCTGTCAAACAATTATCAGCTGAAGAGATAGAATCTGGGCAGCCTGTTGTTAACATAGGTCTTGTTGGGCATGTAGATCATGGAAAGACAACATTAACAGAACAATTAACAGGAAGATGGACAGATACTCATTCTGAAGAGATTAAACGTGGAATCACAATCAGGTTAGGGTATGCAAATAGTATTTTTCGCAAATGTGTAAAGTGCAGCGCATTTACAACGCAACAAAAATGCGAATGCGGCGGAGATGCAATTGCAATTCGCAAAGTTAGTTTTGTTGATGCGCCAGGACACGAAAGTTTGATGGCAACAATGTTATCTGGAGCTACTATCATGGATGGCGCTTTGCTTCTTGTTGCAGCAAATGAAAATTGTCCTCAACCGCAAACTCGAGAGCATTTGATGGCGCTTGAAATAATCGGCATTAAGAATATTGTTATTGTTCAAAATAAAGTTGATTTAATCGACAAAGAAAGAGCATTGAAAAATTATAAGCAGATAAAAGATTTGCTAAAAGGCACTTCTTTTGAGAATGCTCCAATTATTCCAATATCCGCGCAGAAAGGGGTAAATGTTGATAAACTTATTGCAGCAATTGAAGAGATTATTCCAACGCCACATCGTGATGAAACAAAAGATCCAGTCATGTTTATTGCGCGAAGCTTTGATATAAACAAACCTGGAGCAGATTTAATGAAACTTAAAGGCGGAGTTCTTGGCGGCAGTTTAATTCAAGGAAAGTTAGCAATTGGCGATCAAATTGAGATTAAACCAGGGTATGAAGTGGAAGAAAGAAACCAAAAGGTATACAAGCCAATAAGAACAAGAATAATCTCTCTTATGACAGGTGATCAAGTTATTAAAGAAGCATATCCTGGAGGATCAATTGCAGTGCAAACAACATTAGATCCAGCGATTGTAAAATCAGATAAATTAACAGGAAATGTTGTTGGATTTCCAGAAAAATTACCAATTACTCTTAGTGAAATAAAATTAGAAGTTCATTTACTTGAACGTGTAGTTGGAACAAAAGATGATGTTGTTGTAGAACCAATTAAAAAATTAGAACCATTAATGTTAAATGTAAATTCAGCTGCAACAGTAGGTATTGTTACAGAATTTGGAAAGAATTCAATTATCTGCAAATTAAAACTGCCAATCTGCTGCGAATATGGCTCAAGAATAACGATTTCTAGAAGATTAGATAATAGATTCAGGTTAATTGGTTATGGAATCCTGAAGAAGTAGTATAAAAAAAGTTCTCTAACTTCTATTTTATCCCAGCCAGCCAGATGTAATAAATGAAACACCTATTGCCAAGATAATCAAACCCATTAATCGAGAGATTGCGTCGCTTCCTTGCTTACCAAATATTTTGAATAATAACTCTGTATTTCTTAAAGCAAACCATGTGAATAATAGATTAGCTAGCGCTGCTAATAAAGGAATGAAATAGCCATATTGTTGTACAAGAATAATTACAGTTGTTATTGTGCCTGGACCTACAATTAATGGAGTTGCCATTGGAACAATTGCAATAGCATAGCTTTTAGCGCGTTCTTCTTTAAGATGAATTCCTAAGCAAATCTTTAGACCAATGAGGATTATAAGAATTCCTCCTCCTATTTTGAAATCACTGAGTGATATATTAAACAAGTTGAGAATTCCCATTCCAAAAAAGAGAAACAATAGTAAAATCA
Organism: Candidatus Woesearchaeota archaeon; assembly: GCA_016219865.1. Classification (GTDB taxonomy): domain Archaea; phylum Nanobdellota; class Nanobdellia; order Woesearchaeales; family DSVV01; genus JACRKF01. The sequence continues at coordinate 35,919 of JACRKF010000001.1, read as the reverse complement.
ATGTTGCAACATAAAAAGCTTCATTTGCGCTCTTTGCTCTGTGCTTTTTTGTGTATTTTTCAGTAAAAACCATAAATATTGGCACATTGCCTAGTGTATCCATTATAACAAAGATTGCCAGAAATGCTTTTATGAATGTCGACCAGTCAAATGATAATTCTAACATGATTACGCCTCTTTTTTTAAGATTGTTGATTATTTCTCATTTATATTTCACGCAGCAACATTCTCTCTTTTTTTGACCATGATTTTATTCCCTTACAATATCCAAACATAGTTTTTTGTAGAGTCAAGCATTGATTTTTCTCTTTAAATCTTTGTATTGTTGTTGCCATCTTATTATTTTGATTGGTTATGGTTATAAAGTTTTCCATTAAGACTATGTAATAAGTTAGTGGTTAGTAGTTAGTGGTAAGCTGCAAATTTGTCGCAATACTGCAAACCACTAACTGCCAACTACAGACTTATTAAGTACAAAAATACGAGCCAGGGAAGATTCGAACTCCCGATCTGCAGCTTAGGAGGCTGCCGCCTTATCCAAACTAGGCCACTGGCTCAATGAATTGTGATAAAATGTGCTAAGATATTTAAAGATTAGCTCTTTATAACAATTGTATGGATAATTTGTTAATATTAAAAGAAGCGATGAAAATGTTTCTGAGAAGGCAGAAACTTCGATACTCAGGAATAACACAGTATCAAGGCAATGCTGAAGAGGTATGCGCTAAAATCGTACATGATTGCTTTAATGGCGCCTATTTTCAAACAAGCATGGGGCATTTCAATGTATTTTATATGAGAGATTTTGGGATCTGCTGCAAAGCATTGCTTCAGTTAGGATATAAAGAACAGGTTGAGAAAACTTTGCAGTATGCTCTCAATATCTACCAACGAGAAAAGAGGATAACAACAACAATCACAAGAACTGGAAAAGCAGTTGATATGTTTTATTATTCTCCTGATACTCTTGCATTCTTATTGTATTGTCTGCGTGTTTCTGAGTTGAAATATCTCATTGAAGTGTATAGGCCATTTTTGGATCAGCAGATCTTATTTTTTTTTAATACAGCGATAAACAAAAAGACTGGATTGATCAAAGATAAATCTTACTCATCGATGAAGGATCTCAGCAAGGTGAAATCTTCATGTTACAACAATTGCATGGCGGGAATGATCAAACAAGAGATTGAACTCATTGAGGAAAAATACAAGATTAAGCTTTCAAATCCATTTATTGATTATAATTATAAAAAAATCATCAAAGAGAATTTTTTTAATGGTAACTATTTCAATGATGGGTTATATGACAAAGGTTATGTTGCAGGAGATGCAAATGTATTCCCGTTTTGGTGTAACATTTTTGATATTAAACAAAGCGCTGATGCCAGAAAGATATTTAGTTCTTGTTTAGCTGCAATGCAGAAAGAATATTTAGACAAACCTTTTCCATTGCGATATACATCTGTGAAGCTGAAAGGAAAATATTTACTGTTACAGAATTTATTAGCATCAAATTATGAAGGAAATACAATTTGGATGCATCTTGGATTGTGTTATCTTGATGTTATTGCTGAGTATGACGCAGAACTGCTTAAGAGATATGTGGAGCAATATCAACAGAAAATTCTTGAATCGCATAGTTTTTTAGAGATATATGATGCAGATGGCGGTGTTTATAAGACATTTTTCTATTATGCTGATGAAGGAATGTTGTGGGCAAGCAAGATAAATGCATTATCAACTAAACTTTAGTAAGTTATTTAAATCTTCTACTCTGTTTATTGGATATTATTAGAGAATTTTGCAAAAATAGCAATTTTTGCAAAATTCTCCTCAGCAGGCAATCCGGACAATAGAGAATTAATAACATAAAGAACTTTGCAAAGAATTTTGCAAAGTTCTCATTAAGAAAAAGCTCCACAATAACAATATGGTGATGCATAGATGAAAGAAAAAATAATACAGACATATGATAATAATCACATATTTTACAAGCATAAACATTTTAATAACAAAAAACCAACCTTAGTATTTATCCATGGGTTATCTGGCAATCATACTATTTGGAATAATGTTGTGCAATTCTTTCATGAGAGAAAATATTCAACAATTGCTATAGATTTATACGGGCATGGGAAATCATCTACTGTAAAACAAAAAGCAAGATATAAATTAGAACATTTTGCAAAAGATGTTGATTGTATTCTGAAAAAAGAAAAGATTAGTAATCCCATTTTTGTAGGGCATTGTCTTGGCGGGATGGTTGCTTTAGTGTATGAAGCATTATTTCCTAAAAAAATAAAAGGACTTGTTTTAATTGGAGCAACACCTGCTAATTTTGTGAAATATCAACATTCATTGATGAGATTTGTACCAAGTTTTCTTTATAAGCTTGCAACAACTATGATAGGCTATGCAACAACACCTTTTTCACGAAAGAAAAAGCCGTATATTGACTTTAGCAAATTACATAAGCATAATGCTTTTACTATTGTCTATCATGATCTACGAACAACATCATTAACTGCATATGCTTACACAATACTTGCAATGCTTAATTATAATATGAAAGAATATCTGTCAGTAATAAATAAACCAACACTTGTAATAATTGGAGAAGATGATAAAGTATTGCATAAAAAAAGCGCATTTGATTTACATAGTGGCATTAAAGGGTCGCAATTACATATTATGAAGAAAACAGATCATTTGATTCCTATGAGAAAACCAAAAGAATTGGCGAGGATAATTAAGAAATGGCTTTCTATGATTGAGAAACGTACGTAATAAGTCTGTAGTTGGCAGTTAGTGGTTTGCAGTATTGCGGCAAATTTGCAGTTTGCCACTAACTGCTTACTACTAACCATTAACTTATTACGTACTGAGAAACAAAAGTTTTAAATAAAAAGAGGTTATATATCTATCAATGAAACTTACTAAGAATGCTAAAAAAAGGATTATAGGACTTTTGAAAAGAAATGGTGTAGTGAAAGCTGGCTTATTTGGCAGTTATGCAAGAGGGGATGCTACTAAGAAAAGCGATATTAATATCCTTATAAAATTAAAAGGAGATAAAAGCTTATTAGATATTGTTGGACTAAAACAAGAACTAGAGAGAAATATTAAAAAAAAAGTGGATATAGTCACATATAAATCAATTAATCATTTGATTAAGAAAGATATCTTGAAGGAAGAGTTGAGACTTTATGATTAAACAAGATAAAATCTTTGTGTTACACATCTTAGAATCAATTGAAAAGATAGATGATTCATTTAAGAGATATAAAATTGAGGATATAAAATCAAATAATGATATTCAAGATGCAACTATATTCTAAGAAATGAAAAAGAAAAATAAAGTAGGAGTATATTATTAATATGAACAAAGATCAGTTAGTTTCAATAATAATTCCAGCAAGGAATGAGCAGGATTATATAGAGGAAACTTTGAAATCAATCAAATCACAAAATTATAAGAATGTTGAGATAATTGTTGTCTGCAATAATTGCAAAGATAAAACACATGCAATTGCTTTGAAATACACCAGAAAAGTTTATGATACGACACTGCCAAATGTTTCAGTTGCACGCAATTTTGGAGTGAAAAATGCTGAAGGAGAGATATTTGTATTTTTAGATGCAGATTGTATTGTTGATCAGTTTCTTATTGAAAAGATTGTTTTCTCTATCAAAAAAGGATATGTTGGCGGAACTGCGAAAACATTGCCTTTAGAAAACTCATTAAAGCATAAGTTTATTTGGCGGTTAGGGCATGTTACTAAATATATTTTCTTAACTGCTTCAGGAATTATGTTTTGCAAAGCAAAGTATTTTTCTAAATTCAGAACTGATTTAAATGTTGCTGAAGATACTTATTTTATACTTGCATTAAAAAGATTGGGTAAAGTGAAGTATATTACTGATAGTTTTATAAAAACATCAATGAGACGGTTTAAAAAAGAAGGTTATCTAAAAACATTATTTAAACAAGTCTTTGCATTTTTCAGCAGGAAAAGTGTAACTTATCAAGAGGTAAGATAGAATGTTTATTCCAAAGAAGTATGGGCAATCACAAATTAAAACCTGTCCGTGGTGTCAAGGTGTTGCTCTTGTTGAAAATTCTCAGAATGTGCCAGTATGTCTTAAACATAGAAATAATTATTTCGAAAATGTGAAGTGCAGCTGTGGGAAATTCGTCGATTTAATGCATGGTAAATTTGGCAGCTTTTTTATCTGCATTGATTGCGGTATAATCAGTATGAAAAAAGCTCTTGAAATTAATCAACTTAGTAATATCACTAAAATTGAAAAAGATCAAAAGAGTAAAGGTAATCAAGTGTTTCATAGGAGGGCAAGTAATGACGATATGCTTGATTTATTGAGTTCTATCAAGGCAAACAGAAAAAGTGAAAGCCAGATTGTTAAGGAGAATTTTGCTAAGAAGAATTTTGCAACGCAAAATTCTTCTGATCAGGCAATCCGGGCAATCTGGAATCAGGCGAAAGAAGAAAAGATTCCTACATTGTTTGAGCTGTTGGATATTGATGATGGTAAAAAAGAGATTAAGAAGGAGAATAAGTATCAGACAAAATTTGAAAAGGAAAGCTTTGATAAAAATAATATTAGTAAAAAAGAAATTATTGTCAGTTCTGATGAATTGGATTTTATGTGAATATCAATATCGCAACTTTGTGAAACGCTTTATTATTTTTTCCAGACTATATGTCCATTAATATTATTCTTTTCGTAGACTTGCAGAACATCTTCACAGAATTTTATCAATTTTACCTCCCAACTCTTTTGGTTTTATGTGGTCGGCTTGAATTTCTATCCCATCAATTCTACCTCTGCCACACACAACACATCTATAATTATCTCGCTTAAATATCACTTCTTTTTGCGCAGTTGTAAAATCTTCAAGTTCCCTATGATTAATGAACTCAGGGTCATACTTATAGACTCCTTTGTTTATTTTGATTAATTGTCCTTCTTGCGAAAGTTTTCTAATAGCTCTATCGGGATCTCTGAAAACTTTTCCTGTTCTTTTTCTAAATTCTTCAACAACCCAATCAACAATTTCTGGATGAGGTATTTCTCTTTTAGGATTTCTCTTATAATATTCCATAATTAAGTCAGCTTGAGACATTTCTTCTTTATTATTTACCATTTTTATCTCCATTATATTTTTACAACCATTTCATTTAGTTTCTTTTCCAAGATATTCGTTTCAGCAATTATTCTTTTTTTTGCTATAGTGCAATACTCTTCATCAACATCAATACCTATAGATTTCCTATTATCTAATGTTGCAGCGATTAATGTTGAGCCGCTTCCCATAAATGGATCTAATACAACATCACCAACAAAACTGAATAATTTAATGCATCTTTTTGGTAATTCAATAGGAAATGGCGCCGGATGACCTCCTGCTCCTTTTTTGCTTTGACCATGAAAAGTCCACAGGCCATTAGTCCAATCCATAAATTCTTGTCTTGTTATATCAGATGTCTTTTTCTGGTTTTTCTTCCAGTCTTTCTTATATAATATTATAATGAGTTCTACTGGCGCTATCACATAAGGAGCAGATGCGCTTAACCAAGAACCCCACGCTGTTCTTCTTGAGATATTTCCTTCATTCCATATTATAGTAGAATGATATTTATAACCTATTTTTTTTGCGATTATTGTGAAATCTGCGCCAACACTTTGTTGACCACCTTTATTTTTATCTAATGGAACATTAAGACAGAGTCTTCCATCATCTTTTAGCCATTCAAAACATTTGGATAACCATTTATTACTAAATTCTAAATATTTTTCATAAGTAATCTTATCATTGTGGGAATTATATTTAATATCAACATTATACGGTGGAGATGTAACAATTAAATCAACACTATTCTTAGAAATTTTATCTGTTGAAAGTACATCTTCGCAAATTATTTTCAATTTTTCATGATTAAAAAATATTCTTTCATTCATAAATATAACATGGTATTGGGTATTTATTAATGTTTGGCTTTTTAAACAATTATCCTGTTCTCCGCAATGATTTTATTATACAATCCTTCCAATTGCGAAACAACAATCTGTAAATCATGCTTTTCTGCTTCTTTTCTTGCGTTTGTTCCAAGCATCTGCAGTAATTCTTGCGAGTCTGAGCTATACATCTTCTCCATGTAATATGCTAATTCTTCAATATCAAATGCTCGCGCAATAAATCCAGTGTATTCATGTCTTACTAAATCAGGAATTGCGTATTTATCAACACCGATGACAGGCAATCCTGCTGCAAAACTTTCAAGGATCATCATTGATTGTGTTTCCATTGTTGAAGTAGTAATTGCAAAATCATAGTTTGCCAAAAAGTCATTGATAATTGTTTCTCTTGGAAGATAACCAAAAAGTTTTATTGTGTTTTCTCTGCCGAGTTCTTTGACTAATTTGTTTATCTTCTCGAATTCTGGACCATTGCCAATAATATGCAGCTCAATATCTTCTCGATTGTTTCTTTTCAAAAAGTTATCAAATGCTTTTACAAGAATGTCAACATTTCTTTCATATGAAATTCTGCCAAAATGCAATATCTTATTCTTGGGGGAATAATCTTTCTTTACAGAAAATCTTTTTAGATCTATTCCATTAGAAATTACTTCAATTCTCTTGTTTATGCTTTTCTCTATCAACTCATTTTTTATTGCAATTGAAGGAGCTATAGTAAGATTAAATTTAGAATAATATTTTCTTAATATCTTCCAGACAAAACTCTTTGTTGTCTGGTAACGTGTTAAATTATTAGTCTTGATATCATTCTTTCTTTTGAATAGGTGATGCATCCCTAAAAGACGATGCGGCATGATATATTCAATCTGTTCTGTATACAGTGAATGGAATGTTGCAATGATTGGTATTGTATGGAACTTAGCATATCGCAAAGCATATGGTGTTGTAACACCATGCACATGGATTAAATCAGGATGGAATAACTTTAATTCTTTCATTACTGTTTTTTTTTTTGGCAGAATTATCCGCATTCCTTTATATGTAAAAAAAGAAATTGAAGCTAAACGCACAATTTCTATATTTTTATGAATGAAAATCTCATTGTTGTCTGGATATTTTGCAGTTATTATCAGAATATGATGTCCTTTTTCAGCTAATGCTTTTGAAGTTTGCAATAACGATGTAACTAAACCATTAAACTCTGGATAAAATGAATCAGTAAGGATTGCTATTTTCATAAAGTTGTTGTACTTCTGTCTATTTTATAAAATTAGTGGTTTTTAATATTTTTATGAGAAAATTTATAAGAAAAGAGATCTACTTATAGATTATGGCAAGAAAATATACAATCATTATTGAAAAAGATGAAGAAGGATGGTTAACCTCTGAAGTAGTTGAACTTCCAGGTTGCCATACTCAGGCAAAGAACTTAGATCAATTAATAGAAAGAACCAAAGAAGCAATTAAAGCATATTTAGAGACAGATGAAGATATTGAAATAAATGAAGAATTCGTTGGAGTACAGCAAATAGAGGTATGATTGTGACAAAATTGCCACGATTAACTGGAAAGCAACTTGCTAAGATTGTGGAAAAATTTGGATTTACTTATTCTCATACAACAGGAAGCCATATGGTATACAAACATCAGGATGGGAGAAGAACAACTATTCCTCATCATTCTGGAGAAGAAATCGGTCCAGGTCTTCTTAACAAAATAGTAAAGAAAGATTTAGGAATCACTAGAGAAGAATTTATGGAGAATATATAGTTCAAGAGAAGATTCTCAATTAGAATCTTATTTCCAATCAAAATTATTCCTTAATCCAATTCCAATTGCATCTTTTTCAATGTAAGTTTCCAACCAATTTTTATGTTTATTATCAAGATCAATTCGAAGTATTCCTTGATACAAAAGATTCTCTGATAATTGCTTGCTTTCTGGATTCTTTGCATCAAATGCTGTTGCAATATCAAATCCAAGAATGATATTATCAATCTGATAACCAACTGTGCAGCCGAAATCAATATTGTGCTGTGCTGCACTTTCTGTACCATCAGCTATTTTTACGGTGTATGAAATTCTTGGATTGAGCTGGAAATGCTGCAGTACAATTGTTGCAAATAGTGTTGGGTTGATAATTGTTGCTTTTCCTTCTGCTGAATATACAACAGGAACAATACCAAGCAATCCTAAGTGATCAGTTGAGAAATATCCTCCAATGCCTGCTCCTGCTGTCGGCAATTGCTCTGGAGAATAATTGAAAGGAGCAACTGCAAAGATGCCAGCGTTCTCTTGCAGATCAATAAATGCTTTTGGCAACAATGTATAATTTACTCCATTCTTTCCAAACTGTAATCGCTGATCAAACTGCAATAAGTTTGGTCCGCGATAGCCATCAAAGTAATCTGCTCTAGCCTCTGTGATTGTTTGCGTTCCAAGTAATTGATCTAATGCTAATTGTGCTGTGTTTGCTGCTGTAAAAGCAGCTGAGCCTTCAATGATTGCTGCTGCGATCTTGTGGTTTACACGGAATTGTTTGAGTTTTTCGAGTAATGACATTTTGTTTCACCTTGTTTCTATATTTTTTATCATTTCAATTTACTTTACGCTTTCTCCTCTGAAATATTGCCGAATATTTTTTTCAATTGAACTGCACAAGTTCGTTGATATTCATCTAGTAATCCAAATATTATACTGGCATAAAGTGCTGCTGCTGCATTGTAGAGTTCTTTCTTTTCATCACTAAGACTTTCAAGATATTCAATCTTAAAAACTTCTACACCTTTTTGCTTAAGAGATTCATAAGCGTCATGACAATGTTGATCAATATATTGCTTAATCTTCTCAGTTAAGTAAATCTTTGCTGGAATTCCTTCTTCTGTAACTATTTCATCATCACCTTGACAAAGGACAGTATCTGGTAACAAACGATATGAACGTTTATTAACCCAAGTTCCATTTGCATAGGTTGCCACATAAGATACAAAACTTGCAGGAAGCCGCCATGCTTGTTCCATTCTGAATCTTTCTGCATCTGCATAACAACCAGGCACTTCACTAATTGTAACAATATCATTATAGTTAACCAATGAAGTTGCTAAGATCTCTGAAATTATCTGAAATCTGTTAAATGAAATTTCTCTTGCAATCTCAATCATGTCATCTACTTTTCCTTGCAGTCCATGTTGTGCTAAAACTTTTGCATAGCCTGGAGATAAAAGGAGATTTCTATCAACTTCATTGTATGAATCGTCTGTAATAATCTTATGAAGTACTTTCTTGTCAGAGATACCGGCAATAAAGTATTCTTTTAATGCTTCAAGATCAGGAATATTCATTGCAGCAAATCTCTCATGTAACATTCTGATCAATTCTCCGTCTTCTTCTGCATAGAATCCAAAGAATGCATATTGTTCAGCAATATCAGGAGTAACACCTGCTTTGCTGAATAACAGTATCTCTTCAAGTTTGCTTATACCAACTTTTTGATATTGTTCGAATATTATTAAATGCGTCATATTAATCCCCCATGCTTACTCCTTAACTACTTTATAATAAGAACTTATTTATTGCATGATTATATTAATCTATGTGGTGCTAAATACCACCAATAAAACAAAAGATATTTATAGAAGAGAATCAAACCTCAATAATAAACAATAGTTTGAGCTATAGACAGACCAACTAATAACCTATGATAAATTACTGCCATCAAACTGATGATACCATAAAATCAATAACATTTAAATACAAATATATACTTATACATATATATGAATGAAAATTTATGTAAAAAAGTAATAGAAAACAAAAGTAAGTTCATCCCAGCCTTATTCACCGAGAGACAAATCTCTTTACTGCAAAAGTACCTCAAGAAAAAGCAGTTTACGAAAACAGAACAAACATATCTTTACTCAACAATAAAAAAGAAGATTGATGCGTTGCAATCACTAGAAGAACAATTTTACACAAGAGGAGATATAAGCACAATGATACCAGAACGAGTAGAGCAAGCGAAAAAGATATTGAAAGAGATCAATAAAGAGAAGGCTTTCATCTCTGGCTCTTTTTTATTCAGCAAAAAATATAATGATATTGATATATTTGTTGTAGGAAAGAGAAGAAAACAGTATCATGAAGGGAAAAAGAATTATGTTTGCATAAGAGAGGATGATCTAAAAAAGCCAATTTTCTTTTCTGCATATAATTATTCAATTACAACTTTCAATATAAAGAATATAAAGCCATTCATCAAAAGACCAGACTATAATTCTCTGCAGTCAACATACGAAATAACCATAAAATGGATTCTAGAAAAGAATGACCAAAAAGAAACAAGAGATATTGTTTTCTATTACTACATATTTATTAAGAATCAGATTCTAAATGCATATATTCTCAGTAAAATATGCAGAGAAGTTGAAAGTAAAGAAAAAGAAGAGAAAATAAATGTAATCAACAATATGGTAAAAAATTTAATATTAAAACTATATTCACCAAAATATCTTTATTCAGTCCAGATTAAATCACTTAAGAACCTTAAGGAGTTAATTAAAGAATATCCTAAAGCAAATAATAATCTAAAGATTTATTATAAACTTTCAGAGGAGATAAAAAATGAATGCAGAAGAATTGAAGCAGAAACTTAAAGAAATTCTAGGAAATCAGATAATTTTTAACAAACAATTTGGCATCTATGCGGACTCTATTAAGAATATTGATACAAATTTAATAGAATGGTGCATATTATTAAGAGATAGAAAGATTCAACCAACTCGTGCTTCGCAAACAATGGGAATTATTATCTTCATCAATAAAATAGGATCTTCTAATAGATGTATTGTTATAAAAGTTGTCAATGGAGAATTTAAAGAAGTACATTTAGCAGATCATAAATATTATGATGAACTACGAATAAAACTGGGTCTGAAACAATCAAGCAGGTGAATAAATGCACGAACAACTCCTCCACGACATTGGTTTATCACAAAATGAAGCAAAGATTTACGAAGCATTATTGCATGCTGGAGAAGCATCAGTGCAAACCATATCCCTAAAAGCAAAAGTGCATCGAAGAAATGTGTATGATTCTGTGCAGAAATTATTGGAGAAAGGGTTGGCATCAGAAGTTTTTATCAGAGGAGAAAAAAACTACAGAGCAATACACCCGCAGCGATTATTAGAGATGATCAAAGAAAAAGAAAGCAGAATCAAGCAAGCGCTTCCACAGATGCAGGGTATTTATGAACAATTGGAAGAGAAAGAAGAAGCATATATCTATCGAGGAATTGAGGGATTTAAGAATTATCTTCATCTTATCCTGCAGCAAAAAGAGACAGTCTACTTTATCGGCGCAAAAGCATTATGGCTTGATTCTCGATTAAAGCATTATCTCCCGCATTTTGATAAAGAGAGAAAAAAGCTTGGAATAAAATTCATGCATTTGTTTGATTACGAAGTCAAAGAGCAAAAGTCAGAGATAATGAAGTTGGTTGGCAAACCTTATAAATTCATGCCAAAACAATATTCTAGTCCAACTTGTGTTGATATTTTCGGAGATTATGTTGTTACATTCATCGGTGTCAAGCCAGGGCAATTGCCAGAAGAGCCAATACAATTTGTGATGAAAAGCAGAAGACTTGCTGATGGTTATAGGACGTTTTTTCAATGCATGTGGGATAATTGTGAGGATGAATAATTCAATCATAACAAATATTCATACTGCTGTTCTAGCTCACTAAATAAATATTTAATCATATACAGATAATTTCCATCATCTGCCCTCTGCAAAGCTGTATAATATCTTCTTTTGTTTTTATTCTGGATTATTATTAATGGAAATCCTTTTTTTAAAAGAATAAAGTTTAATAATAGTCTTCCAACTCTGCCATTTCCATCGAAAAATGGGTGGATTCTCTCAAAAATACAATGGAAAGTTGCTGCAAGTTCTAATGGATGTAAATTCTTATTATTTTTATACCACTCTAAGAGATTAGTTATTTCTGTCTCAATCATAGAAGCTTTAATTGGGATTAAATTTCCTACCTTCACTTGACCATCCCGAAATTTACCAGCATCTTCAGTAACATTTTGTTTAAGCAAACGATGCAATTCCAAAATAAATTCTCGATTAATATTCTTTTGAAGATTATTTTTCACAAAAAGATAGGATATTTTATGGTTTTCTGTTTCTTTGATATCTCGCAATGGCTTTTCTTTAGGAGTTATTCCGTCTTGCAGCAAAAATTTAGTATCTTTATATGAAAGTGGTGAACCTTCAATTCTATTTGTATCAAAAGTAAATTTAATTAATAATTCTTGTTCAAAGTTATGTAATTCATCTTTTGTAGAATCATTGATCTTTTTCTGATAAGCCCTCTTAAAAGAATCTAATTGATTATTCTTAATCTGCAAGAAAAGTTTAATTGTGTCAAATTCTTTTTCATACATTTGAAGCTCTTTTTGTGTTGGAGCATTTAATCCAACATATCTCTCAATCTTTTTCCAAGTAGTATTATCAATTCTAGTAGATTTAACAATATAATAATAGTCTCTGCCAGATATATTCTTTTTACGCACAAACATTTTAGTCACCACATTTAACAAAAAAATATAACTCTTAGTAATTTAGTCACCACATATATTTAAAGATTTCGCAGTTATAGTTGGCGTCAATTATATTCGTAAATTACTTGACGCCAGTTAGATAGTAAACGTGCCTAAGAAATATCGATGATTTAGTACATTTACTATAACTCTTACCAAAATTCTCGAATGTGTATTTTTCTGAGTAAACGAGGTGAACTGTGAAAAATACTAAATTATATAAATAAGTTCAATCGCTCTTATATCTTATGATATTAATTATGCTCGGTCCTCCTGGCGCTGGCAAAGGCACACAGGCAGAAAAAATAATGAAGAAATTTGCTATTCCGCAAATTTCTACAGGTGAAATGATACGGAATGAGATTAAAGCAGGCAGCGAATTGGGAAAGAAAGTAAAAGCAATTGTTGACGCAGGAAATCTTGTTTCTGACGATATTATGATTGAAATTATAAAGAGCAGAATCTCACAAAAAAACTGCAAAAAAGGATTTATTCTCGATGGTTTTCCAAGAACAATAAAACAAGCTGATGATTTAAGCAATTTGCTGGCATTATTAAAGCTAAAGCTTACTTCTGTGATTAATTTTGCTGTTGATGATCAAAAAATTATCGAAAGAATTTCTACCAGAAGATTCTGCACAAAATGCGGCGCAACATATAATATTGTAACAAATCCTTCAAAAAAGAAAGATATTTGTGATTCATGCAATGGGAAATTAATACTTCGTGATGATGATAAAGAAGAAACTGTAAAGAACAGATTGAAAGTCTATCAAGAAAAAACGCAGCCATTGATTGATTATTATAGAAAACATAAATTATTGATGAATGTTGATGCAAGCAGATCAATTGATGTTGTTAATAAAGATGTTATGGGAAGATTGAATTAGGCAAAAACTACTTTTAAATAAACAAAAATCTCATTCGCTCTTTACACAAGTTCCATAGAAATCACATTGTCCAGTACTCCATTTGCATAATGATGAAATCTTTTTGGGATATTCTTTGACATTATCAGATTGTGTCTTGATATGAATCAATTCACATTCCTTTCTGGCAAATTGCAGCAGTTTGTCGTCTACTTCTATAAATCTTTCGCCATGTTTAAGGAAATCAATGCCAACGATTCTTGGAGTAATCCCATGTTTTTGCTGGTAAAGCAATGCATAAATGCCAAGTTGTAATTTGTATTCTTCAGTAATCTGATCTTTTTTTGATGTTTTATAATCCATAATTTTAACATGTTCTCCATGTTCAAAGATTGCATCAACAAAGCCACGCACACCAAGATTTGCAGAAGAATATTCAATTTCTGTAAGTGGTGTTAATCGCTTAAAAGCTTCATATAAAGTGTATTGCTGCAATTCTTTATTCAATTTCTCGATGAATAATTCAATCCAACCATTAATCATAGATTGTGTTTCATTAAAATAGAATAAATAATCTTCTGTTGATAATCCTAATGAGTCAAGTTCTTGTTGAGAATTTGACCAATGTTTTTTGAATAAGTCATTTATGAGAATCTTTAGCAAATATGAATAATTTTCTGCAGTTATAATAGAATTATCAATCTTAAAGAAGTCTTCTAATACTGCATGTGATAACTTCCCTCTCACTAGATGTATGCTAGATTTAGTAGGTAATTTTTTCATATATTGATAATAATATTTTCTTGGGCATTGTTTGTAAGTGTTAATAGAACTTGGGCTTTGAATGCGTTTAAATTGGCTTTGCAATGATGTATGTGAAGGTATTGACTGGTGCATTGCTATTGGTTGTGGTGATATTTGCGGTAATTGCTTTAATTCATGCATAGAGATAGCACTATCTGTAGAAATAGCTCCATTAATTGAAGATAAATCACATAAGTCAGCCTCTTTTTGAATCTGCATTAAAAAAGAAAAATGTTTATGATTTATATATTTTTGGAATTTATGTATGCGTTTAGCACCCTAAGGTCGAAATTCAATTGATTTCCCGACGAGAGCGTTGCGAGGGGATGCTTGCAACTTGTTGCAAGTCTAATAATCTCGATGAAGTCGTGATTATTTTTATTCCATCCGGGAACGCAGCTCCTTAGGAAATCTCGTCGAGAATTTCGAAGGTGCTAAAAACATACGAATTTATTGTGATTATTTGTTTATATCATCATAATAATCTATTCATATCTCAATGTTTCAACTGGCTTTAATGATGCTGCTTGTTTTGCAGGCAATACTCCTGAAAGCATTCCTATAATAAAAGCAAATGCAAGCGCGCCAACAATGAGATACCAAGGAGAGGTTGCAATTAATAATTTTGTGCCTAATACTTGTCTGCCAATTGAAGCAACAAGATTGCTGAAGCCTAGGCCAAGCAATACTCCTATAATGCCGCCAACTAAGCCAAGAAATCCTGATTCAATCATAAAGAGAAATAAAATATCACTATTTTTTGCGCCAATTGCTTTCATGATGCCGATTTCTTTTCTTCTCTCTAATACAGCTGTGTACATTGTGTTCATTATTCCAATTGCTCCAACTAATAAACTAATTGCTGCAATTCCTACAAGCACTGCTTGAACAATGTTTAATATTGTAAGAAAGCTTGTGAGGTATTCTTGCAGTGTTTTTACAGCAAAATCTTCCTGACCTTCTTTTTGGTTTCTTTCTTTTCGTAATTCTTTTTTTATGCTTTCTGAAACATCATCAGGAATAAATTCTTTATTTACTTGCACAATTATAGTGTCAGGGTATTCTTTGATATTGAATAATCCAAAATAAGTATCTCTTGGGATAATGACTGTCCTATCATCGCCTTCATTGCCAAGTTTATCTTTTACTCCAACAATCTCGAATTCTTGATTATTTATTGTAATTGTGCTGCCTGGATGAAGATTTTTTTTAAATGCAGCGCTTGTTGCATAATCGTAGCCAATAACTGTTTTGTACTTATCATCTGGTTTAAGATATCTGCCTTCAATAATAGTTATGGCAAAGACTTCTTGCGTTAAAGCACTTTCATCATTTTTTGTTTGGTATCCACCTACAAAATAAAAACCAATATCATCTTTACCCCATTTTATTTCTGCTACTTTATAATTCGATAGCGCAACTGTTTTTACACCTCTAACTCTGTTAATCACTTTTTCATCATTTTCTTTGAGTTTTCCTGGAGTGTTTTCATCAGGCATGATATTATATACATTTCCAGCAGGAGTAACTATGATTTTGTCGCTGCCTAATTTCTGAAATTCACTTTCAATTGCTGTTTCTAAACCTTGTCCTAAACTAATTAAACCAACAACAGCAGCGATTCCTATGAATATGCCTATCATAGTAAGCCAGCTGCGAAGTTTTCTCTTTCCTATATTTGAGATTGCAATTGAAAAGTATTCAGATTTCATATGAAAAAATCCTCCTTTCAGTCGTATTTTTTTAAGCTCTGTAATTCGAATTACAAAGTTTAGTATTTGCTGAATGAACAAAGTGAATTCGCAAATACTAATAGTTTATTCTTGATTCAGCGCATCAACAGGTTTTAATCTTGCTGCTTGTATTGCAGGCGATGTGCCTGAAATTGCTCCAATTAAAAATGAAAATAATAATGCTCCAATAATTAATGCAGGCGGAAAGGATGCTTTAATCAATTCACTTCCTAATGCATTTGCTGCTATAATTTCAACTGTTTTTGAAAGAGCAATACCAAAAATAACACCAATAATACCACCAACCATGCCAAGCAATCCAGATTCCATAAGGAATATCAAAAGAATATCGCTGTTTTTTGCGCCAATTGCTTTCATAATTCCAATTTCTTTTGTTCTTTCTAAAACAGCAGTGTACATTGTGTTTGTAATTCCTACACCGCCAACAATAATGCTGATCATTGCGATGCCAACAAGCACTGCTGTTACAATTGTTAAAATTGTTCTTAATGAACTAATCAATTGCTGGCTTGTTTGCACTTCGAAATCTTCTTTATCTTTTTCGACATTACGATGATTTCTGAGATTTTTCTTTATTGTTTCTACAACTTGTTCAATATCATCTTTATTAGATGCTTTTGCTATAATTATATCAATCCTATCATCAAGGTTAAGTATCTCTCGCAATGCTTCTTCGTTGAGGAAAAATGTGTTGTCGAATTGCGGATTGCCTGTTTTTGCAAGTATTCCTACAATCTCAACTTCTTTTTTGTTTATTGAAAGTTTATCTCCTACCCGCAATTCTCTTCCCAGGACAGGTTCTTTTGCATAATTTTGTCCTATAATTATCTTATTTTTCTCACCAATCTCCATGAATCTTCCTTTTTCTATCTTAAATTTGAAACGTTCTATCATAAAATTCCTTGCTTCATTATCATCAGAAAATGTTGCAGCATAACGAAAGAATGTCTTTTTCTCAAAATCAATTTGTATTGCTTTGATAAGTCTTGTTGCAACGAGTTCTACGCCATGTGACTTTTTTATAATATCTCGATCATCTTTTGTCAATGGAGCAGCTGTTGAAGAACCAGGCGGACCAAACATTGCTTGTTTTGCCTGAATAATGATATTATCTGTGCCTAATGCTGAAAATTGTGAGAAGATTGCATCTTTCATTCCTTGTCCTAAACTAATCAAACTGACAACAGCTGCAATTCCTATAAAGATGCCAATCATTGTCAGCCAGCTTCTCAGCTTTCTATGAAAAAGATTAGTTGTAGCTAAGATGAAGTATTCTTTGATTTTCTGATTTAGTTTTGTTGGCATGATTCCAGTCTATAATAATAACTATATAAAATCTATTGCTTTTTCTTCCTCATAACAAAATAAATAATAATCCCTAGAATTACTAATCCAATTATTATTTTAGTTAATGTTCCATTTTTCTTTTGCGGAGGTTCTTGCAATGATAATAATATTGATTCTTGGCTTTCATGTAATGCATTAAATGCATCTTTGTATTCAATCTTTGCTTTTATTGTAATTTTATCTGTTATATTTTTTGTTTTTATTTTAAAATCAGCTGTTTCAAAATCATCTGAATCAATATTCCCAACATAGATTATGTTTGATGCTGAAAGAGAATCATATTCTTCTGTTGGAATTAATGCAACTGTGACAAATTTAATGTCATTTAATCCTTTGTTGATAAGATTAAGTGTTATTTTACCTTCTGTAACTTGTTTGTTTAATTCTGTATTTTCTAATGTAATTAATAATTCAGGTTTTGTGTTCACAGAAACACCAATTAATTCAGTTTTTGTGTAATTAAATCCTTTATCGTCAGTGTATTTGATTGTCAACGGAATCTTGTAAAGTTTTGAATCAGCAGCAGGATAAACAGCTAATAAAAAATTTATCGCAGATGTTTCATGAGCAAACAATTCGCTTATGCTTTTAGAACTGCTGCTTCCTTTTGGTATAAATGGCAAGTCAACAATTTCAGCGCCAACTGTTGTTGCGCTTAATCCAAGGTTTACTTCTATGTTTCTAAGTATTGTATTTTCTGAAGGATTATTTATTTTTAATGCTACTTTAGTAGTTTCTCCAGGCGCAACACTATCCGGTGTTACTGAAACATCTTCAATTGTGATAATTGATTGTGATTTTTTTATAACAATAGGTATTTCTTTTTCAATTTCTGTTTTAAAACCATCTCCAAGTGTATATCTTAATTTTATATAATAAGTTCCAACCTCAGCATTTGGATCTATTTTTATAGAATATCGCATTTGGTAGTATTCTGCAATATATGGTATTATCTTTATTCTTTCTGATTCACTTGTTAAAGAAATTGGATAATTATCTATAAATGTGATTTTTGTGTTTTTCGTAGCTGTTCCTTCATTATTTAATAATATCCAAATATCTGCAACTTTCCCTGGTTCTATAAATGCTGGATCTGATTTTGCAAGTGTTACATTAATATCTGGAGCATCAGTGTCACCTAGTGTGTATGTTGCAGAAACAAATGTTGTTAATAAAAATAGAGATATTATTAATAAAATGGCAGATTTACTCTTCTTTATTGCATTTTTCATAATCTCACATTAATTTATGTTATCTTATTATTAAATTTAATCTTTTCAATTTTTCCGTCTTTTATATATTCTATCCTTTCTGCATTATGAGCAATATGTTCATCATGTGTAACCATAACAATAGTTGTGCCTTTTTCTTTATGCAGTTTTTTTAGGAAGCTTATTACTGTAGATCCACTTTTACTGTCTAGATTTCCAGTAGGTTCATCTGCTAATATCACTTCCGGATTCATTGCTAATGAACGAGCAATTGCAACTCTTTGTTGTTGTCCACCAGATAATTCATTAGGACGATGATTCATTCTGTCAGTTAAGTCTACAAGTTTTAATAGTTCATATGCTCTTAATTCACGTTCTTCTTTTGTCATATTTTGGAATATCATTGGTAAAATTACATTTTCTTTTGCAGTTAATGTGTTAATTAAATTAAATTTCTGGAAAATAAAGCCAATCTTTCTTCCTCGCACTTGCGCTAAATTAGATTCAGTCATATTCATTATATCTTTTCCTGATAGGTAAACTTCACCTTTGCTTGGCGCATCTAAACAACCAATCATGTTCATTGCAGTTGATTTTCCAGATCCAGAAGGACCCATAATTGCAACAAATTCCCCTTTTTTAACTTTGAGAGATATGCCTTGAAGCGCATTAACTTCATTATTACCCATAAAATATGTTTTCCATACATTGTTAAGTTCGATGATTGTTTCAGACATAAAAATCTTAGTGGATTTCATTATATATATAGTTTGTGCAATCAAAAAATTTATATATCTATTGATATTTATAGATATCTAAGAATATTATGGACATTACTCAATATGAATTTGAAATAAGAAGGCATGCATTCATACGTGCAATGGAAAGAGATGTTACTCCTGACATGGTTGAAGCAACATTGAAAGGAGGGAAAATAGAGCTATTTGCAAAAAATAATATAAGATTCATTAAATCTTATAAACGTTTTGATGTTATTTGCATTGGTGAAATTGCAGAAATGAAGATTAAAATACTAACAATTGAGATAAAAGGTGTTTAAAATGAAAAAATGTACTGAATGTAAGAAAGGAGAAATGTTAGAATTATCAGCTAAGACACCAGAAGGATTTGAATATAATTATTTTAAATGCAATAATTGCGATGAGGAGATTTTAAATATGAAACAACTTCATACAGTTGCTCAGAAATATAGAGAAATGAAGCGATTTAATGCAAAAATCTCTCTTTGGGGAATGAGTCTTGGGATAAGAATACCTAAAGAACTTTCTAAGAAATATAATCTTAAGGAGAATCATGAAGTTGCAATAATTCCTGAAAAAGAAGGAATGAAGATAATTCCTATTTGACAACGTAATACTTATATACCAATTCTTATTTCATACTGCTTATGCGCAATACAATCAGAAAGTATGCACTTCAAAATGCAATTAAATTCAGTGGAAAAGCTAATCCAGGTAATATTATAGGTAAAGTACTTGGTGATCATCCAGAATTACGAAAAGAAACAAAAAAAGTAATGGAAGAAATCAATAAAATTGTTGCTGAAGTCAATGTAATGGGTGTTGAAAATCAAGAAAAACAATTAAAGGAGTTAGCTCCTGAGTTGCTTGATGTGGCATCTACAAAAAGAACAGGATTGCCTGAGTTTAAAACAAAAGCTGACAAGTATGTGCTTCGTTTTGAACCAAGTCCTTCAGGACCATTGCACATAGGTCATGCATTTGTGCTTGGATTAAATGCTGAATTTGCTAGAAAATACGATGCAAAACTTTATCTGAGAATTTCTGATACTAATTCAGACAATATTTATCCAGCTGCTTATGAAATGATTCCAGAAGATGCAAAATGGATAACTAATAATCGTGTAAATGAAATTATCATACAATCAGATAGAATGGAATTGTATTATGATTATGCAAAACAATTTCTTGAAAAAGAAATTGTTTATATTTGCACTTGCACAGCAGAAGAGTTTAAACTGCTTGTTACAAAAACACTTTCTTGTCCATGCAGAGATAATTCTATTGAAGAAAATCTTAAACGATGGCAAGCAATGTTTACAATATACAAAGAAGGAGAAGCAGTGATGCGTTTTAAGTCAAATCTGAAACATAAGAATCCAGCAATGCGTGAATTTCCATTAATGAGAATCAATGAATCTGAACATACACGTCAAGGAAAAAAGTATAGAGTATGGCCTTTAATGAATTTTGCAGTAACTGTTGATGATTATGATACAAAAATTACGCATATATTAAGAGGCAAAGATCATGTTGATAATGCAGCAAGACAAGAACTAATGTTTACTGCAATGGGGTGGAGAGTGCCAGAAACATTATTCTTTGGAAGAATTAATTTTACAGATCTAGAAGTTTCATGTTCAAAAACAAGAAAATTGATTGAAGAAGGTGTGTTTGAAGGATGGGATGATATAAGGCTTCCATTTTTATTGCCTTTAAAAAATAGAGGCTATATTCCTGAAGCATTTATTAAATTTGCTTTTGAAAACTTTTCTTTAGCTGACAAAACTATCTCTGGAGAAGAATTTTATAAAACATTGAATGCTTTTAATAAAGATGTTATTGAAGCAAGAGCAAATAGATATTTCTTTGTAAAAAATCCTGTAGAGATAACAATTGAAAATGCTCCTGAATTAGCGGTAGATTTAGATTTACATCCAGATCATAGAAGCAAAGGACGTTTTTTCAGAACAAAAAATAATTTTTTTGTTGCTGATGAATTAGAAGAAGGAAAAATCTACAGATTTATGGATCTGCTTAATTTTGAAGTAAAAAATGGCAAATATATGTTTCATTCAATCAAATATGATGAAGTTAAGGGAAAATCAAAGATAATCCATTGGCTGCCAAATGATGGTCATCAGATTAATGTTGAAGTTCTAATGCCTGATAATAATGCTTTGAAAGGTTTTGGAGAAGTCCACTTAGAAAATCTAAATATTGGCGATATTGTTCATTTTGTTAGATTAGGTTTTTGCAGATTGCATGAGATTAAGAATGATACCTTTGTTTTCTGGTTTGCACATAATTAGAAATTAGGCATTGAAAATAGCAAACTTTATTAAGAATTAGGGTATAATCCAAATATGGCAAATCTCATAAATCAAGAATTAATCAAGAGAGCAGTATCTGTAATCAACCCTAAGAATCTAAAGAATGGTTTAGTAGCTGATGTTGGATGCGCATTACTTTCAGGAAATGATAAAATATATACTGGAGTTTGTGTAGGTGTTAATTCTAATGGATACTGCGCTGAAAGAGTCGCTATTGCAAAAATGATTACAGATGGCAAAGAATTTGTAATTAAAAAGATAGTAACTGTATGGAAAGATGAAACAGGAGCAGTATTTGCAATTCCTCCTTGCGGTCATTGTCGTGAATGTATAAGAGAAACTGATGAAAAAAATATAAACACCGAAGTAATTCTTGACAAAAATAAAACAGTAAGACTAAGAAAATTGCTGCCCTATTTTAATTGGTGGAAAAAACAAAAATACTCTCCAAAAGCTTTATAAACACTAAATATTGCTGTTATAACTGGTGGTAGTATGACTTTAATTGTTCGTTCAAAGATAAAGGAATATGTTCCAAATTTACAAGTTGCTGGAGATTTTGCAGATGCTTTAGATCTTAAAGTACAGCAAATTGTTAAAGATGCATGTGTTCGAGCAGAAGCAAATGGTAGGAAAACAGTAATGGCTAAGGATATCTGAATTGAAAACAATAATTCTAATTATCAAATTTGATTAGACCTTTTAGATACTCTACTTTTCTAGTATCTGGTGTTCCATCTTTTAATTTTAACTGACCTGTTTTTATTAAATAATCCGGATTAGCTGCAGCAATAAACGGTAAGTCTCTAAGGATTGGTCTTAATGGATTTGCATCAAGAGTTGATTGTTCTAAAGTGCCTTCATTAGCATGCTTTCTAATCTGTCCTCCCATATCCATGCCATAACCAACAATCCAATGGTCATCAATCTTGATAATGGAATATTCCACTCTTCTTTTACCTTCATAATTCTTAGACTTAAACAACAAACTCAATAATTTAACATCAGCAGGGTTACTATGTGTTTCTAAATGTTTTGCAACACCACACATGGTTATTCCTTCATCAAATATATCCTCTATAAGAAGAACATTATCACCAGGATATACATGTTTTACATCTGATGTAATTCTTACAACTCCACCTGACAAAGAAGAACCATATCTACTTGCCCTAATATTATCTTCAATAATTGTTAAACCATAATTATATAAAGATTTTTCTAATTGCTGAAAAACAGTTTTTGCGCCATCTAGAACATATACGCCAACAATAGAACGAATTCCTCTGCTTAGATAATCTTCAGCAATCATTTTTGCTGCATTATCAATTGCAGCAGCAATCTCATCAGCAGAAATAAGCACACCTGCTAACTTTTCTAAGTAATAATCAAGATTTTGATGCTGTGCTTTTGGAAGATGTGATTTAATATCTCTATCAAGGGCAATATTTTCTTTTTGAATAGAATGAAATATCATAAAGCCATTAATAGTTATTAGTTTATAATTATTATTACAATCAGAAAAGTATATTACAAGATATATGTTTCATTAATGATGTTTCTTTTTTAGTCTTGTGAGTTTAACTCTTATGATATTTAATTGATGCTGAACTTTATTGAACATAACTCTGCCTAAACCTTCTCTTAACATAAATAATTGCTGTTCTAACAGAAGAAGTTGTTTTTCCATAAGCAATAATTGCAGATATTTCTTTTGATCTACATCAGTTAAATGTTTAGAATAACGAAAATCAATAAAATGATTTAATTCATTGATTATCCTGCTTGATGTTCGTAAGAATCTGTAGCGATTGTCCATTGTAGCATTATCTAAACAAACCTTTTTTTTTTGTATCTCCAAATGGTGAAGGTGGATTATTGAAATCTAAAGGTCTAAGTTCTTCTTTGTTTGATGATATAGGTGATCTATTTGATCTTGTTTCAGGTAATGGTTGCATTCTATTCATAGCAATCATATCATCTGGAGGAGGTTTTGGCAGTTCGAGTTCTTCTCCTGTATCTGTTGCAATAAATTTTGGTCTGAAAGCAGCTGAGTTTTTATCAGGCGCAAATGAATAATTAGGTTCTTTGTATGCAGGCATATTTGGATTATTTGGAACTTCAGTTGAAAGTTTTGGAGCAAAGCTTTGTTGAGGCACTTGCGTTTGCAAATCTTTAATCATATCAGCTACACTTAACAGTGCTTGCGCAATCTTATCATTTTGATCACTGATCTGTTCAACTTTTGCTGCTAATGGATCTTCTTTGCGTATCTCGTCAGCAGTTGTTTTTAATAACTGCAAAAGTTCAACGACATTAGCATTGAGTTCTTTTACTGCAGAAAGATATTCGTCGTTGTTATTATTATTTGTTGCTTTTAGAGGTTGTTTTTTACTTATTTTTGATTCTATTGGTTGTTTTTGCTGTTTTACGGGTTGTGTCTTTTGTGGTTTTTGTTGTGAGATTGGTTTTACTTCTGGTTTTTGTTCAATTTCTTCTGTTTCTTCATTTAAATCAGGAAGTTTTATTTCATCATCATCATCATCTTTTGTATTATTTTCATCTTCTGTTGCAGGAAGTTCTAATTCAGGAGTATTGTTATCTTCTAGAAGCTCTTTTGGCTGTTCGAGATCATTGCTTTCAGCATCTTCTTTGTTAGAATCAGCGCTTTCTGACTGTTTTTGATTATTATCTTGTTTTTTTTGGTTTAATAACTGCTTTGTCTTGTTCATTTCATCCATAATGGTTTGCATATCTACCATGAGATCAACTCTTTTTCATAATTCTTATTTCTTTTATTGTTGAAGTATATATAGTTTTTGGTAAGAAATTCTCCTAATCAAACACTGCAACTTCCTTCATAGAATATTCAATTTTTTCTTTATTGAGTAGTTCTGTAATTTTCTGGATATCTTCTTTTGGTATAATGAAGATAGTTGAAGAAAGTTTGTTTCCTTTAATTTCCATAATGATACCATTGTCTTTATATCCATGTTCTTTTCTCCCAAAAAGCTTTCTTGTTAAAAATAAATATTTTTTCTTGTTTTTTGGTAGTTCAATCATGAATAAAACTTTTCTTTCTGTTGTTTCAATTGCTATTTTTCTAGAATAAAGCAATATGCCATCAGCTAAAATGCTTGAGTATAATTCCCATGTTTTAACTTCTCCTATTTGAATGGATAATGGATATATAAATTCGTATGATTTCCATTTTTCATAATCTTTTGAATTATAAAAGATTGATAGAGCAGATTTACAATTTTTTTCAACTTCTTGTTCAAACTCTTTATTGCAGTCAATGAAGATATCAATATCGCTCTCTTTTGTTAATTCCCCTCTTATAGATGATCCAAAAAGATAAATATTCTGTATATATTTTGATATATTTTCCTTTAAAAAAATAAATGTAAGCGCATTTGTTGCATAAGCAATTGTTTGTTGTGTCTGGTTATTCAATTTGCTCCCCTAATTCTTTTAATTTTTCTTTTATAACACTCTGCAGTTCTTGATAAGCTTTAATTGCAGATTCTATTGCACTTTTTGTTGGATTTCCATAAATTAATTTATTTCTTTCAGATTCAATTTGGTACATCAATGTTAATAATCTGCTCTTCTCAGGAAAATCAATTCCTAATCTTCTCTCTGCAACAGGCAAACTTTTTTGTCCTTCTTGTGGCTTTTTAAACCATTCATGCTTGATCACTGATCCAGTTGGTAATTTACCTAGGTTGTGAAGATATATCTCTAATAAATCAATAGAGCAAGCTGAAGTATGAAATCCAATAGTTGCTGGTCTTTCTTCTATTCCCATGGCTATAGCATCTTTTATCTCTTGCGTATGTTCTTTTATATGTCTTCTATGTACATCTTTTGAAGCCATAAATGGAATATAAGTTCCATTTATTTATAAATGTTTTGGTACTTTTATTCCACCTGATTGGAATAAATATTCCTCAGTCATTATGACAACTTGCTGATGATAACAATATTTATATATGGGTTCCTCATTTCTAGGCTCCTATGCCGGAAGATGAACTAGAACAGATTGTTGAAGAAACAGAACCAACTGCTCAAGATTATGTAGATAATGGTTCAGTTCCACAAGTTCCGATACAGATGACTGTAGGATTATCACCTATAACTGCTGATCAAACAACTGCAAGCATTTTTGGCGGAGAAATAATAACAGAAAAAGCATTCTATGAGCAATATGAAGTAATCAAATGGCTAGGCAGTGATGGTCAAGGTAAAGTCATTCGCGTAAAAAATCAAAACAATGGAAAAGTATATACAATCAAGAAAATTCCATTACACGATGATGATCTTCAGAAAGTAATGACCGAAGCTCGCGCATTACAGAATCTAGACAATCCTCATATCCAAAAACTGTATCATTTTTACCATGTAACTGACACAAGAGATACGATTGATGAACTTTACTTAGTTCTTGAAGATTTTGAAGGTGAAAGCCTTGCAAAACGACTTGAACGTGGAGAAAGAGCAACAGAAACGCAAATTGATGCAATCGATACGCAATGTTTGGAAGCATTAGCTACAGCACATGCAAAAGGAATCATTCATCGAGATTTAAAGCCAGACAATATTCTTATCAATGCAGAAGGCTATGTAAAAGTGATTGACTTTGGCTTAGCGAAATTTCTTGGCGAAGCAACGCGTGAGAGCAGTGCTGGAAAAGGTTCAATTGCATACATGGCTCCTGAACAGATGCGAAGATCGCAATTGTCTGGAAGCAAATTATATCCATCAACTGATTATTTTTCCTTAGCATTAATTGATTTAGATTTAGCTCGAGGAAGCGCAAGAACAGATAATCCATTGATTGGGCAACCAATTGAAGAAGAGCTAGCTAACATGACACATCTTTCTGAGAGATTTAAAGCAAAAATACGAGCAAGAACACATGAAGATCCATTCCAAAGAAGAAGTGGATTGGAAGAAGTTGTTGGAGAAGAAGATAGCAAAAAGAGTGTATCAGCTGTTAATGGTCGTGTTGCTCTTGCTCGATTGTCTGAAGATGATAAACCTATTATTCTTGGGTTTGAAGATAATAAACCTCTTCTTATTGAGGATGTAGTGAATTTTGAGAAGAAGAAAATGTCTGGAAAAGATCAGTTAATTGCTAATCAATTATTACAAAGGTTATATGATAAATATCAACAGAGAGATACAACTAACTTACGTCAATTTCTGATGGATATTAATGATGATAAAATGTTGCTAAAATTAGCTAGGTTAACTGATGCAAAATATCTTCTTGATCTCGGAGGCGATAGTATTGATATTGACCATCTCTATATAGATAGTGAAGGTTTGTTAATTATTGTTAACTCTAAAAATCCTTTATCCAAGGGTCAAAGACCTGTTAAGGAAATAAGGCTTGATAATGGTCTTGTTAAAAGAGCTTATGCACATAACAATAAGATTTTTGATTTAGATTATGGAATACTGAAGCGTAATGATAGAATTTGTTCAATCAACTATGATACTCTAAAAACAGCTATATTACGATATATATCGTATATTCAATCTAAACCAGAAAGATTTGATTTAACTAGGTTATTAGAAACACCTGAATATGAACTTTTTGGTTCAGATGTAATTGTTGGTGGTTTAGAACCAATAATCTCTAGTATCAGAAGAAATAATAAAGCAATTATTGAAGCAACTGTTGCTGCTGTTACTGGTTTTGGGATAGGTTTCTTATATGCACATCTTGCTAGCCTATCACCACCTGACAATCCAAACTATTCTGATTATCTTATGGGTTTAGGAATTGGTATGTTTTGCGGAGTAATAGGATCAAAAGGATTGTGGAGTGATCTTGGATTAAGAATAAAACACAGGTTCCAAAAATTATTCAACACAAAAGCATATAGAGAAAGAGAAGAGGAAAGAAAAATTCTTGATGATATTCTATCTGTTCGGGAGAAATCTGAGATTATAAGAGATGATATTTATCACATATTAGGACATGCATTGAATCATGAGAATGATAATATCAGATGTCAAGCAATTAATGTTTATCTTGATAGAGAGATTAGTGATAATCAATCGTATGGAGATATTTTATCTACTATAGTTCATAATCTTGATGGTACATTTGCTTTTGATTCTGAAGGCAATCCATCTTTGTATAAAGCAGCTCATTATTTATTGAGATATGGTGATGCAGATAAAATAAACAATTCATTAGAATTAATTTTCAGGGTTGCAAAAAAAAATGCAAGACATAAAACAACTGAAAGACTTGCAGAATTATTACCGAAAATTGCAGAAGAAGAATTGAGGTACAATAAATGTTATGATTCAACTGCTCCACTTGATGAAACTAAATATCTTTATTTAACAGCATTGAGAGATAATCAACTTACACCCTTCCTAATAGATATATCTTTCTAATAGATCTCTTTTTTGAGTATTCTTTCTTCTATAGCATTTAGAAATATTGTCAATGGTAGTACCAATAAAGCAGGAAATATTGTCAATAGTATTGACCAAAAAGCAACATTTATATATGAGTTCTACTTTATATCATTATGGTAGAGCTATCAGAACTAAAAAAGTCAAATCCATGGTGGGAGAATAAAGCGCTTATTGAGAATGATTTTCACTTGCAATTATTACGGCAATATGCTATTGTTTGGCATTATACAATTATGACTGAGTTTACTGAAGGTATTTATTCTGTGCGTGGACCACGACAGATTGGAAAAACAACATGGATAAAGCAAACAATAGAGCAACTTCTCAAAACTGTTTTAGCAAAACAAATTTTTTATTATTCTTGTGATATTCTTAAGGACTATAATCAGTTGATTGCTGTAATTGAAGCATATCTTGAATTTGGTGATAATACAGAACAACGATATTTGTTTTTGGATGAGATTGCTTTTGTAGATGATTGGCAAATAGCAATAAAAAATATTTATGATCGTGGATTATTACGTAAATGCTTTTTGTTAATTACAGGCTCACATTCTATTGATATTAAAAGAAATATTGAGCGTTTACCTGGGAGAGTAGGTATTGGTAAAAGACATTTTATCCTCTTTCCATTGAGTTTCTATGAATATGCTGCTGCAATTAAAGCAACTTATTGTAAAGAACTAACAGATGATTTTAACAAAAATATAAAACATCTTGAGCTGTATAAAAATGAAATTCAAAAAGATTTTCTTAATTATTGTATGACAGGTGGATTTCTTAAAGCAATAAATTCTTTTCATGCAAATAATGCTATTGATGAATCAATCTACGAAATCTATACTAATTGGTTTATAGGTGATTTGGCAAAATGGAAAAAAAATGAGCGATTCTCAAAGCAAATACTTAAAAGGATATTTTCAGTATATGGGACAGAAATCAGTTATAATTCATTAAAATCAGAAACTGAAATAGATTCCCATAATACTGTTGCGGATTATATCTCTTGTCTTGAAGAATTATTCATCCTTCAATTTATCTATAAACTTGATTTTAATAAGCAGATTGCAGAGTTCCCAAAGAATAAAAAAATCTATTTCTTTGATCCTCTTCTTTATTATGCATTATATAAATGGGTATTTGGAATAGAAAATGTTTATGACTATTCTTTCAAAAATAGAGATAATCCTGAAGAGTTCAGTAAACTTGTTGAAGGAATTGTATTTAATCATTTTATAAAATATATGGTGGAAAATAATCAAGATAATCTATATGATTATAAAGATAATATCTTCTATTGGAAAAATAAACAAAAAACAAAAGAGATGGATCTTGTTGTAAGGCAAACTCATAATTCAAGTCAGCTTTTTGGTATTGAAATCAAGTGGCAGAACTCCATTAATAAGGAAGATACCAAGATTCTGAAAGAATTTGAAAAGTCGTTATTGCTCAGCAAACAAGATTTTGTTAATTCAAAAATAATGCCTGTTAGTTGTTTTCTATTGACTATGAAAAGTTGGATAAAAAAGTAAAGTTTAGAATAATAAGATCCTTACATATCCATTCCGCCCATACCGCCTTGCGGCATTGGTGGAGCTGCAGATTTTGATGCAGCAATCACATCATCTATCCTGAGAATCATCACTGCAACTTCTGCTGCTGAACTTACTGCTTGTGTTTTGATGCTTAGTGGTTCAATTACATCATTTGCAAATGCATCCATTACCTTGCCATTGAAAACATCTACTCCAGCCCATTTCATGCCTTTATCATGGCTTGCTTTTAGTTCGGCTAAAATGTCAATCGGATCAATGCCTGCATTTTCTGCAAGAGTTCTCGGAATTATCTCAAGAGCGTCAGCAAATGCTTGTACAGCTAATTGTTCTCTGCCTGATAATGTTTCAGCGTACTTTCGAATATATCTTGCTAATTCCATCTCAGTTGAACCAGCTCCTGCGACAATCTTTCCTTTTCGTAAAGCGCTTGCTAATCCGCCTAATGCATCTTCCATTGCTCGTTTTACTTCAGCTGCAACGTGTTCAGTTGAACCACGCAACAGCATTGTTACTGCTTTTGGATTCTTGCATTCTTTGACATATGTCATCATTTCATCGCCAATTTTTTTCTCTTCGATTAATCCTGCTGAACCAAGGTCTTGTTCAGAAAGATCATCAAAATTAGTAATTATTCTTCCATTTGATGCTCGAGCTAATGCTTCCATATCTGATTTTTTAACTCTTCTAACACAATAAATTCCTTTTTTTGCTAAGAAATGTTGCGCAACATCGTCAATTCCTTTTTGGCAGAATACAACATTTGCTCCTGTTTTTGCAATTTTCTCAACCATATCTCGCAGCATTTTTTCTTCTTGATCTAAAAATGCCTGCATTTGCATTGGATCATTAATCTGGATTTTTGCATCTGTCTCTGTTGAGCGAATTTCAACAGCAGCATCAATTAATGCTATTTTTGCATTTCTTACTTGTTTTGGCATGCCATAATGCACTTTTTCCTTGTCAATTACTAATCCTAGAATTAATTCAGATTCTTCAACAGAAGCTCCAACTTTTTTTTCTAATTTTATGTTTTGAAGATCAATTATGGTTTTTTCTGTATCTTTATCTTTTTCAACAATTGATGTAATTGCTATTACTGCCATTTCTGACAAATGTTCTTTTGAAGATTCTGCGCCTTTTCCAGTCATTGCAGTTATTGAAATTTTCTTTAACATTGATCTATCATTTTCTGATATATTTTCTGCCATCTGATTTAAAACAGATAATGCTTTTTCTGCGGCTAATCTATAACCTTTTGCAATAACTGTTGGATGAATATCTTGGTCAAGCAATGTTTCTGCTCGTTTCAGAAGTTCACCAGCAATAACTACTGCTGTTGTTGTTCCATCGCCAACTTCATTTTCTTGAGTTTTAGCAACTTCAACAAGCATCTTAGCAGAAGGATGTTCAATCTGCATTTCTTTCAGAATTGTAACGCCATCATTTGTTATAACAACATCTCCTAATGAATCAACTAACATCTTATCCATTCCTTTTGGGCCAAGTGTTGTTCTTACTGTTTCTGCAACTAATCGTGCAGCCATTATATTATTTCTTTGCGCGTTCTTACCTGTTGAACGTTGTGTGCTTTCTGGTAAAATAAAAATAGGTTGTATTTGTTGTTGCGCCATATAAATTCCCCTCCAAGAGTAACAATTATTTAGTTTTACTGTTTAGAGAATCAGATGTTTATTTATAAAGCTTATGGAAAAACTTATATAGTTCTTTTCTCAGAAATATTTTATGTTTGATGTAATCACAATAGGTGGAGCAACAGTTGATTTGTTCCTGAAAACAAAAGCAAATGTGCTTGATGTAGAAAGTCATGGGCATATTGAACATATGCTTGCTTATCCATCAGGAAGAAAAATTCTGGTTGAGCATATGATTTATATGACTGGTGGAGGAGCGACAAATACTGCAGTTGCTTTTGCAAGACTTGGATTGAAAACAGGTTCTGTTTGTAAAATTGGAGAAGATCTATATGGCAAACAGATATTGAATGAATTCAAAAAAGAAAAAATTAGTTTTCTAGGTAAACAATCAGAGATTGAAACAGGTACTGCAATTATTCTTGATACTGTTGATCATGACAGAACTATTCTTGTTTGCAAAGGCGCAAATGATTATTTATCAATGAAAGATATCAATAAAAAAAAGATTAAGTCACAATGGTATTATATTGCTACACTTTTGCATGAATCTTATAAAACATGCGAAGCATTGGCTGTCTCTGCTGAAAGAAATAATATTTTAATTGCATTTAATCCAAGCAATTATTTGGCTCAGAAAGGCGCTCATTATTTGCATCCAATACTTTCTCGAACAAAGATGTTATTTGTTAACAGAGAAGAAGCTGCTTTATTATTAAGGGTTGGTCTGAATTTTGATATTAATTATCTGTTGGAAAAATGTAATTTATTGATTCATGAGCAAGGCATTGTTGTGATAACTGATGGAAAGAACGGAGCTTATTGTTATGATGGCAATCTTAGATATTCTATTAAGCCAAGAAAAATCAAGGTTGTAGAAACAACAGGCGCAGGAGATGCGTTTACAGCTTCATTTTTAGCTGGATTTATCAAAACGAATGATATTGAGTTTTCTTTGAAACTTGCGCAAATAAATGCAGAAAGTGTTGTGCAATATTATGGCGCAAAGAATATTCTCTTGAAATGGAAAGATGCAATGAAATTAATGAAGAAATATTCACATAAAGTTGAAAAGGTAGCATTATGAACAATAATCTGTTTCGCAAGCTTATTGCAATTGTTGGCATTATTATTGTTGTTAGTCATTTGACATTTTATTTTCTTAGACCTTATAATATGTGGATGTTTTTCATAGGATTTGGTGTTATCTGGGTTATTTTCTTGTGGTTGCCTAAACAATTTCCTCAATAAATCCGTTATTATTATATATGACTTCTTGTTTTTTATTAGTATACGGCGGTATAACTCAGACTGGTTAGAGTGCGAGTCTCATAAGCTCGCTGTCCCGAGTTCAAATCTCGGTACCGCCAGTTTTTAATTCTTTGCAAGTCTTGAGTGAAACGAAGACTTGTATTTTTGATCACTTCTTTGCAATCTTCCAAAGTTCTTCAAAGTATTTTTTTTGGCTGTTTGCCATCTCTTCATTTTCAATCATCACTGCAAATGGCTCAGAAGTCCATGCAGTTAATACCGCTTTATTCTTATATATCATAAATGCAATGTTTGAGTCTAGTTTAATCTGCATCAGACGATAATCTGCATATTGCCTTAATGTGTCTTTGAATTCTTTTATTCTGTCTCGCGATACTTTACTATTATTGTAAATTACTCGTTGATATATCTTTTTCTTGACTCTTCGTTTATGCCAATCTAAAATAAATGTTGGAATTATCGCAAAAGATGATCGTGAACTTCCATAAGCGAGGAATTCTTTTGAGCCTGAAAGAAGAATGTCATTCATTACTGTTTTCATCCCTTCCTTACCTTCATAGATGTTAACTTCTGGTCTTTTGTTTGTTTTATTCTTTTGTATAATTCTTAATGGTTCTAATATGCTTTTTATTGCAGATTCCTTTTCATAAAGTATCCGCAATAATTCTTTTGGATCTGCGGCATGAAAATATTTCTTGTTTGTTTTTATTGTATAGGAAACTATGCCTAAATTGATGAGTCTTTCTAATATGTCATACATCAATGTTCTTGGCAAGTTTGATTTCAATGCAATTTCGCTTGCAGTAGAATCATTGAGTTCTAAGCATGCAATATATACTTTTGCTTCTTTCTCTGATAATCCAAATTTTTGTAGTTTTACTAATATTTCATTCATCTTGTTGTAAAGAATTTACAGCAACTATTTAAATATAATTGAAAAACTTCGTTTTTCAATAGATTATACTATAGCGAATTAAATTATGATCTATTATAGATAGGGGGCATAACATATGAAATATCTGAATAAACATTTGAACAGGAGATTATTATTATTGATTAGCTTATCTTTGATGATATTAATTACTGCATGCGCTCAGCAGCAACCAAAGCAATCTGCTCAATTGCCTGAAATTATTACCATTGGTGTTGTTGCACCTCTGACTGGTTCTGGCAGTGTTGGTGGAGAAGCTGTGTTGCAAGGAATACTTGTTGCACAAGATGAGATTAATGCAAAAGGTGGCATTGCTGGGAAAAATGTTACCTTGATAATTGAGGATACACAAAGTTCATTGCCAACTACTGTAACAGCATTCCAAAAATTGATTACTGCCAACAAAGTTCCTGTTGTTATTGGCGGGGTCTTGAGTTCTGAAGCTGTAACGATTGCTCCAATTGCTCAACAATCACAGATTGTATTGTTTGCGCCAACACCATTAACAACTGCAATTGAATCTGCAGGAGAATGGGTGTTTAAGTTACGGGAAAGCACTGCAAAGCATGCTCAAAAATCCTTAGAACAGATTTCTAACAAAGGTCATAAAAAAATAGGGATTATCTCTCAAGCAACTGAAGCATGTGATGATCTTCTGCAGCAGATGGATAAATTATACAGTCAATTTGGCATAACTGTTGTAATAACTGAAAAATACAATGGCAAGGATACAGATATGCGAACACAGTTGTTAAAAATAAAAGATACTGAAGTTGATGCAATCTTTGCTTGCGGATTATATAATGATTTAGGTTTAGTATTTAAGCAGAAAAAAGAATTAGCGATTACTTTGCCTGCGTTTAGCATGGTTGCGCTCGAGAATAGAAAACTGTTTGAGATAGCAGGAGATGCAGCTGAAGGAGTTATCTTTCCAAGCACTAAAACAACATGTGAAGGTTTAGTTGGCGTTGCATTTTGCGAAGTCTACAAGAAACGTTTTGGCAAAGATCCTGATTATAGAGCTTCTTTTGGGTATGACAGTTTGCAGCTTGTTTCAAAAGCAATTGCTGAGAAAGGATATTCTCCAAAAGCAATTCAAGAAGGATTGCTTGCAATAAAAGATTATAATGGCGCGACTGGAGAAACAAGCTTTGATGCAGAAGGAAATGCGCAGAAAGATGTGATTGTTAAGCAGGTGAGAGGCAAGGAATTTGTAGTTATTGAATGATTTTTTACTTTATTTTTAATTTCTTATTTCTTCTTTCATATGTTTCTCAATTAATCTGGACATATTTATGTTCTTATTCTTGCAATAATTCTTAAATTGAGATAATAAGGAACTATCTATTGTGAGATTAATTCTTTCTCTATAACTCACTTTCCGCAATTTTCTGGTTCTATCATATTCTTCTAAAGCTTCGAATACTTCAGGGTTTTCTCCTATAACATGTATTTATCATAATCTTACTAGAACATGCAATGTGTGGTATTCTGGCACAATGGGTTGGTCAATACCTAATGTTTCATAAGCAATCTCTTCTAATCCATATAACTTAAAGATTGATTTCCATTGTTCTGGTGTGTTAAAGTTGAATGGCACATTTACTTTATGTTCTTTCTCTTCACTATAATGTACTATTC
This sequence comes from Candidatus Woesearchaeota archaeon, assembly GCA_016219865.1. Lineage (GTDB taxonomy): Archaea > Nanobdellota > Nanobdellia > Woesearchaeales > DSVV01 > JACRKF01. Next base: position 732 of record JACRKF010000001.1, on the reverse strand, counting down.
GATTATAGAAATGATCAAAGAAAATGTTTGCCAATCTTTGTTCTTCTTGAGAAAGTTGCCCAAATGGCGAGCTATCTTGTATTCCGTAAACTGATTCAATCACAATAATCCTTCCGTCTTTTTTTGTTACTCTTTTTGCTTCTTGTAATGTTTTGATTGGATTATTTGCATGATGAAGAACTGTCAGTAATAAAGAAGCATCATATTGTCTATTTGTAGGAATAATTCCATTAGTGGCAATTCTATAGAAAAATAAACCAATGTTTCTTATATTGTCGTGTTTATACACATCTGCCAATGCTACCTCTAAATTATCTCTGCTTGCTAAGATTTTTCCAATATTTCCATCGCCGCAACCTAAGTCTAAGACTGAGTTTCCAACAAGATATTTTCTAATTTGTCTGTAAGTAATTTCTGTTCTTGCAGTTAGTTTTTGTGGAATTCTTTCAATTACTCCAATTTGTTCTAATAATTGTCTTCCTGCAATTTCATATTGATCTAAATCGTTTAGAGCAGCAAGAGTTACTATTATTGAAGCATTTTCTTTGCTATCTGGAATATTTAAATAATCTAAAACACTAACTAAAATAGAAACGGCTGTGGGACAGTAAACTATGAGCCTAACCAAAATAAATTGTGCCATGCTGTTGTAAGTCCATAAGCTGTTTCTATTCTTTCTTCTTTTTTTTGAGCAAATCTCCATCCTGTTCTCTTTTTGTCCTCTGAAAAACT
>JACRKF010000046.1 GCA_016219865.1 Candidatus Woesearchaeota archaeon | reverse complement strand
TACGATAAAATTGCGAAAGGTTGTTTTTGGGTTGATCCCAAATATAAAGATAAAATTATCAAAGAATTACTAAATCTTAAGTTAAAGTTAAAGGTTTTTGATATCATTATCAAAGGATAGTATATTTATGCAACACAGCATTTTTGCTTGGCTTCAGAATGGTTTGAAAAACCTATCATTGTGCCGAGAAGTAGCAAACTTTATAAATAATTCAAGTTTCTATTTGATTATTAATGTTTATATGTATTCGCTAAATTCTTCTTCAGTTATCTTTGCTAGCCTAATATTCCTTTTTGACGAATAATTGAAAAGCCAAATTTATTACAAAGAACTCTTACACAATCTTTGCCAGATATTTTTCTAAGCCTTGGCAATAACACCAACCTCGAATGTTGTGAGTATTGGATGTGATTTTTTCTTTAAAAGAAACTCTTCTAAATAGAGTTGTGTAGCTTCTCTAAGATTCTCAAGAGCTTCTTCTATTGTTGAACCTTGGCTAATTGTTCCAATTTCAGTGCATTTTGCAATATACATGTCTTCTTCTTTCTGAATTCTTCTTCTTTCTGAATAATTGCAGTAAATGTTTTCATGCTTCTATAAAAGTAGTTGTTCTATTTAAATATTTCTAAATATGGTCAGTCGTTAAGAAAACAAAAACAAAAAAATGGCCCCATCCGGATTCGAACCGGAGACCTTCTCCACGTCAAGGAGACGTCATACCGAGCTAGACCATGAGGCCATGAATATTAATTGTGAAAGAGCAAAAGCTCATGCAGTTCGTAAGGCTGAACAAAGTGAATGCCTTACTTAAATTTGTTTTTGATCAAACTTTTTCTTAAAAAGTTTGCGGCATACCGAGCTAGACCATGAGGCCATGAATATTAATTGTGAAAGAGCGAAAGCTCATGCAGTTCGTAAGGCTGAACAAGATTTATAATTCTCTCCTATAATATGCTCCACGACCATAATATCCTGGTAAAACAATACATCCATCTAATACACCAACAGCACTTGTAAAATCACCAATTGAAAATTTATCTCTTACAGTTTTTCTTTCTTCTTGTTTGAATTGAACTGCATATGATTTTGCTTTTGTTAATACAATTCCATGTTCTTCTTGCGATTGATAAGTCCTTAATAGTGAATCAAGATAATCAGTAGGGAATCCTGATGAAAGATGAGTTTCACCAAACTGGATGTATTTTCTTTCTAATAACTCCGCAAGAGATTTGTTAGCTGAAGAGTTATCATCTAAAATATTATCAAGATCTCCGTTGATTATTGCGCATAGATTTTTATAAAAAAGATTATTCTTTGCGTCTATATCTTTACTTCTTAATGACCATTTTCCTGCTTTATTATAAACAGTATTCTTAAAATCCGCAGATTCAATAGGTTTTTCTAATGATAATGAACCTTCATATTTTACTGCTCTAAATGAAAGTACTGTGCAATATTCTAATCCATCATCAACACCAGATAATTGGAATGTTGCAGATACTCTTCTATTTGAACGAGATCTTATTCTCATGAATCCGTCTAAATCAAAAATTCTTTGTTCTTCCTGTTTTGTTTTATTTGCTATGCCTCTATATATTGCTTGCACTAAAACTGTTCTTGTTAATCTATCTTCTACCATTAATTACCACCAATAAGCAAAGATTTTTAACTGATTTATAAATCTTTAGAAATCTTACATGTATTATCTTTTGTTAGAAAATATAAAGAGAGTAATAAAACTAAAATACTTACAATTTGTATTTCTAAACCTTTCAATGGCAATATTCCCAATACAAAGACTGTGCCCAGAGAAGGAACTAAACTCGTTGCAATTGATAATGAACAACTTGGGCAACCAATGCCTAGAAAACTAAAAAAGCTTCCAAAGATGCCAACTGTTGATGAACGTGAGAATTGCTTTAACTCAGCGAAGCGATGGATGTTTACTGCAATATTTATTCCCAAAAGAAAAGCTACAATGAAAGTTAGGATTAAATTAGAAATTACATACCACAGCTGATCATATTTGAAGAAATTAATCAACCCAATAAAGAAATAATTGAGAAGATATAAAGAAAATAAAACATATAATATTGCTATACTCACAGTGATTATGAGATATTTTCTTTGTTTGATTATAACTTTTATTTTATTTATCTTATCTGAAAATTGTGAACTATGCAGCAAAGCGTGATTCATTTAATATTCTTGCCAGAAATTGTTTATAAAGATTGTGAAAGATAGTTCGATATAAAACTGCAAAATCTCATTTTATCGAGTGCTTGCTAGTTTCTTATGCACTTTATATAATTCTGCTGCCAATAAATATGCGCTTGCTGGAATATATTCAATATCTAAGATTGGACTTTGAGGTATAGTATCTAAACAAACTACTTTAGAAATAGATGACCTATCATTTGCTTTAGAATATTGCATTGGCGCTGTTACAACATGAGATGTCCATACTTCAACACGAGAAGCGTTCCATTCTCTTAGTTTTTTTGCAATATTATTGCTTGTGCCGCCACTTGCAAACATATCATCAAGCATTATGTATATGCCTTGCGGATCAATATTATGTTCATTTATCTGGCTGAATGATTTAAATGAGCTTTTTTTATCTCCATAAGAAACACGATCGCCGCCAAAATAACAGATCAATTTGTATAATTCTTCTTCATCAATTATTTCACTAAAAGCGCGATCTAAAAAATTCTCACAACGCCTTTCAGTGCCATCATCGACAACAACAATATAAAGATGGTTTCCTGATTCTTCTTTCATTTGCGCAAATCTATTTTGAAAAGGACGCAATTTCTTTCTAACTTCTATTCCACTCTCTCCTGCTAAACCAAGTTTGTATGGATTTAATGCTCTTCCTGATTGAAAAGGATTTATTATATGAAACTTCATCTGCAACTCCTCAGAGATTTGCGCTGCTTTTTCTGAATGAGGATCAATAGTTACAATTGCATCTAAACCATCTTTTTTAAAATCTTTTAATGTTAAACGCAATGAATCAAATTGATGGAAACCTCTTTCTCTGTATTTTTCAATACTATGCGATCTAACGTAACTTAAATAAGGTGTTGCTAATGTTCTTTGCAATGTTTCTATCTTTGCATTTGCAATAACATCTAAGAACCCGCGCACTGTCATAAGATGATCATTTACAGAAACTCTTTGCGTGTCACCTTCACAAACTAATCTATCAGGTGTTAATAAATGCTCCATAAGAACAACATGTTTTCCCTGATAGACATCTTTTAATAGATTTCTTCCTGAATCTATTTGAGCTTCTACATCGGGAAAATAATCTGAAACTAATGGAGCGCGATGGTCTTTTCCAGCCTCTTTAGGAACATCAGCTCTTCTCATACTTTCAAGAAGCTCTACAAGATGATTTAGACCAAAGTCATCTTGTAAAATTCTATGAACTTCTCTTGTTAATTGCGCAGTTTTACTTCCTGAACAAGCAACTAATAACATCTTAGGTTGTGATGACATTTTGCAGGGTAATTATTTTGTGTTTATAATTATTATGTATTTTCTGGACAGTTTCGTAGTTTGAAATTAGTATTTTCTGAATAAGCGAAGCGAATTCGAAAATACTATTAGTAAATTATATAAAGACCTCACTGCAACACAATAAGAATCGCAGCAAGTGAGGGTAACAAAGCCTGGTCAAATGTGCTGGACTTAAGTTTCATTAGGTTATCAATTAAATCTTCTGAAAAGACATCCAGTCCCTTAGTGGGTTCGAGGGTTCGAATCCCTTCCCTCACATTTTTTTCTTTCAAAAAATGTTCGTCTAGGATTCGAACTCTCGAACCTTCAGCGAGGACAAGAAGCGAAAACTTAAGTCCAGCAGTAATTAGTAATTAAGTGGCTTTGTTAGCCGAACGAAGTAGTTAAGAACAAAGAAAACTTTAAAAACTGCGAGTATTCCTGTGAGTTTATGCCTCAGTAGCTCAGCGGTACGAGCGGTCGCCTAGTAAGCGACAGGTCGAGAGTTCAATCCTCTCCTGAGGCTTTGTATTTCAATTCCGAAGCCGCAGGTTTTCTACAGTAACAGAAATTTTATTAACATAATAAACAATTAAAACATAAAATGAGCAAAACTGACAATACTTTACGAAATTTAGTCCATCAAATGGCTACTAAAGAAAAGAAAGTCAAGGAGTTCAAAAAAAGGCTTCGCATAAAAGGAAAAGTAATTGGTAAATCATTAACTAAAAAAGGCAATTATAAGATTGCTGTAGAAAGAGATGAGCAACAATATAATTTTATAATTCTTAAATCACACAAAGATAAATACCTGCTTGTTGAAAAACTTCCAATTAATGCTTTTGTTTCTATTGAAGGAATTCATAAATTTAAATTTATCATCTGCACAAGATTAAAGCAGATTAAGAATTTTGATGAGAGCAAGCAAATAAAACTGGGTATAACTTGGATACATAACACTAATCAGAATTTACGGAAAGCAATAAATGAAGGTCTTGAATTATGAAGACTTCTCAATTATCTGCATAATGTTCCTGACAAATTTCTTTGCATTTTCAACTGATTCTTTAGCTGGCAACTTATTGGCATCTGAGATAGTGTAGTATGTAAAATTGCCTCGCTTCCATTTCTCCTCTTTGAATATTTGAAGCAGTTCGTCTGCCCTTATTATCATGTTATTATAAATCTTTAATAACTCTAAATCCAAAATACCAGAGTCAACAAACTCAATCTTAAAAAGCTCATAAGTATTTTTATGAATATTAGGAGATTCAGTTTTGATATTCTTTGTTAGAAGCAATGCTTTTGCAGAATAAAAGATTGCATAATATGAATGCGATATTCCTGCGCTATAAAAAGTTGAATCCTGCTCAATATGAAGCTGTTCTTTAATAAGAATGCTTGTTGACAATTCAAATAATGCAGTTGCAGTTTGAACTTCATTAGCTGCTCTTTTTGAATAGATCTTAACCATTGAATCCATTTTCAATCGCCCTCATTAAAATAGAATAATACTGTTTTGCTCCTGTAATAATTAGATTGTTCCTCGCAATCTCTTTACCATAATTTTCCTCTTTGTTTACAAGCATTAAGTAGAATTCTGATTCAGTAAATACATAAGGATGAATCTCAGGGATTTGCATCTCTGCTGTATATTTGATCTGAGAAAGAATAGATGAAGGCTTTTCTTTATCTCCACAAATAATAACAATATCTAAGTCAGATTCTTTCTTTTCGCTTCCCTTTGCATAACTGCCTGTAACAATGCATGTATAATAGGAAGTATTTATTTTTTTAAGAAGCTTTTCAATATTCTTTTTGGGTAAAGATTTTACGTTAAATGCCCTATATTCTGCAATATGGCTTATGATATTCAAAGATTTGGTCATATTATTTAGCTTATATGCAATAACATTGCCTATTTTCTGTTCTGTTATTATCTCCATCTTGACAAAGTCTTTTAATGCTGTGAAAACATAATTAGTGGACTTATTTCTTGAATATACTGCAACCTCCCTAAATGTTAATGCTTTCCATGTAGCTTTGATAAATACAGCCAATAAATCTGATTGTTTAGTAAATAATTTCATAATAATCAATTCCAATTTATAGGTATAATCATTCCAATATAGTGGAATTTATAAATTTTATTGTTTTTTCGTTTGTAAAAAGTTATTCTTTGTTCAAGAAAGGCTTTATCTTCTAATAGTTTTTTTAGTTCTCTTTCATTCATTACTTATTACCTCATAATAAAAGATCTGATTATAAATAGGATATCCTGTTTCAATTCCTGCCTGGATAACATTGTCTTGTTTTAGCTTTCTTTCTTTTGTAAATTCTGCATATGTCAATTGGAACTCGCTTATTTTTATGCTTGTCTGTGCTTCTGCATATTTCACAGCTTTTTTCGTATCTGTTTTTTTATTAAAAATTACTATTAAATCTCAAAACAAAGAAATTCTCTCCTTTCTAAAAGGGTGAATAATTTCAACAGTTGAATCATATCTTAGAATTAATTTCTTGCTATACATTAATTCACCATCTATTTGAATTAATGCAGGCTTTGCAAAGGCAATCTCAACTGCGTTTACCATTTCATCAATTATGCCTCGATGATAAATAGGTTTACCAGCAGCAAGAGATGGCACATATGGAAGAACTTGTTTGGCTGACATTGTTGTAAGCACTGCTTGAAACTTATTTTGAGCAACACCTGAACGAGCGCGATATGCAGGTTTGCAAGCAATGCCATTAACACCAATACCAACACATTCATGGGTTGTAAATAAAGCTCCAGTAAAATAATTTTCTTGGACTTTTTTACCATCAAGATATATTTCTGCTTCGATAGAATCAAACAAGAAATCTTCATGTATTTCTGGTTTAATGATTGCATTAAAGATTGCTGAGGATACAGTTTTCATAAATGAAGAAAAGCCACCTTTTTTTTTAGTGAATTTTGAAGCAAATAAATCTCCATTGCCAATAACTATAGTTTTAATTATATCAAAATCATTAATCTCAGCTATATAATCTTCTTTTGTTCCACCATAGTACAACCAAACAAATTTTGGAACTATTCCAAAACCAGTATTAAAACCTCTTAATCCATTAATATTAAGAACACCTAATGGCGAGGTATGCAAAGGTTGATCAATTAACGAATTATCCATGATGTATAATGCCAATTGTTCTGCTTTTGTTATTAATAAATTATATCTTAATGAATTATCAACTAATAACTTATCTCTCAGTTTTTTTTTAATTTTGTCAATTGCGCCATCTGTAATTCCAAAAGGAGTTGCATAATTAATGATTGTGCCAATAGGAAATGGAGCAATTGTTTTTGGTATGATGCCATAATTATTTGCAAACAGTGAAAGAATATGATGCGCGCCACCATCACCAGAACCAATTCCAAGAATATCTGGCAATTGATGATGAATTCTCATATATTCACCAACTTTTGAATAAAGATCATCTAATGAATCTGTTTTAATAACATGAGAATCTAATTGAGGCGCAACTTGCAAAATTGTCTCAAGATTTTTTGCTTCAATTGTGTTAAAATTACCAGCGTTTTTGTTTATGATAGTAAGTATCTTTCTAGGCATAATATTAGAAGAATAAATAAATAGATTAAAAATATTACGATAATTTTTAATACTTTATTGGATTCTTCTTACTATGCACACAACAATCGAAGTGATGGATATGAAACAAGTTGCTGATTTTGGTGAAAAGAATCAATTGAAGATTATAGCAGTGAGGCAGATAATTGAGTTTGTTATAGATAAGAGCAGATAAAAAATATATAACTTATATAAGATTGTTTTTTATTGTTTAGCAGTATTCAACTATTTTTGTAGGTGTAAAAAATGCTTGAACAAAGAATACTTGCTGTATTTGCTGCAATCTCGCTTGCTGTTGTCGGAGGATGCAAAGATAATACTAATCAACAGGCAAACAAAGATTCAGAATCAGCAGCATCAATTGCGCTAGTTTCATCCATTGCAGAAGATGGTCTATCAAGCGCTTTGCAGCCAAAAACACAAACAAGCAATTATGATAGTAGGTTTACACAATTCGAAGTATCAGATCTTAAGGAAGAAAATATTTCTGCTGCTCAGGCAAATGCTTTTGACAAGAGATTTGATGTCTTTGATATAATCACCTTAATCAAAAATGGGAGAACTGCTTCTGTCGTAAACAATTATGCAGCTCATTTTACTCCTTTAGCTATTATGCATGTATTATGCAATAAGAAACGCTGTATTGACCCTGCTATTGTAAATGCATATAGCATTCATTTTAATGAAATTGATATTTTATTGCTGCAGGGAAATAAAACAAAAGACGGAAAAGATGATCCTGTTTCTCCACAATTTGCAAATGCATTCAATAATCGCTTTTCAGGTATTGATATTTTGTTGTTTCATGATTTTGATATAACGCCAGAAATTGCCAATAAATATACATCACTTACTGCATCGCAGATTATCTTACCTAAAAATGTGCTGGGTGATATAAGCGAAATAACTAATCAGTATGACCCAATGCTTCGGAGTTCTGTTCTTGTCTTGAAAGCAATGAATCTTTCTCCAAAGGAAGCAAATGCAATGGTTGCAGAATATAAAACACAGCAGAATATAACTCCAGGAGAAGAAAAGCAAAGATTTGGCGAAGATGATGTTCGAAGATTAATAATTGCTAAAATTGCATATGCAGAAGCAGCAGCATATGAACAAAGGTTTACAGCAAAAGATATTGTTGAATTTAAACCATATGGCATTGCCGCAAAAACTGCAAATTCTTATAATAAGGGATTTACTGTTGATGACATTATCGATTTAGATTCTGTTTATTCTATTGATCCAAATACTGCAAATAAAAATGTGAATTATTATAAACAGTTTGTAAAAGAGAATAATAGCAAGGAATATAGTACACAAAAGAAAAAATAATTAGGCAGTAACCACTTATTAATAATAAAAACACCATAACATTTAAATAGTTCACATCCCTTTCTGTTCTTATGGGATTAACTGATATTGTTGAATGCATATTTCAAGGCATTTCTCTGCGTAAAGCAGTTGTTGCAGTATTTGGCTTAGATGAAAATCCAGAAACAAATGCAGTTGGCATTGAACGATTTATTTCTGCTAATAACAATTATGTGCTCAAGAATGGGATAGAAGTTGAACGGTACTTATCCAAACCAAATATATTTATTTTCAATGATAGCATAAATTTACAAATGTCCTATTTAGTTTCAGCTCATGGTGTTAAAGAAGTTGCAACATTTTCATGGACAAGTGATTCTGTTATTATTCAATTATCGTATGCCAGCAGCCTAAATACTTTAGCAATTTCTGTTGCTTTTCCTTCTTCTTATGAACCAAGCCTTGCTTTTCCAGAGTGGCGCCAGACACATGATCCTTTATACTCTCCAGACTATTTTTTTCAATTAACAAAACTTTCAAATATTGATGAACTGGTGAATGCCATGAATAGCTGTAAATTTTCAATGGAAATAACTGAAGAAGATCAAAAAACAAAAAATGTTTCTTATAAAATTGGCAATATTCAATCACAAGAGTTGCTTTCTGTGTTTGTAGAATATATTCATTCGTTGCTTTTTTATAAAAACGGAAGCTTTGATTTAATCAAGAATTTACGACGACATGGAGTTTTTTTACCTGCTGTAATGGATATTGATATGAAAAAAGCAATTGATGATTGTTTTCCTGCTGCAAGATTCTACAGCGAAATGGATCATCGATGGCTGAGCATCAATTTTGGAAAGAAATCTCATCCTGATGATCCTCAGAAAAGTTGTTCTGCAATTGGTGTAGAGATAACATCAAATCTAGGTATACCAACACACCCGCATTTGAAAGATCTTGAAAATGCGCATATATATGTAACTTTCCAAAGCAGTTTATTGCCGAATGCGCATCAACGATATGAGTATGGTCAGTTTTTGCTGCAAGAATTACGTCGAAAAGGCTTTGAGAATGAACGTTTTGCTGAGTATGAAACATTTGCATTTTGGGAGAATATCCATCCAGGTGGTGAAATAGATTTGGAATTCAATTTACCTGCAACTTCACAACGTCAACTTGAAGATTTATTCTCTGCTTTTGCGCGTATGTATCACAGGATAGAACATGTTGATAGCAATAGTTTATTGAGAAAATTATTAGAACAGAATATAGCTAAACAAGATGCGTATGCAATAATAGAGACTATCCATGATGACTTTAAAGTAATCAGCATAGTTGATCATCAGAGCGACAAAAATAGAGTCTATTATTTACAAGATAAATCTGGCAATAAAAAAGTAATCAAAGTGATGGCTGATCAGAAAGCTGCAGAAATCGAGACAATTGTTCTTGCTGCATTTGCAAAACATCCAGTACTTTCGCAGTATGTTCCTCGATGTTATACTGCTGAACCAATTGCAGTTGAAATAGGAAAAAACCAACGATATATTATTATTCAGGAAGATGTCAGAAAAAATGAAGAGCAATTATTTGAGAGAATGCTTTTAGCAGGCAATAAAAAACAAGCGCAGTTCTATCTTGAATCTTGGGTAAGAACACTCGCAAGAATTCATTATTATGGAACCCAGCTATTCAATGATATTGGCTGCTCATTGCTGCAGAAAACTGCTTCACGTTTTGCTTCTGAAAAACATGAGGAAAGGATAATCAGTTCAGCGATAGTGTATGATTCTGGTCTAAGAAATGCAATTCTTTCTGCTTCAGTCAAACAAGGCTCTTCTTTTATACATGGAGATTTGCGATTTGAAAATAGATTGGGAAGCTATGCGATTGATTGGGATCATGCAGCGCGAGGAAATCCTTTGATGGATCTCGCGCAATTATTTGTTGACCCGCGCCTTGGATGGATGAGGTTTGGTGAAGAACAGCAGAAGCAATTTCTTGCGTTGTATCTTAGTGAAACAAGAAGAATAGAAGCAGAAGATAAAAAAATGAAATCAGAAAGAGTTTCTCAACAAGAAATTGAAAAAGCATACTTCGAATTTGCAGCATTGCGAGTTTTATACACACAATCGCAAACAGCATATTTGCTTGCGCTTTCAGATCAGCAGCAGAATCGTCATCCTAATGGAAGTTCTCTTTCATTGCAGAATGCACGAGAAACAGCAGCATTTCTGCAGTATAAATTGCCTGCATTTGAAGCTGTTGTAAGAAGGATATAGTTATGGAGCTAGCATATACTTATGAATCAAATAGTCATATTCTCTGCGCTTATTTCTGATCATTCTCTTGCAGAAACAACATTGAATTACATGATTGTATGTTCATCACAAGAGAAATGCAATAACTCAGAAACACTGGATTCTTGCTTTTTCTGATGAGTCCTTCTGCTTGGCTGACTAATTTTCTATATCTTTCATGATTTTCTGCATGATGCATCTCTTCACGCTGCAAAATAGAGATGAAATAATTATTTACTTTGTTAAAAAACGTCAGCTCTTGCTTTGCAGCTTTTTTTCTTGGCAAACTTAAATATAAATTATAATAAACTCGCGCAATTTGCCAGAGAGAATATGCAATGTTGTTATATGGAAAATTTTTCTCGTCCAGCAGTTTGTGGTAGACAATTGCGCGCACAATGATATCTCTGTATTTGAGCACATTATTGCGAAATTGCAGCAGTTCCTGCTCTGACGCATGCTTTTCGCCAGCAATATCACGCAGAATAATATTTTGCATTGTTTTAATCGTCTGGATCATCTTGGTGACAATCAATTGCAGTTCTGTTGATTCAGATTCATACATCTTTTTGATGATGCAGACATTTTCTTTTTGTTCAAATATCTCAAATCCATAGAGAAAGTCAACTGCCTTCTGCAGCTCTGGAATTACTTTAGGAGAATCATATTGAATCTTTATCTCATCAAATCCAGCGCGGTAATATGCGCCAAGCAAGCTTCGATAGAGCCGAAAGTCATGCTGATTCTGCAGAGTAAAAGCAACTGACTTTACTTGTTTTTTTGCTCCAGAGCTGATAACTAATTGATTGTTTTCATTCTCAATCTCCACTTCATCGCCAGCTGCAAGCTTATTCTCTTTTGCCCATGCAGCAGGCACTGTAAGCGTTAATGCATTATCTCCTTGCTTTACAAGTTTTCTTCGCATAAATGACTAGGGATATACTAGCTTATATAAATCTTTCGAACTTATATAAGTTATGTATTAGAAGGCAATTTAGAGAATTTTGCAAAATTATCTTTAATTATTAGGTACATTAAATTCACCATTTTTTACATGCAGCTAATTTATTAAATGCGTCACAATCCAATTTGTGAGTGATGGATATAAATAGAAGGATAATCCCTCAAATGTATATTTTTGGAGATATAAAAAGAGGTGATTATCCAATGACAGAAATATATTTGAACCTTAATAACTTTTCGAATTCTGAAGCACTTTTGAGCTTGTTTCCAAGTTCTAATCAGTATGAATTTACTTCTGATAAGATATTTAGACTTAAAAATCATATAATCTGCTCTTGTGAAAAAGAGATGGTGCATAATGGATATGATTATGCACGGAAAAAAGGATTTGGAAAAGTAAGAATAGGCAAACAATTATGCAAAAAGTGCGGAAAGCAATATCACGAAGATAAAAGCTTCTGGAAGAAACTTCTTTTTGACTGGAAAGAAATAATAAATTCAATGGTCTTAATGTTTAGAGATTCCCATGTCTCATGGGAAGTTATGTCTAAATTTATGAGTTTTATCATTCCATGCAGCAAAGGAAAATTAATGTATCTTTTTAACGAGAGAATAGAGCAATTCGAGTATCCACAAGATAATTTTATTATTGTCAATTATGATGAACAGCATCCCAAAAAAGGAAGAACACAAAAATACAGGCTTACACTACTGAATTACATAACAAAAGTTCCTATTGCAGATTGTCTCTTTGACAATAAAGATGATGAAACAATAAAGAAATTCTTAAAAGAACATCTCGATATAACAAAAGAACTTATAATTATCACAGACTGTGATCGTCGTTATCCACAAATCTTCAAAGATTTGTGGGGCAAAAAAGTGATTCATCAAAAATGCTTATTACATCTCAATAAATTGATTGTAAAAGACTTTGAGAAAAGTAATTCTCTTCTTAATGAATATAACAAATATAAACTTCTGAATATATTTTATAATCGAAGAAAAGAATTAAAATTTCTTGAAACTAAAATGAAGAAACAAGATAAGAAGCATTTTTTAGACGGTAAAATAAAAAAAGAATGGGTAAATAAACAATTAAAGAAATTCAGAGAACTTTCCTGTTTCAAGTTTCTCCATGATATCATGACCAAGATTATATGCAAATGTTTTTTCTTTTTTGATGTCTAATTGAAATAATCCCCATGATACTCCTTTTTCATCCAAGAAAATTCGAGCAAATTTGTGGATTATTCCATTGTAGTTTCCCTTATAGTTATCTCTTTGTATTGCCTCAAGTGTTGCTTTTATATATTTGCCATCTTTACCTTCAAATTGTTTTTGTTCATAGACTATTCTTGGATTTTTAAGACTACTATTTTGTTTCATATTATTTGCAATATGTAATGGTCCCTGCAAAGAATCAAGAAATGGATACGAGAAAAATGGATTATCTGCATCACTTAATATAGTGCTCAACTCAGGATTGCTTAATGCAACTGAAACTGTTGTCGTGTACAATGCAAGCGCTTCTGATGCAAATTCTTCTCTATCATTGAGCAGCATCTGAAGAAGAAGATAATCGCTAGCAAAAAATGTGTTTGATGCAAACATATTCATCACTTCAACACCTATTTTTGTTTCTAAATCATCTGAAGGATTTACTTTTTGTGATGATGTAATCACTTCTTGAATTGAAGGCGCATATAATTCTTGCCTTGCTGGTGCTGAAGGTTGCTCTTTTTCTCTTCTCCGAAATAATTCGAATAAATTAACCATAGAATAGGGTGAGAATAAAACTATTTAGAGCTTACTTCTATAACTTATAGAAGTTAATATCATATAGATTGTCTGCCTCCTAATAGTAATATCAGATAGGAACGTGTCCGAAATAGAATGAAAAAGAGAATAATATCTGAGGATGAAAAGAAGATGATTAACCGTACTAACTTACAAAAATTCTTTTATGATCTTCTTCCAACAATTCCAGAAGAGATTCCAGTAGGAACAATTAAACCAAAAACTGAGATGCCTGCAGAACATTTCTCAAGAGGATATGCAATGTTTTCAGAATCGCATGCAATTAATAGAGAGAAATTTGAGAATGTAACTGTTGCTTATCTAGAAGGTAATTCCTTGTACCCCCCGTGTTTGTATATCCCAAACCAAAGTGAAATATTTAGGCAAGCAAAATCATTAATACAGATTATTGATCTCTTTACTCTTAAAATGCAAGCCTTATTTCTCCATTTTAGTGGCAAGGATTATTCTTTAGTGCTGGATCAAATAAAAAGTAGACTTATTACAAAAGAGGCTGTAAACAAAATGTTTGGGGCAATGTTAAGTGTTGTATCTGCTCTGGAAAGCGGAAAAACCATTGGTTCTATATCAGATATTACTGCAGAAGCTGACTTTCTTGATCAAGAAATAATACAACTGATTGATAAAGAAATAGCTGGATTTGTAAAAAAGATAGATTACCAGAAAACAGCAATGGAGCAGGGTATGACGCTTGTTGATATTCTAACACTTGATCAGTTGATTATGTTGCCATTAATAAAACCAGCGCCTAATCATTTCAATTTTTCTAAATATTTCCAGTCTAAACTTGGTTTTGGAGATGAATTCTATACAACTCTTATAGTTGATGAAGATGCAATTTCACAATATCGCTATGAAATTATTCCTGAGGCAATGATTGATGATTCATATGCAGGCGCATATAGTATATTTACTAATTTAGTTAATAATATTAAGCAAAAGTATTCCCATCTAAGTCATGATTTACAAATAACACGAATCATAAAAGACCCAATAGACTTGAAAAATGGAGTAGATGAAATAGTAATCTCTTATAATAATTCAAAGGTTTCACTCAAAAGGCATGGTGTTATGAGAGAAAATAACCTAGAATATACTATTGAAAACTTAAAAAATAGATATTTAGTAGAATCATTATTATACCTGCGAAGTTATCTTGATAAAGATTATGGAGTCGTATTAAATTTTAATGAGCATACTCTGCATGGTAAACTTAATTCTGCAAGTGATGAACCATATAATACACAATGCTTTTTTTATGAAAGTTTTTTTTGCTTGAGATTGATTGAAGCAACATTTGGTCTAAACCAGAAATAAAGATCAACTTGAATAAGATTGATTATTTAATCGAAACATAGAAACAATTTTATTCTATTATAATTTTATTCAACACTAACTTGCTTTGACAATGCTTGTCCTGGCATGCCTGTCTCGAAAATAACTCGAACTGCGCCATTTCTTCCATGTGGAGCAGCAACTTTGCCTTTTATTTCTTTGCCAGCTGGTGTCTTGTAAACAACTGATTTATTAACTAAAGCTGCAGCTTGTTCTTTGTTTACAGCGCCATCCACATGCACAATCATATGATTGCATGTTTGCGTTGTTCTTCCCATTCTGAAATTAGATATTACGCCTTTCATAATAATGGTTTAGAAAAAGAGGGGATTTATAAAGCTTTCGCAGAGGATTTTACAAAAATTGCAATTTTTGTAAAATCCTCTATGCCAGGCAATCCGGACAGGGCGAAGGAATTTTACTGTGGGTGGGAATTCAAGGTATCTTATATCAAATAGTTAATTATTTAAATATTGCCTTATTTACAACAACTGAAATACTATGCAAAAAAAAGAAATAAAAAAAATCACAACAGAAACTAAACAGAATACTAAAGACGATGTCAAAGCTTTCTGGAACAGAAATGTTTGTTTGACTAAATTTATCAAAGAGAAAGAAAAAGGCACAAAAGAATATTTCCAGGAAGGAGAAAGAATCAGATACAAATATCATTATTATCTTCAACAGTTGTTTGATAGAATCTCGCAAGAATATCCTAACGGAAAACTGCTTGAAATTGGCTGCGGCATGGGAACAGATCTGCGGGAATTTGCCAGACGAGGCATGCAAGTGACTGGTGTTGACTTAACAGAGAATGCAATCGATTATACAAAACAACATCTGAAAATATTTGGTCTGCAAGGAAAACTTCTTGTTTCAGATGCTGAGAAATTGCCATTTAAAGAAAATACATTCGATGTTGTTTATTCTTTTGGAGTATTGCATCATACACCCGATACACAAAAAGCAATCAATGAAGCACATCGTGTATTAAAAAGATCTGGAAAAGCAGTAATTATGCTTTACCATAGAAGATCATTGAATTATGCTGCGCATCGCATCTTAGATGTTCCTTTTGACGGCAGCAGAAAAGATAGATGCCCTGTTGAAAGAGCATATACAAAAGAAGAGATTCGCGCAATGTTTGAAAGATATGATTCTGTTGATATTAAAATTGATTATTTATTTGGCACAGGATGGAAATTTGCAAATAAATTAATGCCAAAATTCTTGCATAGAGCACTTGGAAAAAAGATAGGCTGGCATATTGTGATTGAAGCAATTAAATAATTTGCTGCTGCAAATTATTTAAACACAAAGGATAAAGAAGAGATAATAACATTTTAAAATAGAGTTCTGTTTCTTACAAAATTATGAGCACTTTAACTTATACAAATACAGTTAAACAATCATCTCTTGAAGCAAGAATACAAGAGATTGGTAAAGAACTTCTTACAGATGCTCTTGGAAATGTGCCTTCACTTTTTTCTTTGAGTGGACAAGAACGCGCTGCTGCTGAAAGAAAAAATTGTTTGTTGAGAGGAGAATAATCTGTCAACATACTTGAGAGTAAATTTCTAACAGATAAACAAAGTAATTATATAATTACATAATATTTAAGTAATTTCCTAGTTTACAGCGTAATGGTGAGAATTATGTTAGAAAGATTAGCTGATTCTGTTGGGATAAGATTACCTGATTTAAGTTTAGATGGAATCTTAAGCGCTTTAGTTGGTAAGGAGAGTAAAGCAAATGCAGAAAGAAGAATGAGAGATGAAAGAGATCCTAGAATTAGAAATACAATAGATAAGAGCAATGCTATCACAGATAGAAATGAAAGATACTCATTCATACAAAAAGAGTACAGGCATTTGATAGAAAATGGTCACTTAGATATGCTGCTTACTTTAAGAGAGACTGTAGGAATTTTACCCTCGAGTGAGACTGTTTCTTTTGGTTACTGTTATTATAATAACAACAGATATGATCAAGAGGCTAGAATAAATCATCTTAAAGAGATTGTAAAAGGGATTCCACTTGATGAAGAAGTGATTCAGCATGAGTACGGCAGATATCTTTATAATCATAGAGAAAATGATTTTGAATCAATAGTGAGATTGATGGCAATCACTGGAATAAAACCATCTAATGGGATAGTGCAAGATGCATTTAGAAAGTTTCTAACAGAACACAATTTTGTTTCTTATGAAGAAGAAAAGAATATAGAGAACTTTGCAAAATTCTTTGCAAAGTTCTTAATTAATTTAATTAGAAAAGCAAAAGTATAAATACTATTTCTCGTCTAAAAATGATATATTTTAGAGGTGATAAATATGAATAATTTAATTGATTTTGCTTTGAAAG
>JACRKF010000045.1 GCA_016219865.1 Candidatus Woesearchaeota archaeon | reverse complement strand
ACTTGCCCATTTAATCCTGATAATAATAAGTCATCTAATTCATATATAGTATCTAAGTCTATTCTCCATAGCTGAGAATTCTTGTGGATATTAACAGGTGATTTAGCAGTATCATCTATTATTAAAGAATCTTCTACTCTTTCAATAGTATATTTTTTTCCTAGTATAACTATACTATTTGTGCTTTTAACTACCATTTGTAAGGAAAAAAAGAGGATTTATTTAAATATTACTATTAAATTTGTAGAAATTACTGTTTTCTAACATATCCTATAATCCTATCAGCAACTTGTTTTATTGTTAAATCAGATGTGTCTATAATTATATCAAAATCATCTATGTCATAAATCTTTAATCCATATAATGCTTTATATCGCTTTTTTTCTGATTTTTCTCTTGCAATTATCTTTTTTCTAATGGCTTCTTTTGTTGGCGCGTTTTCATCTGTTCTTTTTTGCTGAAAAATTCTCTCTATGCACTGGTCTATATTAGCAACGAGCAGTACTTTGATTGAATTTGGAATAAAGTAGAACCCTAATCGCGAGTCAATAACAAAATTATCTTTTGTTTTTCCTGACTTTATCTGCCATTTGTCAAGTTCTTTATCTATGCTTTTATCTTTCTCAGCGATTTTAGTTAATTCCATCAAAGAAATATTTCGTTTAATTGCTATTTGGCGCATATAATCTCCTGTAGAATAATGTTTTAGTTTGAGTTTTTTAGCTACTAACTTTGCTACTGAGCTTTTTCCAGCTCCTGGTGTGCCTGCTATTGTGATAATCATATAATCTATCTTGAAGAGGTTGTATTTATTCTTTTACTTTCTTACCCATCCAGATTTACGAAGAAAGTCAGGTTGACCATTTTTCTCACATTTATTATCTCCTTTGTCATAATAGTTTCTTGGGTCAAATGATCTCTCTCTAGTTGTTGGTACAATATAATCTTTTATTAAATCATCTGAACTATATACACCTAATGCTTTTCTTACTTCATACATATTTATCAACCTCCAAGAATATTAATATTAACTTTTTCTAACTATTATATAAATTTTTGGTGAGATAATCTATTGTAATTCATTACTAACCCACTGGCCACTGGCATGGAGCTGTGAGATTTATATACTCATTCTATTATCTACATTATCTTACTCCTATGAACGACAAGAAAGAACAACAAATTATTAAGAAAGAACAACCAAATGATAAGAGTGAGCTAGTCAATATTCTGCATCCTTTTGTCAAACAGTGGTTCTTCAGCAAATTTAAGGAATTTTCACTCCCGCAACTTTATGGTGTTATGGAGATTCATTCACGAAAGAATATTCTTATCTCTGCGCCAACTGGAGCAACAAAAACTTTAACAGGATTTATGGCAATTTTGAATGAGTTAGTTGATGCAGCTGATAAAGGAATATTGGAAAATAAAATTTATGCAGTCTATGTTTCTCCTTTGAAAGCATTGAACTATGATATTGAACATAATCTTATTACACCACTGAAAGAGATTGAAGCAATTGCTGGCAAGAAACTTGGCATTAGTGTTGCTGTAAGAACAGGCGATACTACACAAAAAGAAAAAACAGCAATGTTGAAAAATGCTCCGCATATTCTTATAACAACACCAGAATCATTAGCTATTCTTGTTACAAGCATTAAGTTTAGAGATTATCTTAAAGATGTGCAGTGGTGTATTGTTGATGAGATTCATGCTTTAGCTGAAAATAAAAGAGGAGTGCATTTATCGCTTTCTTTAGAAAGACTTAATCATATCTCTCTTTCATTAGCTCGTGTAGGATTATCTGCAACAGTTGCGCCTATTGAAGAAATTGCAAAATATTTGGTTGGCAGCAGGGATTGCATGATTGTTGAACTTCAGTTTTTGAAACAATTAGATCTGCAAGTAATTTCTCCTGTTAAAGATCTGATTAATATTTCACATAATGATATTCATCATGAATTGTATACTTTAATTGATAAATTAGTGCAAGAACATAAGACAACGTTGATATTTACTAATACTCGCGCAGCAACAGAGCGTGTTGCGCATCATCTCAAAGAAAAATTCCCAAAGAATTATACCGAAAATATTGGGGCGCATCATGGAAGTTTATCAAAAACTCATAGACATGATATAGAAACGCGTCTTAGAGAGGGAAAAATAAAAGTAGTAGTTTGTTCAACATCGCTTGAACTTGGAATAGATATTGGATTTATTGATCTTGTTCTTTGCTTAGGTTCACCTAAATCTGTAGCAAGAGCATTGCAAAGAATAGGAAGATCTGGGCATCAGTTGCATGCAGTCACCAAAGGAAGAATTATTGTAATAGATAGAGATGATCTTGTTGAATGCAGTGTTCTTTTAAAAGCAGCAGTTGAAAAGAAGATTGATAGAATTCATATCCCCAGAAATTCACTTGATGTTCTTGCTCAGCATATTTATGGAATGGCAATTGAACAGGTGTGGGATGAACATGAATTGTTTGAAACAATAACCAAAAGTTATTGTTATATTGACTTAAAAAGAAGTGACTTTAATGAAATACTATCTTTCTTAGCTGGAGAATTCTCTTCATTAGAAGATAGAAATATTTATGCAAAAATCTGGCGAAAAGAAGGGAAGATTGGCAGAAGAGGGAAGATGGCTCGTGTTATTTATATGACTAATGTTGGCACTATTCCTGATCAAACAGGTGTTGAAGTTAAAATCGGAACGCAAACAATTGGTTTTATTGATGAAGGTTTTTTAGAGAAATTAAAAAAAAGAGACGTGTTTGTGCTAGGTGGTTCAACTTATGAATTTCGTTTTGCGCAAGGCATGGTTTGTCAAGTTGCAGCTTCTGCTGGAAAACAGCCAACAGTTCCTTCATGGGTTTCAGAGATGCTTCCGTTAAGTTTTGATCTTTCTTTAGAGATTGGAAGGTTTAGAAGGCTTATGGAAGATAAATTTTTGCATAAAAAATCTGAATCTGAAATTCTTGCATTTATCCATGAGTATCTCTATCTTGATACAAATGCAGCAGAAGCAATCTATCATTATTTCAAATTGCAGTTTGACTATGCCAAAGAGATTCCACATGATAAAAAACTGCTGATTGAACATTACAATGATAGAGAAGAATCATAGATCATTGTTCATTCTATTTATGGCAGAAGAGTAAATGATGTGCTTTCACGAGCAATAGCATTTGCAGTTGCGCGTTCACAAAAAAGAGATATTGAGATGGGAATTGCTGATAATGTATTTTATATCAGCAGCGAAAAACATGTTAATATTCTGAGCGCATTAAAGCTTCTCAAAGCAGATAAATTAAGATTAGTGATGGAGAATGCAATTGATCAGACAGAAGTGCTGAAGCGAAGATTTAGGCATTGTGCGCAGAGGTCTTTGATGATTCTGCGGACATATAAGGGCAGAACAAAGAATGTGGGGAGGCAGCAAGTAAGTTCTATGATTTTATTAGCTGCTGTGCGAAGGATATCACCCAATTTCTCAATCATTAAAGAAGCACGAAGAGAAGTGTTAGAGGATCTGATGGATATTGAAAACGCAATGGTTGTGCTTCGCATGATTGAAGAGGACAAGATTAAGATTAAAGAGATCCATACAACGATTCCAACACCATTTGCATTCAATCTTGTTATGCAGGGGTATACTGACATCTTGAAAATAGAAGATAAAGTTGAATTTTTGAAACGGATGCATCAGATGGTGATAGCTAAGATTGCGCTGCAAAAAAAAAATATTAGCGAAGATAAACAAAAAGAATTTTTGAAGAATAGTTCCATTGATTATCATGAACTCTGGAAGAAAAATGAAGAGAAGAAAAAGTTAGATGATGAAGAAGGAAAGCAGTATCTTAAGTTTCTGGCATATAACTTAAAACACGTGCCAACATCTGCAAAAGAACAGATTGTAAAGATTATCGATGGAGAAACAGATGATATTCGTCCTGATTTCATTGCAGGTGTTAAAAAATACAGAAAAGAGATTGAAGATAAATGGCCAAAAGAATTGAAAGAATTGGTGTTGAAAGCTGTTGATGGTTAAATCTTTCTAAAATAACTACTTGTGAGTTGTTAAAAAAGAAACATTTAAATACTACCTCAATCTATCCCCTCTAGAGCAACTATGGGAATACTTGGTCGTTTATTCGCAACAAAAGATAGTACATTGGTTGAGATACTACAAAGTATAGCTAAAATAGAGAATGGCAGAGAAAAGATTGGTTTCTATTCTTCTTTTGTTGCGCATTATGATTCTAACCATAATAAAGTACCAACTGAAGCGGTAGAGAAAGCAAAACAGGATATTGCCCAAACAATTGCTGCAGAATTCTATGCTCTTGCGCATGGCAGATTAGCGCAGTATTGTTCGCAAGGGAATGATATCAAAAGTATAGAACTCGATAAAGTATTCCAAGAATGGTATAGCCATACTGATAAGAAGTCTCGAGCATATCAAGATATTGTTGGAGAGACAAATGCTCTTGTAGAAGAAAAACAATTGCTTGGGTCGTTTAAACTTACAAAAGAAAGCATAGATAAAGCTATAGTTCGAGTAACAGAACAAAGAATTGAAGAAGAATATACACAGAATCTATCACTTAAGAAAATTATTGATATTACTCGATCAGATTTAAAAGTTGCAATAGAGTTGCTGGCAGAATTTAATGAAGAAGGTTATAAGCATAGCGTTGTTTCTCACGCTTTTGAAAAACTGATTGATTTTGTTGGCAAGGAATCAGCTCCAGTATTGCCTGAGATTGTTTCTGGCACTGTACATTCTGTAGTTGGTTCAGATAATACAATAAATTATCAAGCAACAAAGACAATAACTCTGCTGAGTGTTGCAGCTGATAAAGTGAAAGAATTAGCAGATCAGTATAGATTCTACACAGATAATGAAGGAAAAAAGAAAGTAAGTGACGGTGTTATTGATGATGCAGTTTATGCTCGGATTGAAACAACGCAAAAAACATTGGATATGATCTATCGCAGAGAAAGAAAAACTCTTAAAGATTTCCTTGAAGATAACTTACGAGAAATGAGACGAAAGTCTGTATTAGGTTCTGAAAATTATTTAAATCTACGGCATACTTTTATTCAGCACATTGAGCAGCTTAAAGGAGGAGAATATGCTGCATCAATGTTAACAAAGATTGATTTTGCTGAATATGTATCACAAATTGCTGCAATTGATAAAACGTATGACGCTGCAATTAAACCGGTAATTGTTGATGTTACGGGAATGGATTTTCACCAGACTACTACTATTGCTGATGGCAATATCACTTATAATCTTAATGAAGCACATATCAGCACAGATAAACAGAGATAAATTCAATTCTTGCTCTTTTTCTAGAACTCTCTTTTTTGTAGAGTGAACGAAATGAACTCACAAAAAATCAATGATAATATATCCCGTGCTCTTGCATGATTAGTCTGCATTTATCTCTTGCAGTTGTTTCATTAAAATCAGATGTTAAATGAGTTTCATAATTATGCACAAAACTTGCAATGCTTTCTTTCATTGTAATCAATGATCGTATTCCATCTATCTTGCTCAATTCATCGTTTCTGACCGCAGATTGCTGATATTTTGCACAATAAAAAATAACCTAGTTGTATGCCAATCAATGATGCAATAATCTCATGAATATTCTCATTAACTGCTTCTTTTATAGTTGTTCCAATACTTTTTCTCTTTTTTAGTTCAATTATTTTATCAAGAACACTGCCGTAAAAACCAACAATTGTGTTGTAATAATCGCTCTTTGTTCTGTTTTCTTCAATTTGTTCTTCATTCTTTATTGCATTGACGAGATATGCTGAATAACTGATTAAAACAGTTTCTGAAACAATCTTTTCAATGCAATCTTCTTTTTCTTTATTCTTTCTTAACATTATTTTTGGATTAAAATCATCTCCAAGAAAATCTCTTGCTCTATTCTGAATGTTTTCATAAGCATTCATAATTGATTCAATTGATTTGAAAAATGCATTTTCTGATAATATTCCAATGGCATTCTTTTTGTTGATATTCTTTCCAATAAAATCAATTAAAGAATGGCATTCTTTAGCAATTTGTGTGTATAATTGTTGGTATCCTTTTTCCAATGCAATTGTTCTGCTCAAACGAGAATTAATCTTATCAAGAATCTCATCTTCAAGGATTCTTAACTCAATATCAACAATATCCTCGAAGAAATTATCTTCATCATTGTTTACTATTCCAAAAAATAACAATAATTCTGCTGAGGTATTTTTTATTTTATCTAAGATATACTCTGCAAATATTTGCTGCAATTCATAATGTAAGAATGCATGTTCCTTATTTTTTATAGGATCTAATTCTGTAGTTCTTAAAGTTGCCAACTCTTCTTCTAATGCTCTCATTACATTTTCTTGTCTATTTACTCGATTAATAATGCCATCTACCAAAATTCCTTGTATCATAGATCTAGGGAATATATACCTATTTATAAAAATTAAGTAATTGTTTAGTTAAATCAGACGGACGAAAATCTCCACAATTCATAGTTGGAGATGAATGTCCGTCCACTGTCCGTCTGATTTGCTAAAAATCCGAGCTGGAATCCCCACCATTTATGGTTTGGGAGCCCTCGGATTTTTTTTCAATTAAGGAATAAATATTTAATACCATTCTCTTTTGTAGTGTTTATGGAAATAATTGAAAATATAGAGGCAATTGGATTAACACTCTATCTTAAAAAACAACAGGCATTAATCTTGTCAGACATTCATCTTGGCTATGAAGAAGCTTTGTATAAAAAGGGAGTCATTGTACCGCGATTTATGCTTAAAGATATTATTCTTCGACTAGAATCCGTCTTTGAGAAAGTTAAACCAGAAAAGATTATTATCACAGGCGATTTAAAACATGAATTTGGAGAA
The DNA here is from genome assembly GCA_016219865.1 of Candidatus Woesearchaeota archaeon. Taxonomy (GTDB): domain Archaea; phylum Nanobdellota; class Nanobdellia; order Woesearchaeales; family DSVV01; genus JACRKF01. The sequence continues at coordinate 2,199 of JACRKF010000045.1, read as the reverse complement.
ATTAATCAGCAGGAATGGCGAGAGATAATTCGATTTCTTGATTTTCTTTTGAAGCATTGTAAAGAATTAATTATCATCAAAGGAAATCATGATAAATTTCTATTGCCTATCACAAAAAAACGTAAGATCATCTTACAATCTTGCGTCTTTTTAGATAACTACTTTATATTGCATGGTGATGAGATTCCTGATATTCCTCAGCAGACAAAGGCAATCATTATTGGGCATGAGCATTGCGCGATTGCATTGCGGCAAAAGAATAGGGTTGAGAGGTACAAATGCTTTGTTTCCGGCGAAATAAAGATTAAGAACGAAAGTGGTAAGAATAAAAGATACAATCTCATAGCAATGCCTTCCTTAAATACAATAACTGAAGGGACTGATATCTTAAATGAACAATTGCTGAGTCCTTTTTTGCAAGAAAATTTGAGTAACTTTTCTGTATTTGCCGTTGGCGGGAAAAACTATGATGAAATGCTTGAATTTGGTAAAGTGAAGGTATTGAGAAAAATGGTTGGAAGGATGAGCAGATAAATTCGGAATTATTTACGTCACCTTTTTAAATCTTAATCTCTCATCAATAAGAATGCAACAATCATTCAAACAATTCGCAATCAACACAGCAAAAGCTGCTGGAAATATCTTGATGCTCCATTATCAGCAGATACAAGAGATGGAATACAAGCTGAAAACTAATTTTAAGACGAAAGTTGATGATCTTTCTGATGCATTTATTCGAACAGAGATTCAAAAGCATTTTCCTGAGCATAATATTTACTCTGAAGAGCAAGAAAATCTTGAACAACAATCGGATTATACATGGGTAGTTGATCCTCTTGATGGAACATTGCCATACACCTATGGAATCAGTGATCATTTTGCTGTTTCTATCGGATTAGCATATAAAAAAAGATTTATACTCGGAGTTATCTATGCTCCATTGCGAAAAGAGTTGTATGTTGCAGAAGAAGGTAAAGGTGCATTTTTGAATAATAAAAAAATAACTATTTCAACTCTTTCTGATATCAACAAAGCAATGCTTGGTATTGATTATGGCAAAGGTTGTGGAAAGAATGAACGGCTTGAAATACTGCAATTACAACGAAAGTTATTAGCAGATGATGGTATTTGTTATCCAGTTACGTATGCTTGTTCATCAGTTGCATTAGCATTGGTTGCAGCTGGTAAATTGCATGGTTATATTTCTCTCAATTTAGAACCATGGGATATTGCAGCAGCAGTTGTTATTGTTCGTGAAGCTGGCGGTAAGGTTACAGATAAGAATGGGAAAGATTGCGTGTTAGGAGATACATCGATTATTGCAGCGAATAAAGAGTTGCATGGGAAATTGATACAAATGCTCTGAGAATCTCAATACACATTTTCTCTTTTGTCTATTTTTTCAATATATACCTTTGAATTATTATAATCTATGTAATAAAGTATGCGATAATTTCCTACCCTTATTCGAAATATCTTAAATTCAAAGTTTCCTTCAACACGCTTAGAATCTGTCGGAAATGGGTTTATTTGGAGTTGATCTATTTTGTTTGAAATTCTATACAAGTCATCTTTTACTTTTAATACTTTAAGAAATTTTAATGCTGATTTTTTTAATTCAATAGAAAACATTATTCTAACCCTAACTCTTTTTTAGCTGATTTCCATGGTATAAACTCAGAAGTATCACCTGATTTTATTTTTTTAATTGTTTGCTTAACTCCAATATTTTCCTCGTCTGTCAATTTTATATCTTCCATTATTTGTCTGATACTATGGATGTCTCTTTTAAGATAATCCATCTCCTTTCTTAAATCAGTTAATGTACTGATCACTTGTTTTTCAAATTGAAGTTCTGGCATAAACTAGAAAATGATTAATTACTATAAATAACTTTCTATAACTTGGCTGTGTGAATGGTTTGAAAAACCTATAGAAAAATACCTTCGAGAAGTTTTTTTTCATAGAAAATCGTATGAAACTTGTCTTGTTTTGATTATTTTTCTCTTAATCCTCTTAATTATGTTTTCATCCTTACGCATTTTATTAAATTTGAGAGAGTTGACACTAGCAAATTATGGATTTTTGTAGATTCAATGTTAAAATAAGGAGTTACTTTACCCCCTAATTTTTCCAAAAATGCAAAGATATTTTCTATAAAGAGCCTATTTCTTCCAATTTTTATTCTTGTTTTTTGTT
>JACRKF010000044.1 GCA_016219865.1 Candidatus Woesearchaeota archaeon | reverse complement strand
AACAACATTGGTACAGGACGAGGGAGGGTATTCCTATGGGAAACCCGAGTAGCACAAAATTTCAACAGAAATTTTGTGCGTCTGCACCTCTGTTGTTGTTATTTTCATCTCAAACTAAAAATCAATTATTGGATGAAGCCGCAAATGAGGTATAGATTTAGTATAATTAAGAACTACTTAATAATGAATAAACCTATTTCATCTTTTTAAGATATGCAACACCATATTTTAAACAAGATTCATATTTTTTCTTATGTTTCTTAAGAATTTCTTTTGGAGTTGTTGATGAATATAATTGTCTATAAAGAATGCAAAGTATATACAAAGATGTTAAGAATTCAAACAATTTTAATCGTTTTGCTAATGTTCTATCATCGCCATATAATGTAAATTGTTCAAGAAACAAATTTCTTGTTTTTTGATTAAGCGGTTTTTGATGAAATAAGTTAGCTACTGAGAAAACAAATGCAATATCTTCTGCTTTGTCACCTTTGCAACTTAGGCTCCAATCAATTAATTTTATTTTATTCTCTTTAAATAACAAATCATCCAAGTCTAATCCGTAATAAATAAAACATTGATTAACATTTGTAAAAAGGCTTTTATTATTATAAAGCTCATGTTTTGCCTTTGCAATCAACTGGTTGATAACAGCAAGTTCCTTTGTTTTTTTAATGTCTTTTTGGAATGCCGTAAATAATTCAAAGTTTTCAAAAGGAGTTCTTGTTGGTAAGAATGTTTTCATCTGTTCAGTATCAATAGAATGAATAACACTCATCACTTTTGCAATATTTATTAAAACTTGTTTATTATATTCCTTAGGTGTATCACCATCTATGTATTCACAGATAAGAATATCAAATGGAAAAGCTTTTCTGCTTGTATCAAGATGATACACTTTAGGTCCAAACACGCCATTCATATATTTAAGAATGCTATACTCTACAGAAAGCATTGAATCAATATTAAACATATTATTTATGTTCAATTTCAAGATGCATTTTGTGCCATTTACAACAAGATAATAATTCAAAGAATAATTTCTTTCAATAACTTTGTTTATCTTGATAGAAGTAATAGGACTATTGTTTTGGCCAAAAATAGATAAATCTAATGATTTTATATAACTAACTATCTTATCTTTCATATTTATCTTAAAGGATTCAATTGAGCTAATAAACCTTTCGGTATAATTTTTGCAACTTACTAGTTGCAAAAATCAAAAATTGAAACTAACCAACCATACGCCAACAATTAATAAGGCAAGAGCTATTATTTTATAGATTATTGTTTTTTTGTCAATTTCTTCTTTTAATATCTCAGGAAAAAATAAAGATAATAACAATGCTGTAATAAACACAAAAGTTGGTTGTATTGTTTCAAATGAAGCAACCAATGATACTTTCTGTAAACTATATGCTTTAAAAGAAAGCAATAATGCTGAAAGATACAAAATAGTTACGCCAACAACAGCTAACCAAAATATTTTATTCATAGTAAAGAACTCAGTTATTTGTTTTTGGATTGTTTTTGATAGAGAAATAATTATAATTGAGATAATCAATGCAGAAGCTGTTTCAAAAAACAAAAATGTTGGAATATCAACTGCAATTGTTATTGCTTTTAAGAGAATCCCATAAATACCCCATAAGATAATGATCATTATCAGATAAAATATGTGTTTTTTTTCAACAAATATTTTTTTGCTTGGCTTATATGACATTAACAATGCGCTTATAATCATCATCAGTGATCCAATGTAAAATAAAACAGAAAGTTGTGTTTTAAACAATAAATAATCCAAGAAAAATGTAATTAATGGATACAAAAATAAAATCCCCACAATTCTGCTGATCTCTTCGTCCATCATTAATTTAATCCAGAAATAATAAAACAATAAATTTTCAATAGTACGCGCTATTATCAACAATAAAATAAAAGGTGTTATTGTGTCAAAACTAGCAAAAGGAAACAAGAAAAATGCAATTAATCCGTATATCAGAAATGTAATCAACGTATACCCATAGAATGTGCTATTTTTTACATACTTATTGACAAGTATTTTCTCAGCGACATTTCCTAAGCAAAAGAAAAATGCGCTGCTTATGACATACAACAACCAAAGCAATTTTCTCACCGTTTTTCTTTCTCTACTTTGCATCCGCCTGCTGGAAGCATTCTGATAATATCATCATATGTTGCCGCAAGCTCTTTGCCAAACTTTTTTTTGATAAGCTTTGCAATATCGCTTGGTTTTTCTTTGCCTTGCAATAAAATAAGAACATCTTTTGTCTGCGCTTGTATTGCAGCAGCAGGACCAGAAATCAGTTGATTGTCCTTTAACCCAATTGCAAGTTTCATAACTGGATTTATATAATTAGTTTTCCCTCTAACCATAAATGCGCCTTTTGGCATATACTCTCCTGCATTTGCCTCTTTGCTGACTTGTTCTGGCTTGACAAAAAATACATCTGTTGTTGCCAAACCTAGTTTCCATGCTCGTGAGAAACAAGCAGTTGCATCTGCTGTCTCTTGTATTGTTTGCTTTCCAATCTCTTTTCCATCTGCTTTTATTACAAAAAATGGAGAACCTGCCATATCTGTATGAAAAACAAGATCATCTTTATCTGTGTGTTTCTTGATAACTATTTCATTTGATGTTGAATCTCTTCCGCCAATTGCCAGAAAACCTTCACTTGAATAAAACCAACGGAATTTTTCATACCAATTCTTTTTAGCTTTAGGCAAGAAAGAATTTTGTTCTGTTGTGTCGATCTCTTTTTTCTCTTGTTCTTTAACAAGCAATTCAAGCTTTTTCTTATTTTCTGCAATTGCTTTGTTTGCACCTTCTAACTTTTTCTTTGCTTTTTTTGCTAGTTCAAAGTACATTGCTGCATTTTGCTCTACTGTTTTGTTGATGTTTAGTTTTAGTTGCATGGTTTTTTCATTTTCTGTTATTCTTCACTTATACTTATTCTTTTGATTATATTAGTACTATATTGGATTAGTATTTGAATCTTTCTATAGTATCATAAGATTTATTATTCTAGCTCTTTTTTGCCAGAACCAACATATACTTATATGGAATAATCAACGGTTCTTCATACTTCTTAAATAATTTCTGCAAGTCGTCTGTTAAATCTTTCTTTTTATTTTCAGGCAAGATTTGTACCCAACCATATGAAATTATTAAATTAAGATATCTTTCTTTGCTAAACTCAATATTTTCATTATATTCTCTCATTTCGACAGAAGTAAACAATTTGTTTAGTTTTAATCTTTCATAAAGATTATCCGAAATTTGTTTAACTCTTGATCCAGCTGGTCCTCTCTCTATGCCGCCATATTTGTCAAGAACATTCCCTACAGCTTTTACGAAATCTGATTTTTCTTTTTGTTGATGTGACCAAAACAGAGCAAGTGTCCCACCATTTCTTAAGATTTCATACGTTTTTTTTTCTGCAACTTCAGGATTAATCCAGTGCCAAGCCATTCCAGATGCAATAATATCTATTGAAGAATCAGGAAATTCAATCTCTTCAAAAGTTCCAACTTTAAAACTAACTTTTGGAAACGAAGAACATTTTCCAATTGCAATAGTAACCATCTCTTGACCTGCATCTAATCCAACAACATTATAATCTCGTTGCGCAAAAAGAAAAGTTGCCTGACCTGTGCCGCAGCCAACATCTAATATCATTCCATTTTGTTTTATCCCTGAATAAGCAATGATATCGTTAATAAGTTGTGGTGGATAACTGGTTCTTGCTTTATCATATAAATTGCTAATCTTTTCAAAAGTTCTTGCTTGTTGCTGATCCATGACCATAAATGATTATGAGAAATTGAAGTATATTTAAATGTTAATGAAAAACTATAAAAGCAATCTCAATTCTCTTTAAGATTGATACTTTAATATTAATAACAAGTTCAAATAAAAATACTGAAGAAGGGAGTGATAATATTGACTAAAGTAACAATAATTGGCTCAGGTTTTGTTGGCGCAACTGCTGCGCATATCTTAGCATTAAAGAATATTGTTGATGAAATTGTTCTCGTCGACATTCTAGATGGAATTCCGTAGGGAAAAGCTCTTGATATATCACAATCATCTGCAATTGAGAATTTTAAGACAAAGATAATTGGAACAAATTCCTATGAGCGCGCAAAAAAATCAGACATTATTGTAATAACTGCTGGCATTGCAAGGAAACCAGGGATGACAAGAGATGAATTATTGCAGACAAATGTTAAGATTGTTTCTTCTGTTGTAAAACAAGCAGTTCAATATTCTCCAGAATCTATTTTGATAGTTGTTTCAAACCCATTAGATGCAATGGTTTATACTGCATATAAAGTAAGTGGATTTCCAAAAAATAGAGTAATAGGAATGGCTGGCATTTTAGATACAGCAAGATATAAAACATTAATAATCACAATTATCATAAAATATTGTCATGTAGTGTTCTTTTAGAGGGAGAATATGGCATTAAAAATACTTTTGTAGGTGTTCCAGTAATCTTAGGTAAAGAAGGACTTAAGGAGATAATTGAACTTGATTTAAATGATGAAGAGCTTTTATTGTTAAATAAAGCTGCAGATGCTGTTAAAGAATTAACTCAACCTGTTGATTCTTTTCTTAATTAATCTTCAGCATTCCTTAACATTTTCAGCAACTATATTCTTGCTGACAGGACAGATTATTTCTTCATTTTCTTTAAAGATAATTGGTACAATCTTAAGTTTTTCCAACTTACCCATTTTTGCTATATCATAGGGGATAGTTATTTTTTTTGTTACAGATTTCCCAAAGTTTTCTTTTAGTCTGCTATTTTCAAGATCTCTGCTCCCTTGTAATGTTATTGCAAATTCAGGAACATTTTCTTTTGGACCATTTTCAATTGTTGCTTCAATTACAGAAGTATCTTGATTAAAGCACACTTTAGGAACTTCTCCTACTGTTGCAAATGCTATAAATACCTTGCCGCATTCACCTAATGAAGCAGTAAATGTAGTTAATAGCGCGCCAACTGCAACAATTGCAGCTATTATCAATACAGTTGCTAATAATGGCGACATTGCTTTTTTCATCATAAAAAATCTTCACTCCGTTCGATTTTTTATTTTTTAGTTTAGTTCTATTTAAAGGTTTTCTTTGTTTTAGTATCTCTTGAATGAACGAAGTGAATTCAAGAGATACTAATAGCTCTGTAATTCTGGCAAAAGTAATTGCGAAAAATTATTAAAGCAGTCTTAACTAAAGGTTATTATGAAAAAGAAGTTAATCTTATTGTCAGTTTTTGTTATAGTACTTTTTCTTATTTTCACGAGTAATGCAATAGCATCTGCAGAAGTACACTTAGGCGACCTAATCATCGAAAATAGTCAGACACTAACACTCAAAGACAAGACTCTTAAAGTGGATGGGAATTTTATTCTTAATGAAGGTGCAACCTTGAATCTGGAAAATTCAACGCTAATTATTGTGGAGCGTTATAAATCTGAACATAGGTTCATAGCAACCAGTGCACATATAAAAATAGTCAATTCAGAAATAAGATCATCAGAAAATACAATGGTTGAAAAAATGGGTGGTTTCTTAGGTTCAGAATTAAACATAGATATAAGGGAAGCAAATGCTTTGATAGAAAATAGCAATATTTATGGAAGAATTAGTGGGAGATTCTATTCAATGAATGCAAAAAATTCGACTATTTCTTTTGTTTATTGGAATTATAACTCAGATATTGAAATAAATGACTCGCTTATAGGAAGTTTTGTGTTTGATTGTAAAGATAGCACACCAGAAAAGCTTACACTCGAGAATTTAGAAAAAGATAAAAATATAAATCTTAATCTTGAGAGTTTAAGTCTTGGTTCAATTAAATTACATAATTCTAGTGTTAAAGCAATGTGGAGTTTCAACTTTGATTATGCTTGCCAAAAAGATATAACTGTAAAGAATTCCGAAGTAGAGAATTTCTGGATAAAATTTCCACCAACAGATACACGAATCAAGATAAATGGCTTGCCAACAGGATTTGTAAAAGAGTTTAAACTTCAAGATTCTGTTTCTGGTATTAATTTGCCTTATAATATAACACTTCTGAATGTAAACTTTAATAATTTTAAACCTGAAATGTTGGGAACAATTGCAGAAATTAGTAATTCATATGCAATGGTTCATCCTTATGACTATTCTGATCTGATAATCAAAAATTCTATCCTAATAAATATGTTTAATTATGGCTCTAAGAGAATTGAGTTTATTGATACTATTTTAATACAATCAATGCAGTTAATTCATAAACCGGAATTTGCTGATGGTTTTAAAGTTGGCAATAAAACAATTGGTGAAGGAGGTTATTTTAACTTTATCTTTAAGAATTCTTCTATTGATGTTTCCCCTTTTGTTATTGCTGATTACAGAGGAACAATCCAAGGGGACGTTAAGATACTTGAACCAAAAAATCTTGATGATGTTCATTGGATTAAAGGAATTATTATTCGTGAATATTCTGTTATTGCTGAACCAAATACAGAGATAATACTTTTAGAGGGTAATAATGCGATTTTCTTGGGCAAAACAGATGAAAATGGCAAGACTTTCTTTAACATTACATTTAACAATGAAACTTATCGCAGGGAATTTGAATTAGAAACAGAGAAGAATAGCAGAAAAGTAAACTTTCTGACAGACACACCGATTATTTTTGAAAAAGCGGTATCAACTACCTATGACAAGGAAAAGAAAAGCAATAAGTTTCCTATTCTTATAATCTTAATAGTTATGGGTGTTATTGTAGTATTCTTAATTATACTAAATTTTAAAAAAAAGAAAAAATAGAGAAGAATATGCTTGCTAAAAAAATACTCACATTTATATAGATAAATAATTCTTAAAATCTTAATGAGTGAAACTACACCAAAACTTCTTATTGGAGGGCAAGCAGTAATTGAAGGAGTCATGATGAAATCTCCTAATTTTATTGCCATTGCTGTAAGAAAACCAAATAAAGAAATTACGATAAAAGTAGAAAAATGCTCATCTATCGCTAAAAGATTTAGCTTCTTGCGACTTCCTTTTTTTCGCGGTATTGTTATGCTTTTTGAAATGCTTTCGCTTGGAATTAAAGCATTGCATTTTTCAGCAAATGAAGCAACAGATGAAAAAAACGAACAATTATCAAATGCAGCAATTATCTTTACAATAATAATATCATTGGCATTTGCATTATTGTTATTTGTGCTAACGCCATATGCATTAACAACACTGCTGAAAATTCATGAAGAAACAAATGCAGCATTATTTAATCTTGTTGATGGCATTATAAAATTATCATTGTTTTTGATTTACATAATTCTTATTTCGCGAATGGAAGATATTAAAAGAGTTTTTCAATATCATGGCGCTGAGCACAAGGCAGTTAATTGTTATGAAGCAAAGAAAAAGCTGATTGTCAAGAATGCGCAGTCATTTACAACATTAAATGCGCGTTGCGGCACAAGTTTTATTTTGTTTGTCATTCTTATTGGAGTTATTGTATTTAGTTTTATTCCAACTGTTGTTAATATGCTTTTCCCAAGTTTTGCAGCGCTTTCATTTATTGCCAAGAAAAGTATTTTGTTCGGAGTTAGATTAATCTTTTTATTGCCTTTAGCAGGAATATCGTATGAAATCTTAAAATTGTCAGCATATTATCAGAAGAATTTTCTATTTAGATTAATTTCATTGCCTGGATTAGCTGTGCAGAAGTTAACTACTAGAGAACCAACTGATGATCAAGTTGAAGTAGGATTAGCTGCGCTTGAAGCTGTGCTGAAAAAAGAAAATGGATTGAATAAGAATTAAATTATTAAAAAAGGATAATCTAGAAGAGATAATATTAGATATTTACTGCAACAACTTCCCCTGCACGCTTCCCGATTGCGCTGGTCTTGTTGTAACAATTACTTTTCCAAGTTCTGTTTCAACAACTGCTCCTTTTGTAAGAATATTTCTTCGTACATAGAGTTTGTTTGCTTTATTGTCAACAATGTTGATCATCTTGACTTTCTTTGATTTTTTATCCTTAGAATCGAAAACTGTGATAAACTGTTCTGCCATTGTTCTTACTTTTGCATTGCCGCCATAAGTTTTTACAACTTTATATTTTGGTTTTTCTTCTATTCTTGGCAATGTTGGATTGCTTCCTATATAATATTGCTTTTTCTTTCTATATGCTTTGATTCTTCCGCCGCTTGGCTTTCGCAATGATCGTTCGTGATAAATTACCATGTTTAGCTAAGATTTAGTGGTTATTTATAAAGTTTTTCATATAATTTTTTGCATAGAAATATTGAAAATCATTTGTTTTATACAAAACAACTTAGTTATTGTAAGTTTTATGGCAGTCATCAGTTTTAAAAATCGAATCAAATTTTGAAATTTATGATAAATAATTGTAATTTTAATGAGGTGATTTTCATGAAAGAGAAAGTTGTGCTGGCTTATTCAGGCGGATTGGATACTAGCTGTATCTTGCAATGGCTTCTTAACAAAGGTTATGAAGTTATTGCATACATTGCTGATATTGGCCAGAAGGAAGACTTTTTAGCAGCAGAACAAAAGGCATTAAAGATTGGCGCAAGTAAAGTATATATAGTTGATTGTAAAAAAGAGTTTGTTACAGATTTTATTTTTCCTGCAATGAAATCAAATGCAATTTACGAGCAGCGTTATTTACTTGGCACATCTCTTGCAAGACCATTAATTGCAAAAAAACAGATTGAAATCGCAATTAAAGAAAATGCGCGCTATGTTTCTCATGGCGCAACAGGAAAAGGCAATGATCAAGTCAGATTTGAATTAAGTTATTTTGCATTAAAACCAGATATTAAAGTTATTTCACCATGGAAGGATGCAGAATTTCTTGCTCAATTTAAAGGAAGAACTGATCTAATTAATTATGCTGCAAAGAATGGAATTCCTGTAAAAGCTACAGTTTCAGCTCCATATTCAACAGATGAGAATTTGATGCATATTAGTTACGAATCAGGAATCTTAGAGGATCCAAAATTAGCTCCAAATCCGGAAATGTTTGAATACACCAATTCTCCACAGACTGCGCCAGATAAAGAGGCTCATATAGAAATTCATTTTAAAGATGGACTTCCAATAAAAGTAGTCAATAAAGATGATAATACTGCAAAAGAAAATCCTCTTGAATTATTTCAATATCTTAATGAACTTGGTTCATTGCATGGCATTGGAAGAATTGATATTGTGGAGAACAGATTTGTTGGCATTAAATCACGTGGAGTTTATGAAACACCAGGCGCAACTATCTTAAGATCAGCTCATCTTGATATTGAAGGAATTGCAATGGATAGAGAAGTAATGCGTTTGCGTGATATGCTTTCACCAAAGTTTGCAGAATTAGTTTATTATGGTTTTTGGTACTCACCAGAGATGGATTTTTTAATGGCAGCAATCAACAAAAGCCAAGAGGTAATTGATGGCATTGCTTATCTTACTTTGTACAAAGGCAATGTAATTAATACAGGACGAGAAAGCCCAAGTTCATTATATGATCAAGAATTAAGCAGCATGGATGTTGAAGGCGGATTTAATCAGCAAGACAGCATTGGTTTTATCAAGATAAATGCAATCAGATTAAAAGCCCATCATTTAATCTTAAAAAAAAGATCTGATTAACAATGAAATTATGGGAAAAAAACAACACTGCAGTTAGCAGCACTGCAATTGATAAGGCAGTTGAACAATTTACAGTTGGAGATGACTTTTTGATAGATATGCATCTCATTCAATATGATATCTCTGCAAGTATTGCGCATGCGAAGACTTTATTGAAATCTGGAATCTTAAAAGAGCAAGAATTAAAACAATTAATTTGCGGATTGCAAAAATTATCTGCTCTTGTTGAGAAAAAAGAATTTTTCATTAAGCAAGAAGAAGAAGATATGCATACTGCAATTGAGAATTACCTTGTTTCAGAACTAGGTGAGATTGGCAAAAAGATACATACAGGAAGATCGCGAAATGATCAAGTATTAGTAGCATTGCGTTTGTACTGCAAAGAACAGCTTATTTTATTAAAAGAGCAATTAGTTCAATTAATTGAGTCTATAATAAATATTGCAAAGAAAAATGAGTTTGTTCCATTAGTTGGTTATACACATATGCAAAAAGCAATGCCTTCTTCTGTTGGAATATTATTTGGTGCTTATGCAGAATCTTTGTTAGACAATTTCCAAACAATTGATGCGGCATTTTCAATTGCTGATCAATGTCCTCTTGGATCAGGAGCTGGCTATGGTGTGAGCATTGAACTGGATAGAAACTATACTGCTGAATTACTTGGATTTAAAAAAACGCAGAATAATGTTGCTTATGTGCAAAATAGCAGAGGAAAAATAGAATTGACTATTTTGCATTCGCTTTCTATGATTATGCAGGATCTTGGAAGGATTGCAAATGATCTTATTTTGTTTAGCATGGATGAATTTGGTTATATTTCACTGCCGGATAGATTTTGCACAGGTTCAAGTATTATGCCTCAAAAGAAAAATCCAGATGTGCTTGAACTTATTCGTGGAAAGACATCAGTTGTGCAAGCGCATTATTTTTTAGTGCAGTCAATTGTCAGCAAACTTATTTCTGGCTACAATAGAGATTTGCAGCTAACAAAGAAACCGATGATTGAAAGCTTTCAGATTTGTATTGATAGTATTGCAATAATGAACAATTTATTGAGAGGAATTATAATCAATGAAGATAAATGTTTGCAAGGATTTTCTGCTGAAGTATTTGCAGCTGATAATGCATATGAACTTGTTAAGAAAGGCATGACATTTAGAGATGCCTATAAAGAAGTAGGAAATGCTCTGCAGAATAATGTTCCGCAGAATAATGAACTGCAGAATAATGCCCTGTATAATAATAAAAACAATCAGCGGATAATTGACAAAGAAAAAGTTATCACTAATATCAAAAGTAAAACAAATAATGGACATACAGGCAATGCTGGATTAAATCTTCTTGAAAAAGATATTTGTGAAATAAAAGAGATAATCAAAAATGCAAAATTCACTTAAGGATTTACCACTGGTTCAGCAACTTCCTCTGCTAACCCTAAACAAGGCGGTTCTACCATATATAGATTAGTGCAAATGATAATATTTGTTTCGTTTTCTTGTTTTAGTAAATAAATAGTATTAAGATTTGTTATTTTATTTTCTCCACCTTCATCTTTGATAGGATCTGGAAATAATAAGGGTATTTCTGAAATGAAAACAAGATCCCTTTTTCCTAATGGTGTGTTCATCTCAAAAACCAATTGCTCGTTATTCTCTCCTGTAAGATAAAATGCTGTTATTCTTTCAGGAAGTATGTAACGGATGCTTCTTTTCCCATAACCGCCAGAATAATACAGTACCTTAGCTTCATCAAGTATTGTATTAGCAAGCACATTTACTTTTAATCTTGTAAACTCAACTTCACTTTCACCAGAACTAGACATAAGATAACCAAGCGCAGGCACAAATAAAACTAGTACAAAAGCAATTACCATCAGGTATTCCATTGAAAATTGAGCTTTCTTTTGAACTCTTTTTTGCTGCATAACTTATTTTAGAAAGAATTTGTATATAAAACTTTACAAAAATCCAAGTCCTTCATCCATTGTTGCTATTTCAATACCTGTTGATAATTTTCCAATAGCAAATCCATGTTTATTAGCAACACTGCCTGATCTGATATAAGGTGATCCAAAATTAACAGATCCTTTTGTTATTTCTGCTGAAAATATTTTTCCAAGCAATTCTATTTCTTCATCTGTTGCATCAGAATGCACTACCATTTTATTTTTACTTATAACTGCAAGTGATCCAACATTTTCTAGTTCTGCAATTGTTCCTTCTTTTAATTCAACATGCAGTGCTTTTTTAATTGTTTTTCTTGCTTCATCAGAAAATTCAGGATTAACATATGCAACTGTCTCATTGCAGAGAATATCATTGCCTAAAGCAGTTAATCTGCTGTCAATTATTGTATATTTAATTTTAAGTTCATCTAATATCTCTAATTCATAATCAAATACAATGCTAGGCAATAAAATCATATGATTATTACCAACACAAAATACTCCAATTAAATCTGTGCCGCATAATGTTATTCTATGCACAGGCACTTGAAATACTTGATGCAATTCCTTAACTAATTTGTCAGTTGCCAAACTTCCAACTAAGCAGAACTTATCATTTGCAAATACCATTAGTCCAATATTTGGATCTCCATTATAACTTGTTTTTATAACGTGCATAAGAATAAGATTAGAGGGGATGTATATAAAGCTTTATATAGATAAAAAACCTGAAAGGTTATGAAGAACTACTAAAGTAACTACACTTTTTCTTGTTTCTGCTCTTTTTCTATTTTAGTTTTCTTCTTTTTTTTTGCTTTCTCACTGTCTTCTTCTCTGCTAACATCTATCTTTTCATTTTTTCTATCTTCTTTATCCTGCGCTAATTTTGTGTGTATATCAGAAAGTGTTATTGTGATCTCAGTCAAATGCGCTTCTTGATCAATATCTATTTTTCTGTGGGTTGTCAAATGCAATAATGGTACAAACGCATAAATCTTTTCTTCTTTTTCTTGGCTGTTATTGATTAGTTCTGTGAATGTCATTATCTTAGAATCTTTTTTCTGCAAGAAATGCGCGGCTATTTGATTGTATGTTTGTTGTATCAATAAATTCATATCAACAATTTTCTTAGGAATCTCCATCTGAATGTCATCTCCTCTGATACGAGCCATTCTTCTTTTCTTGACTTCCAAAGCTTTCTGCAATGCTTCAACTAAGTCATAAACACTTACTTTTCTTTTTCTAGGCTGAGGAGTTCTTGGAGTAAGTGTAAAATCATTGCCATCGATATTAATTTTAATATTATTCTCATTTATATTCTGTTCAAGTTCATCATAGAATTCTTGCTCTGTTTGTTCTGACATTGAAATTAATCTGTCAAGTTCAGAAAGATCTTCTGTAACAAGTTTGTGCGACTTTAAGCGCAGCAGTATTGCAGCTGCAAGTATAATCTTCCCAGAAATACGAAAATCCATTTCTTTCAATTTTCGCAATGTTTCAAGAAATCGTTGGGATAATGTTGCAATATCTATATCCCAAGGATCCATTTGTTCTTTTCTTACTAACTCATAAATCATGGTTTGCCAAGTAATATCATCTTTAAGAAATAAAATATCAAATAACTCATTTTGCTGCATTCCCATTCTATTCTCTCTTTTGTTTATTCTCTTTTTTGTTGTTTATCTTAGAGAATTTTGCAATTTTGTAAAATCCTCCTTAGTAACTATCAGCGAGGTGTATTATATAAATATTATCCTTTTTCCAGTATTTCCTGAACGAAGTGAGTTCGGAAATACTGTCAATTTCGGCTGTGGGACAGTAAACCTAAATTCTAATCTTTAAGAATAATAACATAAACTCTTTTTCCAAGATATTTACGTGGTATGTCCGCTTTTGCTGATGTCCCTATCTTATTTACAGTTCTTTCTAAAAATCCTTCAACTTTTT
>JACRKF010000043.1 GCA_016219865.1 Candidatus Woesearchaeota archaeon | reverse complement strand
CAGGAATAAGATGGACAAATGAAAATGCAAACAATATGGCGCATATCAGAACTGAATATATCAACGGAAATATTGAAGAAATATACAATATTAAACAAAATCCACTTACAGCTATTACCTAAGTTGGGTGGTCGCACCCGATAAGAATCTTGCAAAAATTTTGATTCCATCTTTTGTCAAGATGCTTTCAGGATGAAACTGCACACCAAACAGAGGATATTCTTTATGTTTTAGCGCCATAATCTCTTTATTTTGATTATTTGAACCATATGCAATAGCAGTTATCTGTAAACATTTTGGAAAATGATCTTTGCTGACAACAAGAGAATGATATCTTGTTGCTAAAAAAGGATTCTTGCAATTATTAAAAATATCTAAAGTGTTGTGTAAAATAGAACTTGTTTTGCCATGATACAATTCTTTTGCATGAATTATCTTAGCGCCAAATACCTCTGCAATGCACTGATGCCCTAAACAAACGCCTAATATTGGCAGCTTTTTATAAAAATGTGAAATTACTTTTTTGCTAATCCCAGCTTGTTCAGGACTCCCAGGACCTGGTGATATAATTATATGAGTTGGCTGTAAAGTTTCAATCTCTGCGATTGAAACTTTATCATTTTTGAAAATGTGTATTGGCATTGTAAGTGCTTGCGCAAATGATTTTATTCCATTTTGCAATTGTGACTGCAAGATTTCACCAACAAACTTGGCAATATTATATGTAAACGAGTCATAGTTATCAATAATAACAATACAAAATCGTTGATTGGCAATGATTTTTCGTTTATTGATTTTTGCAAGATCAAGTTTCTGCTTTTTCTTTACCGAATCCCCAGCAAAATTTTCTAATGTTTCAAAAAAAGCTTTTGCTTTCCATATAGTTTCATCATATTCTCTCTGAGCAACAGAATCTGCAACAATCCCGCCGCCAACTTGAAGATAAGCATCGTAGTAGTCTTCATGTTTCTTTCCTCTTAATTCTTTTTTTGCAGAATGCAAAAAAAGAGTGCGTATGATTATCGAAAAAAAACAATCTTTGATTAATTTATTCTTAACATCACTTTGAAAGAAGCCAATACTTCCTGTATAAACACCACGAGCAACTGGTTCTAATTTATCAATGATCTCCATTGTTCTTTTTTTAGGGCATCCTGTAACAGTTCCTCCTGGAAATAGCGCTATAAAAGCATCAAATGCATCATTCTTTTTTTGCAATCTGCCTGAAATTGTTGTAACTAAGTGCAAAAGATGAGAATATTGCTCAACATCCATAAACTTACTGACTTTAACTGTTCCATAATCACATACTTTGCCAAGATCATTTCTTTCTAGATCAATTAACATAATATGCTCAGCAATTTCTTTTTCATCATTAAGAAAATTCTCTTTAATAGATTTAGCTGATTTAATTGATAAACCATTTTTTGAGTCAAATGGGTATGTGCCTCCAATAGGTTTTGTTTCTGCTTTTTTTCCATTAACTGAAAGCAATTGCTCAGGAGAATTAGATATCAGAATAGTTTCATTTCCATCTAAATCTTTATCAAACACAAAAGCATTGCATGGCGAAGGATTTATTGCGCGGATCTTTGCATATAGATCTATTGGAAAACATTTTGATGACTTTGATTCAGCATTCTTAATAATATTCTTTGCAATTCTTGTATGAAATCGCTGCGATAGTTTAATCTGATAACTATCACCGTTATAAACAAACTCTTTAGCTTTCTGCACCATTGCAATATATTGCTTATAAGAAACAGCAGAATTAAAAGAACTCAAACCAATTTTTCTTGAAAGACAACAATCTAAAGAATCATCCATCTGTATATTTCTTAATACATACAATAAAAGATATTTTTCTTTATTCTCTTCAAAGAAAATGATTGCATTAACAGATTTCTGTTTTATATTCTCAATAAATAACAATCTGGGGGAAAACAAAAAAACATCATTGTTATCTAAATCTTTTTTTGCATGTAATTTTATCTGTTGCGCATAAGCTGCAAAAGAATATGAAAAATAACCAAAAGTATATGGATTCTTTTCAATGAAATTTCTGATTGATGGAATTACTTCATTTTCTGAGACAGAAATCTTCTTTTGATTAGAAAGTAAAATCTTTTTTTTATTCACTGAAAAAGAATCAAGATATAAAATATTCTCTTTCAAACGCAATATTGTTGATGGAAAACAAGCAAGATAATGAAAATTTCCATCATTGCTTGCCTCAAGCAAAACAGAATTAGAAATATCATGCTCAAAAGAAAGCTGCGCATATAATTGATGCAAAGGGATGTAAGGTATTTCTTGATTCAATTGTTGAGTCATAAAGAGAAAGAATACCAAAAGTGTTTAAATTCTTAATGTTTTTAGTTTTAATTAACTTCTTACTTTCTTCTGCCAACTAAACTAAAGATTGAAGCAGTATCATTAGGAATATTCTTAAAAAACAAGATTATTAGTATGCCTTCAATCATTGCAAAAGTTATAAAAAAACTAAGAACAAATAAAAACAAACGAGATGGTTGATAATATACGCTAATAAGGACAAAGACATACATCAATACATTAGTAAATTTATGAGAATATAAGTGCATTGCAAGTCTTTTCTTATGTATAGCTAACTCTAATAATGTAAACACACCAAAAAAGCTTAATGCAATAATAATAACCGCAAAATTCTGTTTGACAAACTCAGGCAATAATAAGTATAACCAAATAAGAACTGAAAAGTTAATCAAATCATCTGCAAGACAATCAAATTTTGCTCCAAACTTAGATGTTTGATTTAATGCTCTTGCAACAATGCCATCAAAAGCATCAGACAATCCTGCAACTAGAAACAATACTAAGAATACAATAGTATTGCCAGTATAAGCAGAATAATATAAAAATGGCAATAAGAGTACACGAATAAGAGTGATTAAATTAGGAATCTTAAAGATTTCCGTATGCAATTCTTTAGTTATAGACATTTACCCTCTGATTATTTTTCAAACAAGATTAAAATTATAATGATTCGCAAATCATTATAATTTTAGCGCTTTTTTGATTGCTCCTTCATCAAAGCCAACAATGATTGTGCCATTGATATCAATAACAGGCACTCCCATCTGCCCAGATTTTTTTACCATTTCTTCTGCTAAATCATGATTTCCTGCAACATTGATGTCTTCAAACTCTACTTTATTCTTTTTAAGAAAATCCTTTGCTTTAACGCACCAAGGACATGTTGGTGTTGAATATACTTTTACTTTATTTATTTTTGCCATAATTATCACCTTTCCGAGTATAAAATAATCTAATATTATTTATAATCTAAATATATCTTATAAAAGGTATATAAAACTTTTCTTTAATCAGAATTCCAACTGATCACCAACAGTAAATTTTGATTGATAATCTTTTGCTAACTCAATGATGTATTGTGCTTTATTCTTGGGAGAATAAAATCTAAATGGCTTAAAATTTCTTTTTATCTCAACGATTTTTTTATCTTTGTCAAGAAAAAGCGCATCAATTGGATAAAACACAAAAAACATATGCAAAGGCTCTTTTACTTCATTATCAAATACAAAAACAAGATTCTTTCTTTTTGAAAACATTAATCCAGAAGCTTT
Organism: Candidatus Woesearchaeota archaeon; assembly: GCA_016219865.1. GTDB lineage: Archaea > Nanobdellota > Nanobdellia > Woesearchaeales > DSVV01 > JACRKF01. The sequence continues at coordinate 51,252 of JACRKF010000043.1, read as the reverse complement.
TGAGAGATAAGATCTGCAAATCAATGCATCTTCTGCAATTAAACTGTTTTGTGTTAGATTAAATAGCATAAAAAAGAAGAAACAATTGTAATTTAAAAAATTATCTAAAACTGAGTCAATTATTTTACAGCAACACACGCGCCATCTTTACAGCTATTTAGGCATTCAAATATCATCTTTCTTGCCATTTCATTTTTGTCGCAATAAAATTCATATAATCTATTTGGATATTGTTTTGCAGTGCTGCACTGATCTAATTCTGCAGATCCTGTTTTTGAAACAGTTGAACCTTGCTCAAAGAAATTTTTGCCGCCATCGCTATCTTTGCATCCGCCTAGAAAATATTGATTATAATCAGATGAGAGTTGTGATTCTAATGTAGAATATTGTTGATTTGATGTTTGTGATGATTCTTGTTGTTTAACTAGCTGTTCTTCACTAACGACTGGAGAAACAATAGTTTCTTTTGGAACATCTGGCACTGTTTCTGCTGTTTTTTGCTGCTGTTCAGCTTGTTTTTCTTCAGAAACTGTTTGTTTTTGATCAACAATATCTTCATATGGAACATAATCACTTAGTTGTTCTTGTTGTTTTAATGCTGCTTTCTCTCGTTGCGTTGCATTTAGATTAAAGACAAACAGAACAGCAATAAATAATAGTACAACTACTACAATCAAAAGAATATTGTTTTTATGATGCTGCGGTTGCTGCTGTTTTGGTTGTTGTTGCTCTAATTGCTGTAATTTCTGAGAATCATTCTTCTGAGATGTTACTTGTGAATCCTTGACTTTTGTTTGAGTTTTATGACTATTTTTCTTAAAACCAGCTTTTTTCTTGCTTTTCATAATAAACCTCTTTTTTTGATAAAATAATACTCAGATGATGAATACAAACTATTTCCAGTATAAAGTGATATATAAATGTTTAGAAAAGAATGGAGAACTACTAAATGATAGTAAAAAAATAATAAATTTTATAAACTAAATAATAACCCTCATCCTATGAAAAAGAAAATAGCTGTTATTACAACAGGAGGAACTATAGCAGGAGTTAGTATAAACTCTACTAGTTATGGAAGTCCTTATAAAGTTAAACTTTCAGGAGAACAAGTATTAAATAAATTTCCTAATTTAGAAGATATTGCAAACATTGAATTGTATGAATTAGGAATAATAGATAGTTCACAAATGGTTCCAAATGATTGGAGCAGAATTGCAGAAACTATTTTTCCATATTTATTAAGGGAAGATATTGCTGGAGTCGTACTAACTCATGGTACTGATACCTTAGAATATACATCAATGGCATTAGCATTAATGCTGAAAAATCTTAACAAACCAGTTGTTATAACAGGCGCAATGCACACTATTGATCAAGATGAAAACCATGTAAGAAAACATCTTGAAGACAGTATAAGGACAGCAATATCAGAAGAAATAAAAGATGTTGTCGTTTGTTTTTCAGCTGACGAACATTCTACATATACAAATCTCTATAGAGCTACTTCTACTTTTAAGTATAGTTCTTGGGCTAACAATGCATTCCAATCTCATTTAGAAAATCCTATCGGAGAAATTAAAAATAAACAATTATCATTGAAAAACTATAGGGTGAGAATTAAAAATAAAAAACCAATATTAAAATCAAAATACAGCAATAATATTGATGTAATCACTTTATTAGGTCCAGAAGAATTAACTGATTTTAATATAAGAAATGAGGGTTACTTATTAAACATTATTGGCGGGATAGGACGAAAAGAAAAAAGATATAATTTTGTAAAATCAATACTTAGTTCTAAAATACCAGTAGCAATCACAAGCGATTATCAATATAATCTCAAACTTACTGAAACTGAAAAAGATAAAGAACTTGAACAAATGGGTGCTATTCCATTAGGAAGAATGTACTGGACAAAAGCTTATGTAAAATTAGCATGGGCAATTGGACAAGCCAGAGGAGATAACCATGAGATTAAACGTTTGATGCTAACTAACCTAAATGGAGAAATGAATAAAAGATTTTATAAAACATTTTTATAAAATAAAAAAACATGGGGCTGCTGGGATTCTCACCAACCTTTTTAAGAAAAAGCTTGACCAAAAACATAACTCCTTCGCAAAAGCTCAGTCGTTGGACAAATCAAATCACTGCAGTAGAAAAAAACATGGGGCTGCTGGGATTTGAAGCCAGACAAACTTTTACAAAAAGTTTGATCAAAAGACAACTCCTTCGTTTCACTCAGTCGTTAGACAAATCAAATCACTGCAGTAGAAAAAAACATGGGGCTGCTGGGATTTGAACCCAGATTTGCCGGTAACTTCAAGAATCGCTTATATTAAATCATCGCATTTAGCTCATAGCTCCATTCTCACTGGAGCCGGCGATTCTAGCCAAGTTAAAATACAACCCCTTACTAATATCAGAATAACTTTCTATTTATTAAGCTTTTTACTGCTTGATTAGATTAACTTAGTTTTTTCTAACAAATTAGTAAGGATAACTTAGTTATTTCAACCAAAACAGAAATATTTTTACAACGTATATTGAAAAAGATGTTATCAGTCTTTATGGCAATAAATATAGGGAATATATAGTAAAAATGCTAAAAACTATTGCGCATCATCTGGGCGGCATTATAAAATATGAAGAGATAATACAAAATACAGGTTTAACATATAAAGAAGTAAAAAAGATATTGCCATTGCTTGAAGACTCTTTTGTAGTTCAAAGACTAACACCATTTTATAAAAATCTTTCAAACGAATTGCGAAAGAACCCAAAAATATATTTTATTGATTATGGGATCAGAAATTATCTATTAGAAGATTTTGAAAACATTCAATTTGATTTTCTCTATGAGAATTTTATTTATAATCAATTGAGAAACCAATATCACATGTATTATTGGAGAACAACTGCAAAAATAACACGCGCAATGAGATCGTTCATTGAAGCATACAAACCTAAAAAAGCAATTATCGCAAGTCTTAAGGAAATAAAAAAAGAGAAGATCAATAATTGTAGTTTAGAGATTGTGCCGATGACTTATCTTTAAAAGAATTTTTAAAAGATTTTCTAATTGTGGCAATTCTGACAATGAGAAATTAGTAAAGAACTAGTTTTTTCTCTTCCTGATAATCTTTTTTTTGACAACAACTGCTTGCTCTTGCTCAACATCTTCTTCATCTGCATCAGAATCTTTTCTTCTGAATATCAAAAATAAAATAAATGCAGCCAATATAAGAATTGCAATAAAAATAAACACATAATTCTGTTTCAATTTCAAAAGATTTTCTCGTTTGATAACATTTAATGTTATCTCTGGTGTTTTTGCTTTTCCGCCTTTATTATCTGATGCAGTAAACACTATTTTTCTAACGCCTAGAAAGTCAAGTTCAGGCTGCAATAATGCAATACCTTTGCTTATGCTAACGCTGATATTCTCAACAGGAGTATGCGTAAAACTTAATGTATCATTATTTTTATCTTTAAAGTTTTTGCTAAGATTAATAAAATAAGGCTCATTCATATACAATGTTCTGTTAGTGAATGCAAGCACAGCAAGCTCTTTTGGAGTTAATGGTTTTTGTATAGTAATATTTTTAATTTCAGTCTTATTAATAAATGAAGTAATATTCTTAACAACCTGCTTTGGCTGTATAGGCTGCGCAATGCTGACATTCTTCGTTTCATTTTTAGCAACATTCTTTCCATCTAAAAATGATGGTGTTTGGATAAAAAATAACAATAATAGCAATAATAAAACAATAAAAAGAACAATAAACAATGGCAGATATCTTTGATACCAATGCTTTTTATCTTTGCTAGCTTCTGATTGTTCATCATCCTCAACTGCTATTATACGATCTGTTGATTCTTCTGTCCGAATTGCTTGATTGGGAGAATTTTGCAATTTTGCAAGATTCTCCTCTGCAAAAGCATCATCTTTAATTAAAGATTTTTCAGAAGAATGCTTGGATGAGAAATATTTAAAATAAAGTAAAACTATCAATAATAATAAAAGCATAAATAATAAAAATAATCCCATAAATAAAACAAACTGCTTATTCTTTTGCTGCCGCTGAGTTTGCTGCGCAGTTTGATTTGTCTGATTTAATGATTTTAATTGCGCTGCAGATTGTATAACAGTAGTCGGAATTATTTGTCCTTGCTTGCATTCATTAACAACTACAGAAAATGGGGTTTTATAAGCAACCTTGCCATATTGTAATGTTGTTAATATGCTGCCTTCATAAGTTCCTGCTGCTGAAAGAGGTGGAAAGAAAAACAAATCAACTAATTGCTCTTGCTTTTCATAAAGCCAAAATGAATATGTTCTTAAGAATGAATTCTTATGATTATCAACAACCATCCAAGGTTGTTTATTTTCTAAATTAATTGAAAATTTATTTGGTATAGTTGTTGGATTTTTTATTTTAACAGGCAATAAATTAGTTGTATTTGCGCAAATAATAAATGAATTTGTATCTGATTTATGATAAGCAAACTGCACATTTTTCTGCAAGACATTATTTATCTTCATTGTTGAAACAATAGAATTATTAGTTGAAGTGCCAGAAGTATCAAAAGTATCTATGGCAGAAATCATTTTTCCAAATTCAACAATTGGTTGATAACATGCTTTATCAATCTGCAAATATAACGGATATTGTTGCAAAGCTTTTGTTGATTGAGCTTCAACAGAAGCAATAAATGTATATGCTGATGAATATTCACATGGCAATTTAACATAAAAATAAACAGTTCTTTCTTCTTGAGGCAGCAATAATAAAGAAGATTCTGATACTTGATAATATTCCTTTTGCAAATCTAATGAAAACGAGAATATGTCAGCATAAGAACCAATATTCTTGAACTTTAAAGCATACATTGTTGGAGTGCATGCGCAATTCTTATAAGCATTATTGCCAACATAAGACGCTTGTAATGATGAACAAAGCGCAGGAGTTATTTGCTGCTGCAATTCTTTTTTATAGCCCATGTTTGTTTCTATTTGCGTTTTAAGCGTGTATGCTTTTGTATAATCGCAAGGTATATTGACATAATAAGCAATTGATTGTTTTTCTCCTGATTGCAAAACAGTTTGCCATGGATTATGCGCTGTAAATGCAGCAGCATCGCCAGCTGTAGTTATGCTATAATGAGATGTTAATGTTCCAGTATTAAATAAAGATAATGTGCCAAGATATTGCGCGCAGGCGCATGCAGTAATTTGTGATTGCGCAACTGCTGAAAACTCTTCTTGAGCTTGGACAGATGGAAGAAACGTGATAAACAAAAAAGTAGAAAGAATTGATAATAAGAAAAGTAATGTGATAGAATAATCATTAAGTTGTTTATTGCCCTTTTTTTTTGCCATCTATCGTTCCCCAACGAGATAATTAATAATCATGAAAAAAATCTAATCGTATATTAATAAAAATCCGAAAAAAGAAAAATTACAAAAAATGTATAAAAAAATAGATGTTAATCTATTTTTTTATTAGTAATAAGTTTGTCCTTCTTCTTCATCCTTTTCTTCTTCATTGCCTCTTAATTTGTTAAAAGCAATGATTAATCCTAGGATTACTAACAATACAACTAAAACAATTAATCCAACTTCTAAGCCTCGTTTAACTGAAGCCCAATTGTCTGTTTTTTGCTGTCCTGGCATAACATTTGCTGTCATAGCAAATTGTTTTAATGTTTCACTGCCAGATGTAACAGTTACACTGAACATTTGTTGTCCTGCATTTGCTGTTTCCAATGGAGTAACATAAACATAAGCTGTTTTTGATTCTCCGCCGTTTAATACAACAACATTTGATGGACTTACACTAACTTTTGCCCAGCTTGAATAACCATCAACATTTACTACGTATGTTTTTGATTCTTTGCCTGCATTTGTTAATGTTACAGGGTAAATAGCGCCTGCTGTTCCTTTAACAACATCTTGAGCAGTTGATCCAACTGTTAAAACTGTTTTTTCTTCAGCTGTTTGTTTTCCTGCTGCTAATGGACAATCGTTGCTTTCTAATACAGTAACTTGTCTTGATGCAGTAACTTTTTCGTCACCATCTCTGAATGTAACTGTAACATAAGCGTCGTATGTTCCTGCTTTAGCGCATTTTGGCACTAATAACCATAATTCTTCGCTTAAAGTTGATTCATCATCATTTAATTCTTCTACATAATCTGATGCTGAAATTCCTAATCCAGGCACATCAACTGTTACTTTTAATCCTTTATCATCGTCTTTTTCACCGATGTTTCTTACACGCACAGTTGTTAAGATGCTTCTTCCAGCTTGTACTGTGTTTGAAGGTGAAAATAATACATCACTGATAACCATAGCATGAGGTTCTGCATCCATGTTTAAGATATATTTTTTTGTGAATGATCTGTGTTTTGTGTAAAAGTTAACAAACAAAGCATATTCTCCTTTGTCTAATTTGTAAGGTAAGTTTAATGCAAAACTTTGTGTTTTCTTTGTGTTTGCTTTAACATTCATTGTTGAAGATGAGGAATCAACTATTTTATCCTTTTGGTCATATCCTCTTAAGGAAACTTCAAGTTCTAGATCACTAATATCTTGTGTAGCTGTAAATCTTACTACTACATCAGCTTTTTGATTTCTGTCGAAACTATCTATAACAGCATCTTCAGTTAATTCATTGTCGTTAAATCTAACTTCATTAACTACAACTGACAAGTCCTGGTCATTGATTACCAATGCGCTTGCATCCGTTACTACCATTAGTGATACTAATAGTAACATTAAAACACTTAATACATTTTTTATAGCTTTCATGTTGCTTGACCCCCTCATGTTCAACTAAATTATAAATATATATCTTGTATATATTTGATCTATTTTATTTGACTTATTATTTTGGTTATTATTGACAAAAATTAAAACCCTTGTTTAGTGGTATTAATTATTAACCATTACTAAGTGGAAAATAATACCATATATATAAATGTTTCGGTTTTGTCGCCTCTTTTTAGTGGTCTATTAATTTATTGTAATTTGACGGAATTTAATCCTATGAACATCTTCGTCGTGATTGCCTACGTTGTCACCATGCACAGTTGCTAAGATATCATAAACACCGGCAGTTGCATCAAATGGCAATTGTAAATAAATAATTTCAGTAAAAGATGCTCCTTCATTAATATCAACTGGGCCTAATGATCTTCGCACTCCTAATTCAGGGATTGTTACTGCGATTCTTGCATTCTGCATTTCATTGTCCCCATCATTGTGAAAGTCAACTAATACAGCTGCAACATCTCCTGCTGAGTATTCTTCTCCAGTCAATAATTGTAATCTATTCCATTCAACAACACCGCGTGAAGTAACACTTTTTCCTTGTCCATAATTATCTGCATCAAATGCTGTTATTACAACTGTTTTAGTAAATACTCCGCAAGCTCCAGCATTAACTGTCAAAGTTGCAGTGTATTTTCCAGCATTTTGATAAATATGCGTTGCTACGAAATTGTTGCTTCCGTCAACAGATGCATGATTGCTTCCGTCGCCAAAATCTAAGTCCAAAGTAAATTCGCATGTGCTTGCTGTTCCTTCTGTTGAAAATATAACAATCAATGGCGCTTTTCCTTCAGTAGGAGTTGCTGACAAGACAACAATTGTATCTTGCGGTAAAGCTTTTTCTTTAACTTCAATTACCAATGAATCTGTTGCAGTATTCTGCGCTGAATCAACAATTGTTAATTGAACTGTATATACGCCAACTTTTGCAAATGTATGGCTGGGATTTGCCTGATTAGCAGCAATACCTGCATCAACACCGTCGCCAAAGTTCCATATATACGTAACATCTCCTACTGCATTTGATACTGCAGAAGTAAATTGCACAGTTAATGGAACTTCTCCTGATGTTTTGTCAGCATTGATTGCCACAGCTAATGGAAGAGTTGCATTTCCGCCAACAACAGTAACAACAACATCTTGTTTGTCTATATCTCCGTCAAGATCTCGAAGTGTTAAAGTGATTGTATCAACGCCTTCTTTGATTGGAACAATTGTTAAAACTTTTCCAACAACTGATGCTGTAAACAAACTTTCATCTGCTCCTGAGACTCCCCAAAATAAATTGTCTCCAGAATCTTCTAAGTCAGATTCATAAGGTGTTAAATCAAATGTAAATGTTTTCTGTTCTTCTACAGCCATATCTGGAATCTCTCCAACAATCTTTGGAGGATTGTTTAGAATATTTAATTGAACTTTTGCTTCTCCGCCTTTATTTTCTTTAAAGTTAAACGCAAATGTAAATACATTGCTGTCTCCTTTGTAGTCATGTGTTAATGGAATTGCATCTAAATTAAAGTAAAAAAATCCATCATTTAATTTTTGAAACTCTGCAAGATCAACAAACCCGCCAGGTGTGCTTACTAATGTTGCTTTTGTTACTAAATCTGGATCAGTAATTAATTTATTGTTATCATTCTTATCAACTACTTGGAATTTTATAAAGAATCCTTCTCCTCTATAATACTCATGATCTTCTACGCCAAGATTCATATTTTGAGTTGAATTAAAAATGCCTAAGTTAACAATATCATATGCATGGTCTAATACATTATATGTAAATTTCAAATTCTGTGAAAGATCCCATAATGCTTCACCATTAGGCATTACTTTTGTTGCATATGATGTAACTGTAAATGTTCCTACTTTTTCAGCAATATATTCAACTATGCAGCCGCCATTGATATCTGTCTTGCATTTGCCAATTGTTGATTTTGTATCGTCAAATAATAAAGTTACCTCAGCTCCAACAGCTGGCTTGTTTGTTGTTAAATCTTTAACTTTAATGCCGCAAACTTGTTCTTTGCCAACAATAACATTTTCAAAGCATTGCAATGATGTAATTTCTAGACCATTTACTAGTTCAATTTCTGTTATTGAGATTGTTTTTACAACAGTTGCTGTTAAATGATCTGCTGTATTTTTTTCTGTAACTGTTAATCTTACTTGATGGTTGCCAATAGATGTAAACTGATAACTTGGATTTGCTTCTGTTGAATCAACACTGCCATCATTCTCAAAGTCCCATGCATAAGTTAATTCATCGCCATCAGCATCACTTGCTGTTTCTGTAAATTGAACAACAGTAAATGCTTTTGGATCTGCTGGTGAATAAACAAAATCTGCAACAGGTTGATGATTTACAGGCAGTGGTTGATCTTTGATTGTATCTTTGACTGCAATAGTAATTGTTTTTTTAACTACTCTTGCTGCATCGCCGTCTTGTATCGGACCATCTGTTGCAACAAGTGTTAATTGATAATTTTGTCCGCCTTGAGTTTTAGTAGGTTTCCAAGTAAACTTTTTTGTTTTTAATTTTTGATCATCATTTGTTGTAACATCTTGTGTAGTCATTCCTGTTGGAAGAGCGCCTTCAACTGCAACAAACAATGTATCAGCAAATACTGCATCGCCGCCATTATTTGCTAATGCTGTAAATTCCAATGTTACTTCTTCATCAACAGCTTGATCTCCTGTTGTAATAACAGGATCTGCCATATTATCATCACAAACATCTCCTAAAGCATCTTCGCCAACATCTAATTGATTGTTATTATTAAGATCTTTCCAATCAGTGTTTGCTTGATTTATATTAGAATTGTAGGGACAATTATCAATATCATCATCGATAAAATCTCTGTCATTATCATTGCCTAGCGCTGATGCTAATGGCGCAACTACTAGCAATAATAATAATAACATTGCAAATAATTTTGAAATCATTAATTTGTTTTTCATATTTATTCACCTTTTTCAACTGGTTGAGATTGTGTTTGCAAAAGACCATTATCTCTGTATTGCTTTTCAACTCTCTGACAAATTTTATTTATACTATCACTATAAGCATTAAGAGTAGTTAAAGCATCAGATGATGCTTTATTTATTTTTCTTGCTTGGTTTAGTGTTTTTTGCGCATAATCACACAAACTTAAATCAGTAGCTAGTTCATCAAGTGTAAGCACAAATCTACCAGCTGCTAATTCTGAAGCAGACATTGATGATAATTCATCAATCTTTACCATAAATGCTGCTCGTTTAGCATTATAATCTGCAAGAGAAAGTCGAGTCATACCACGAACTTTGTCTGTTAATTGATTATAAACTTCAAATGGATCTTGATCTCCATATACTTCTGCTTTTTCATAACTAACTGTTGATGGAATGTAAGTTGGTAATCGTTGTTCAGGAGTTGATTGTTGTCTTGGTTCAGGAGTTGGTTCTGGTTGTGGCTGAGTAGTTGGTTCATCCACAACTTTTTCTACCAAACTTTCTCTGCCAGAATAATCTCTATCTCCGCCTAACCCTACTCGTAAACAAAGTGAATGCGCGCTAACATCTCTGCTTCTTTCAATAAAATCAGCTCCAACAATGCTTGGTTCTGCTGAACTTCCTTTTCCGCAATATCCAAATCCAAATCTTTGTGTTGGATAAAATAAAATTGAAGCATCCCAATTTAATGTTGATACATCTTCTGTAGCTGTTGGATTTAATACAGTACCTCTACTTAAAGTATACAATACACTTCCTTCAGCAACAATCCATTGTGAATTAAATGCAGCTGAAAGTCCTAGTTGACCAACTGCGCCAGTTGCGCCATGTTTATCACTGTAATAATGAGGTCCTGCAAATAAGCGAAGCAATCCATTAATATCAGAATTGCCTAACATAAATTCAAATCCAGCATTTGCTCCAATTGTATATTGTGTTGAACTTTCTGTTAAAGGAAATCCTTGTTTTAATCCTGGTTTTTGAATAATACCATTTGCGCTGATATATGTTAAATCAACAACTGCTTCAAGAAAAGCTTTAGCATGATTAGTTCCTAATTTTGCTTCTACTCCTGGAGCAAGTAACATATGATAAACAAATGCATCCATATTTCCAACATCATTTTCATTGATTGTATGTTCACCGTTTGGAAATCCAAAATTTAATTGTAATCGTCCTAAAACATTCCAATAGTCATGAACTGGCACAACAAGTCTTGGAATAACTAGACTAAAATTAAATCCAGATTGATTATACAATGAAGATTGATTTGCAGGCGCTGGAAGATTAAGGCTTTCAGTATCATTTAATAAAACGCCGCCTAAATCTAATTGAAGATCAAGTCTTTCAAAAATAGGTTTTGATGGTGATGGCAGTCCATTTCCTTGTGGAACTTCTCCTGAAACAACTTTTTCAATAACTTTCTCAACAACTCTTTCAGGAACTGCTTTTACATCAAACTCAGAAGTTGAAACTATAAGTTTATTATCAGGACCATATAAACTAAATGTTCTTTTCCCAACAGTATCTAATGTTACTTCAGTTGGAGCTGCTGTTTCTTCAGCATCTTTTGTTCTATTGCCATTAACATCAAAATATGCTCCTTCTGGAACATCTCCTGTTGCAGTTAATGTTAATTTTTGACCTTGATATAATTCTTTAGGTGTTGCATTTATAGCTGCATCTTCTAAAAGAATTGCAACTGGATACTTTTTATTTTTAGCTGCTGCATAATTTGGTGCTCCAAATCCTACAATTCCAACTAAAATGCTTGCTAATGTTCTTCCTGAATTCATGATAAATTACCCCCAACTATCATTTTAAAATAATTATTATATGTTCATTCTCCTCGAGGACAAGTAACATAAAATCGTCCTGATTGAACTGGTTTTCCAAGTTCTTGATAAGCATTTAATTGTCTCTTCGCAAACTGTGTTGCATATCTATCCATTACTTTTAACGCAACATCTCTTTCTGTTTGCGTTGCAGCTGAATAACGGCTTCTAACTGCAGCTCTTCCATGTGCAACAGCTTGACTAACAAAATCATTAGCTGATGTAAATTCCATTTCCTTTGGCAATCCATTACAGAATGTATCCTTTGTTGAATACTTTGGAACATTTCTATTTGGAACTTTTCCAGATGCTATTGGTTTTCCGATTGCATCACAGATTGCATCACACAAAGAATAAAGTTCTGTTAATACTGCTTGATCAGTAAGTTTTCCATCTCTTACTTTTTCAACAAGATCTTTTACAACAGTTTTATATGGAACAACTTTGTCACTTTCTCCTGGATGTTCAGCAATATATTTTTGTGTAAATTCTTTTACTTTCTCAGGATGAGCTGTTAAATATGTATCAACAGCTTTTTCTAATTCTGCTGATGGAATCATTGCAGCCATTGTTGTTCTTAAGTCAGTATTTGCTTTTTCTGCAGCAACTAATTTAATATCTAAATCAGTTTTTGCAGTTTGTAATTCTTCTTCAGCAGCTTTTAACTTTTGATCATAATCTTTTTTCAAAGCATCTTTTTCTTGAGTAGCTGCTTGTGCTTCTAAAACTGCATCTTTCGCTTTGTCAGAATTTGAATATGCTAATAATACACCAATAACTGCGCCAACAGTTGTAAAAGCAGTTACAGCATAAGCTAGATAAGGTTTCTTATTTCTTAATCGCGCAACTTCTGTTCTTTGAATATCTCTGTCAGTTACAATAGCAGTATAAGCATTCATTACATCACCATGTAATTGTCCTAATCCAGTTGGAGTTAGCGCTAGAGAGAAAGTCATTGTCGTTCCTGGTGTTGCAGGAGAAGAAGATAATGGAATATTTTTATTATTTGCAAAATCATAAAGTGGTTGAGCTAGCGCTCTAAAACTAATTGCTTCTGTTTCAAATGGTGCTAACCGTGCAATTTCTGCATAATCGTCTTTTGCTATTTGTATTAATTGACTTAACTTATCTGCTAATGCTGTTGGATTTTTATCATTAGAAAATAATTTACTTCGTGACACTAAATACATTTCAACATAATTATGCAATGCATCGTATGCTGCAACTGTTTTAAGTGCAGTATCTCTTTCATTTCGAGCTGCATCTCTTGTTGCAACTAGATTTTTAATCAATAAATCTAATCCTGCTGCATCTGTTTGAGCTGTGCCATCAACTAAAATTGCTTGATACGCAACTAATTTTGTTGCTGCATCTGGATCAGCGCTTGCTGCAAATAATGCTTTTTGATGATTTCTATCTGCTTCAAGTGCGGCAACTTTAGTACTAAGATCACCAGCATCTGTTTGAGCATTACCATCAACAGTTACAGCTTGATATGCTTCTACTTGGCTATCTAATATTTCTCGTTTTATTTCAAGAGCAGCAATTTTGCCAGCAAGTTCAGCAGCATCTAGTTGAATCTCTCCATCTACAAAAACTGCTTTGTAATCAGTCAATTTTCTATCTGATTCCATTTTTGCAAGAAATAAGTCTTGTATTTGATCACCTAATTCAGTCGCTGTAGTAGGATTAGGTAAAGGAAAAGGATTAACTCTAACTTTTTTATATTCTCCTAATTCAGTTTGAGCATTATTTCTATCAAATTGTAATTGAGAAACTCGTAAATCTAAGAGCGCAGCGTCAATTGATATTCTGCCATCTACTTCTATAGCTCTATAAATAGCTATTTCATCTTCTGCAGTTCTTTTTGCTGCAACAACTGTATCAACTTCTGTCTGCAATCCTGCTGGTGTTGCAGCTAATTTACCTGCAACATTCATTGTGCGATATGCAATTAAATCTGCTTTATCTTCATCAGTAACATCAGGTGTTTTTGGTGTTGCTTTTGCAGCTTCTCTTTCTGCTACAACAGTATCTATTTTTCTTTGTAAGTCTGAAGAGTCAGCTGGTTTCACACCATCAACAGTTACTGCTTCATAATTAGTTAATCTCCGTTGATAATCACTTCTTTCTTTTTCAAGAACAATAGTTCCAGCTTGCAATCCTGCTGCATCTGTAAATTTTTTAGCATTAACAGTTACATCTTGATATTCAGCAACTATTCTTTTATTAGTATCTCTATCTACAGTAAGTGTTTCAATTAATTTAACTAATCCTTCTAAACTAGTTGCTGTTTTTCCATCAATTACTAAAGAACTATATTTAACTACAGTACCTTGCGCTTCAGTCATATCTTGTAAATAAGTATCTCTTTGAGTAACTACATTGTTAATTAATCGTGATAATTCATCTGCAGAACTTTGCACATGTGTTCCTACTGTGATTGCTTTATAGTTGTCTAAAGCTTCTTGTGCAGAATCTGTAATAGGATCTGTACCAAAAATACCACTAGAATCTTCTGCACCAATAAATGTATCTCCTGTACCTTTCTTCTTAACTGCCATGATTATACCCTCCGAAATACACAAATAAATATGATAAAACCAGCATAACACCAGTGTCATCACTGTGAAATAGACATTTAATCTTATTGGAAAACAGTTACTCTATTTAAATATTCTCTTTTTGTAATCCCTTGTGTTAAGTAAATAAAAAAATAATTACAATAAGGATTTAATTTTCTCAAGAAACAAAAGAACTTTCTCTGCAAAGGATTGATCTAATTTAGCGCCATAATATAATATCCTATTTCTATAATAACGTAAAGAATCTGCTAATTCAATTTCAGTTTCTGAGAAACCAAGTTTTCTCAGATAAGCAACTTCTGCTTCATGAGCTCCAATTCCAGACGAATTATATCCTTCTTCTGCCATCTTTGATCGAATTCTTTCCATAATTGCATCATATGCATTTTTAATTATATGATTTGCAGTCTTATCAAATACACCTGCTGATTTTATAAATAATTGAAGCATTTCATACGATTCATCTGAATTTTCAAGAAGAAACTTTGCTTTTTCTTTATCTTTTGCTTGCTTTTTCACAACTCCAGTTTCTAGAAAATTCTCAAAGTTCTGTATATGCCTCATAATTCAAATCCTCCAGACAACACAATGCCATTGCAGATATTACTCTTAAGATGCTTATTAATTTCATTCAAATGATTGTAATAATTGATTCTTATCTCTTTTTCTAATAGTTTCTCATATTTTAACAGATCTATTTTCTTTTCTTTTGAACCCATCACAGCTAAATCTATATCAGAACTATAAATATCATCTCCTCGTGAATAGCTTCCGAACAAAACAATTGCAGCTCCTGGATAAGTATCCTCTAAATAATCAATGATTCCTGATTCAACAAAAAGCTTAAAATTTTCAGCTCTTTTTAATTCCACTGTTTTCTTGCTGTTTCTATTTAACTCGACAGTATTGAGATTAGTTTTTCCTTTTGTTAATAAAATCAAACCTTCTTTCTTGAGCAGAAGCAATGATTTAGCTATTGCAGTAGGAGAAACATCAAGAAAATGCGCTAGTTCTCTCTGATTCAATTTTTTTGCTGTTTTAATGCACAACATCCTAAATATCTCTAATTGCAGTGTTGTAAACTTAAGTTTATATAACTCCATTTTAGTTCATATGAATAACTATTAGTTTATATGTCTTTCGATTTGCAATCTTTACATTTAAAAACACATGGGCACATCACTGCAGTATGACAACCGTAGCAATCATTGGAGCAGGTCCAGTTGGCAGTTATCTTGGCTACCTCTTAGCAAAGAATAATATACAGACAACTATCTACGAAGAACACAGCCAGATAGGCGCTCCAATTCAATGCACTGGAATTTTAACGCCATCAATTACAGAACTGATGAAATTAGATAATGAATTTGTTGTCAACAGAATGAATAATGCAGAGATATTCTCTGAGAACCAGAATCTTAGAATAAGAATCAAAGACATTATTGTTGACAGAACTAAATTTGACGCGCATATTGCAAGAATGGCAGAACAAGCAGGAGCAACAATCAAAACTGCTCATAAATTCTTTGGAATCAAAGATGGCAGATTATTATTCAAAAAAAAAGACGACACAATTGAAACAATTCAGACAAAACCTGATTTCCTCATCGGAGCAGATGGTCCAAATAGCAGCATCGCAAAGATTATTAATCCAACTGCAAAAATTAAATATTACATTGGAAAGCAAGCAGTAATCAAAAATAATTATGAAAAAGACACATTCCAAGTTTATTTAGGCAATGATGTTGCTCCAAAGTTTTTTGGCTGGAGTGTTCCGGAAAATGAAGATTTCTCACGCATTGGTGTTGCAACAATAGAACCGCCAAGCAAATATTTTGACATTCTTCTAGAAAAAATAAAACAAAAGACAAATTTTGAACAAAAAAATGTTATAAGTTACCAAGGTGGATTGATTCCAATATATGATCCTAAATTTAAAGTAAGCATGTATGACAGAATAAACAATATGCAGCTTGCAATTATTGGCGATGCGGCATTGCATGTAAAAGCAACAACAGGCGGCGGAATTATTCCAGGAATGCGAGCAGCAATTCCATTAACAGAACATATTCTCAAAAAGAAAAGCTATGAAAGTGGATTAACGCAAATAAACAGAGAATTAAAACTCCACTTATTGCTGCGAAATACGCTTAATAAGTTTACAAATAAAGACTATGATGATTTATTAGCATTACTCAAGAATCCAAGATTAAAAGAAGAACTTCATAAAACAGACAGAGACAGTTCAACAAAATTAATTATGAAATTGCTTATCAAAGAACCGCGCTTGTTACGCTATGGATTAAAAATATTCAATTAAAGTATTTGCATTGCGAGCGAACCTCACCAACCTTTATCAAGGTTGATCAGGATTGTAAGGGTTACGCTACGCTCACCCTTACAAACGACTACTGCAGTTATCAATGTCCGGATTACAGAGATTAGTATTTGCATTGTGAACGAAGTGAACAAGCAAATACTAATCTTTATAAATAAATTCACATTTTCAAGATTATTACAGTTGCTCTTATCCGAATTACAGAGCTTAACTTAATATTTCCTGAATGAACGAAGTGAATTCGCACTAACTGCTAAAATAATTACAAAGGGGGACTTTTCAATGGAAGAACAGAACAAAAACACTAACAATAAAAACGCAGATACTATAGACTTAACCAAAATAAAAAACATATTTACAAGAAAAAAGAAACATATTGCTGAACAGCAAACAACACAAGATAAGCAGGATGATTTTTCAGTTTTGTCAATAATTGATTTCTTTAAAAAATACAGAGTATTTTTCATATTATTGATACCCTTATTTCTTGCAATTTTTTTAAGAATACAAACTGATAGTTTGCCAATGGCGCATGATTGGGCAAGTAATTCAATAAATGACTTTTATAGAAACCAAGTCACACAGCAGATAAACCAGCAATACCCAAATTTACCGCAGGCAAATAAGGATATAATTATACGTCAGGAATATCAAGAATTTTATGACCAAAATAAAGACAGGCTTGAACAAGAGATAAAATCAACGTCAGAATATTTTAAATCGCAATTCAAGAATGATGATGGCGTTACTTACCTTATTGGCATAGATCCGTGGTATTATTACAGAAATGCAAGAAATTATATTGATCATGGTTATGAAGGAGATATTACATACGATGGAAAATATATTGATACTAAAGTTTATGCAGGTGTTCCATTAGAAAGAAGAGGAGGAAGCACAAGAACAATAAACATATTTCACAATGGTTTCATTGCTTATACCTATAAATTCGTGCACTTCTTCAATCCAGGAGCAACATTGCTTGGCGTTACATTTTTTATTCCTGTAATTTTAGCAGCTTTGTCAGTTATCCCGATTTTCTTCATTGCAAGAAAATTTGGCGGCAATCTTGGTGGATTCATTGCAGCAACATATGTTGCAGTGCACAAATCATTGTTAGTAAGATCAGTCGGCGGTTTTGCTGATAATGATTTATACAGTGTTTTATTTCCTGCATTAATTATTTGGCTGTTCTTAGAAGCTTATGAATCAGATTCTTGGACAAAAAGAGTTATTTATACAATTCTTGCTGGCGCATCAATTGGCTTATACAGTTTTGCATGGGTTGGTTGGTGGTTTATTGTATACTTTATCTTTGGAACATTAGGATTGATTTTAATTTACAATATTATGGTAAATAGAGATTTATTAAAGAGCGCAACTGAAAAAAAGATCAGCAGATTTCTTGCAATTGAATCTATAAGAAAACCATTAGTAATAATTGCTGTATTGTTGATAAGCATAATTATTTTTGTTCCATTATTTAGCACAACAAGAGATTTAGTAAATGCATTATCAGGACCATTTGATGTTATTCATTTCAAAGATGTTGGTACAACAACATTATGGCCAAATGTATTTACAACAGTTGCAGAACAAAACGCATTATCATTAGTGCAGGTAGTCAGTGAAGCTGGCGGAAAGCTTTTCCTTTTCTTATGTTTCTTAGGAATAGCATTTAGTCTTACTCCAAACATAAAGAAAGACAGATTGTTTATAGCTGTAAGCGCAGTTTGGTTCTTATTGCTGGTAATATTCCACGAGAAATTCAATTCAAACTTAATCTTATTTATTGTATTGATCTCAATTATCTTCATCATGCGGATTGTGTATGACATAATAAAAAAAGATCATGAAACAAATATATTGCATACAGTATTAATAACAACATGGCTTGTTTCAACATTATATGCAAGTGTTTTTGCTGTGCGATATGTTTTATTATTTATTGTTCCATTTGCAATAGCGCTTGGTTTTGCGCTGGGAATAATTGTAAAAGAAATTTCAGAATGGCTTTCAAAGACATTAAATATGAAGAAAACATTTATTTTTATAGTAATTGCATTGATATCGCTATTAATCATTTTAAAACCTGTAAAAGAATCTTATAATGTTGTGCGATACTCAGGCTTTGTTGATATGAATGATCAATGGTATAATTCATTATTAAAGATAAAAGCAAATTCAAAAGAAAATGCAATTATTAATTCATGGTGGGATTTTGGCCACTGGTTTAAAGCAATTGCAGAACGCGCTGTAACTTTAGATGGAGGAAATCAAAATCGTCCTCAAGCGCATTGGCTTGGGAAAGTATTATTGACTAATAATGAAAAAGAAGCAGCTGCAATCCTAAGAATGCTTGATTGCGGAGGCAACTTCGCATTTGATGATCTTAATAATTATCTAAAAGATGAATATACAACAAAGAAAATAATTGACAAGATAATTATGGAAGATCCTGAGAAAGCAAGAGAAGAAATGAAAAAATACAAAATTCCAGAGGAAGTAATGAAAAATGTTACAATGTTTGCATTCTGTGAGAATAAAGAACTGCCTGAAGACTTCTTTATCACAAGCGAAGATATGGTTGGAAAAGCAGGCGTATGGGCGCATTTTGGAAAATGGAATTTTACTAAATCTAAATTAATCAATCTTGCAAATGGCAACAAGAAAGATGAAGCAATGAAATTTATGACTGAAGACTTAGGACTTGCTCAAGATGAAGCAAACAAGATATATATGGAAATAAAACCATTTGGTTCTGGAACACAGGCTAATTCATGGATTGCGCCATGGCCTAGTTTTTATAGTGGCTTTACACCATGTAATTTAGCAGCAGATTCTACAGTTTTACTTTGCAGCAATGGATTTGTTGTAAATACCACAAATCAGGAAGTTTACACAATGCAAGGTGGAAAGAAATTACATCCCAAGAAAGCATCATATATTAACACAGATGGTCATTTTGTTGTAAAGAACTACGAGACAGATTTACTTATTGCAAACAATGGAGAAGGCATTGGAGTTTCATTTATCCCAAAACAAAATAGTTTCTATAGTCTGCTGATGCATCCTGATTTAGTTGACAGTATGTTCAATAGAATGTTTTTTTACTCAGGCCATGAATTATCTTGCTTTAATAGTTTTGACTATATAAAACAAGTTTCAGGTGGAGAAGTATTTACATGGAAAGTAGACTGGAACTGCACAAACCAAATTAAAGTATTTAGTCCGATTAAACAATGAAAAAATGGAACAACAAAATAATGTATGGATAATCATTCCTGCAAAAAATGAAGAAAAACATATTGACAAAGTAATTGAAGAAACAAAAAAATATGCTGAATATTTCAGCAACATACTTGTAGTTGATGATGGAAGCTCTGATAATACCGCAGAAATCGCAGAACAACAAAATGTATCTGTTATCAAACATATTATAAATCTTGGCAAAGGCGCTGCATTAAAAACTGGTTGTGATTATGCAATAAAAAACAGCGCAACTATAATTATTGCAATGGACGCTGATTTGCAGCACGAACCAAAAGAGATTCCAAATTTCCTAAATACATTAACCGAAAACAATGCAGATATAGTATTTGGTTACCGCAAATTGAGCAATGAAATGCCATTTATTTTAAAGTTTGGAAATCTTTTCATAAACAAGATGTTTTCAGCGCTTTACAACATACAAGTGCAAGATTCACAATCTGGTTACAGATGTTTCACAAAAGAAGCTTATCAAAAAATACGCTGGCAATCTTTTGATTACAGCATGGAATCTGAGATGATTGCGCGCGCTGGAAAGAATAAACTTAAATATAAAGAAATTCCAATTCAAACAATCTACCACGATAAATACAAAGGAACAACAGTTTTTGACGGCATCAAGATTGTTGCAAAAATGATATGGTGGAAGATTTCAAGAAGTGTGTAGATTAGTTTAAATTAGTGCGATTGAATAAAGTGAAATTGTAAAGACTAATATTGGTGATGAACAAATGTTACTATGGCTGCAATTTATGGGATTGGCATTTGGAATAGTTATGATTTACTTAACAGTTTTATTTTTCAAGAGAAAAGATTTTAACAAAACTGATTTAATTATGTGGATTGTAGTTTGGTTGTTTTTCATGTTCATGACATTATACCCAAGTTTTTTATATGGTATAATGGAACAATTAAGCATTAAAAGAACACTTGATTTTATCAACATAAGTTTGTTTGCATTTTTCTCAATAGTTATTTTCTACCTCTATAATGTAAACAGGAAAAACACAAGAAAACTGGAAGAGATTGTCAGAAAATTAGCTTTAGAAAAAGAAGAGAAAAAATGAAGAGAACTTTGTAAAATACTTGCAAAGTTCTCTTAAAATTGCTGAATGAAATTCGCAATTTTATATAACTTTAAACACAAATGGAACTCCAACTTTATCTGATTTATACACTAATTGAAACTTAGCTTGATCATTGCCAATCTCTTGCAATTTATTATTTGTTTCATTAATACCTTGATGAAAAATACAATAGCCATCTATGATGAAATAATCAAACTTTTTCTGTTTAAGAAATGAATACAACTCTGAATTTGTATGATTCATAATTCTTTCTTTTTTACGAAACTCTAACACATCTTTATCCCAGGAAAATGCTAATTTATCATAAGCTATGACACGGGTGTCTGCATTTGGCGAGCAAAACTCAAACACTGTTGTATCCGCAGGCAAAGTATACAGCCATGTATATGCATTTGCTTCATCAAATGACATAAAAAAGTTATTAAACGGCCATATTGCAGTATTTACAGTATACTTATGATATCCTGAAGTAAGAATAATTCCAACTAAAAACATAGTAAAGATAATTACACGAACCAATTGATATCGTTGAAATATATTTAACAAGAACCATAATCCTTCTGTTGCTAAAAAAACTAATCCTATAACCATAAATGGCCACATTCTAAATGGCAATATGTACGCAGGCAATCGCCTGCCATTTACTGCGATTAATCCAAATAAAAACCATAAAAGCACAATTAAAAGCCATTTATTTTCTTTTGCAAACGATGTTTTAAATGTAAATAAAAGTGATGCAATAAAAATAAAAAATAGTATGCTAATAAAGATGCCAACACCTATTGGCTGGTTGATCATATTATAAGGTTGAGTTATAAAAAAATCATTGAACGTATATATTTTATCAGCAGATCCTGGAATCTTCCATTTTAATTCTGTAAATTTTGAAGTTATCTGCGTTTTCTCGCTGGAACCAAAAATGTCAAACTTTACTTTTACAGGAGCCCAGTATAAGACAACTGAAAGCAATAATCCAAGCACTGCAATCATAAAAATAGTTTTAACAAATTTTTTGCTGTATAATGATTCAACAAACCAATAAATCATAATAAAGACGCCAAATGCATATGCTGCAATTGGTTGTGTTACCATAATAGAAGCTGTAATTAATATTGCTGGAATCATCCATTTATTGGTTATCCAGACCTTATTTAGATAATGATGATATTTATTGGTGAAAGAATTCTGTTCATCTGCATCAGCCAATTTGATTATGCAATAAAATGCTGGGAAAAATGCTGCAATGGCCAATGTCTCTGACCAGATAAAATGCCCAAGAAATGAAGGAATTGCAACTAATAAAAAAGCAGCAAATAATGATTTTGCATAAGATTTTGTAAACTCATGCGCCATAATTCCAAAGAATAATACAGCTAACGCAAGTAAAAGCACGTTAAAATATTTTAAAGTCCACATCATTTGATGAGAAGTTTGGTACAATATTGACATCAATAAATCATACCCTGGAGGATACGGCTCAACATAATTGACAAATTGACCTATCTCAGCAGGTCTTGATGTTGATAACTGCTCTGTAAAATATTTTGTTGTAACAGCATGATGCCAAGGATCGCCATCTTCAAGCCAGGAATAGCCAAAAGCTCCTTTATGCATTATATAGAACTGAACAAGTGTTAAAAGAACAATAGCAAGAATAAATAAAGTCTTTTTGCTAATCTTCAGAAAATTAAAATGAATTTCAGGTTTTGGCGGGTTATAATCATGTTTCTGCAGATATAAAAACAATTTTATGACAGGATAAGCTATGCTTAATAACAAAAACACAATCCATGACAAAGGTATATACAATAGATTAAGAAAAACACCAAGAATTGGAATAATAGATAATCCGATACCAATACGCACAATATTTTTAGTTAAAAAATGTTCATCCTCTTTAAGTTTTAGTAAGTCAAGTATTGTGTACCCAAATCCAAAACTATATGCAAAAAAAAGTAATAATGTCCAATAATCTGTCATAAGTTCACCTTAGTAAATTGTAAGCAAAGAGAATAAAGAACTATTTAAAAATGTATAGTATTTATTTGTTCGCTTCGCTCACAATATAAATACTAAGCTCTGTAATCCGTACTGTGGAAAACTACAAAAAAATAACAATAATTATATAAATTAACCTAAACTCTCAACCTTTATGATCAAGATAGGCGTCATCGGCACTGGAAAATGGGGCATAAATCATCTCAGAATATACAAGCAGTTAGAACAGGAGAAACTCTGTGAATTAGTTGGATTAGCTGATGTTGATGAAAGCAAGAAAAGTATTGCTGACGAACATAATATAAAATATTTTAAAGATTACAAGCAGATGTTTAATGAAATTGATGCAGTTTCTGTTGTTGTTCCTACTGATTTGCATTATGGAATTGTAAAAGAATGTTTGAATAATAATAAACATGTGCTTGTTGAGAAACCAATCACCTTAGATTCAAAACAAGCTAAAGAACTTGCGCAGATTGCAAAAGAAAAAAAGCTTGTTCTTTCTGTTGGCTACTTATTCAGATTTAACCCAGCAGTGATTGAATTAAAAAGATTGCTTAAATCAGGAGAACTTGGAAAGATACAATACATTACTGCAAGATATATTCATTCAAGCAAACCTCCAAGAAAAGATTCGGGAGTTATTTTTAATTTAGGCATCCACTTAATTGACATCTTAAATTTTGCATTAGAAGAACGAGCAAAACGAGTCTATTGCAAAAAAACAACATTCCTAAGCAATCATCAAGAAGACTGCGCAAATATTCTGTTAGATTACGGAAATTTTTATGCAGATTTAGAAGTAAGCTGCTGCCATCCTTTAAAGAAAAGAGATATGTGGGTAATTGCTGCTAAAGAAAAGCTTTACATTGATTTTCTTGAACAGATCATTATAAGATATCCATTAGAAATTACAGAACAGCAAATAATAAACGAAAAAGAGAAAAATATTGAAATCAGAAAAAATGAGCCATTAAAAGCGCAGCTAAATCATTTTATTGATTGTGTTAAGAATTATAAAGAACAGAATCAAGAGATTAAAGATGAGATAAGAAAAATAATTAACATTGGAGAAGAAGAATATTATACTACAAAAATCTGCGAACTAGCGATTGAATCTGCAAAAGTAAGAACAGATCTTGAGCTAAGATAAAGAGTTAGGGAGTTTTGAGTAAAAAATTACTAGTAGTCACTAATAACTACAAACTCCTAACTAAAAAATTACGACCGAAGGGAGGAATTTTTTATGAATATTCCATTTGTAGATTTAAAGGCGCAATACAGCCGGATAAAAGATGAGATTGACGCTAAAATAAGCGAAGTAGTTAGCAATGCAGATTTTATCATGGGGCAGAATGTAGAAAAATTTGAAAAAGAATTTGCGCAATTTTGCAACGCAAAATTCTGTTCTGGTGTAAGTTCAGGCACATCTGCATTGCATTTAGCATTAAAAGCAGCTGGAATTAAACAAGGCGATGAAGTAATTACAGTAGCAAACACATTCATTGCAACAACAGAAGCAATTTCTCAAGTTGGCGCAACAATTAAATTTGTTGATTGTGATCCCGTAACTTATACAATAGATGTTAAACAAATAGAAAAAGCAATAACATCAAAAACAAAAGCAATTCTTCCAGTCCATTTATATGGCCAATGCGCTGATGTAAAAGCAATTAGAGAGATTGCCAACAAACATAATCTTTTGATTATCGAGGATGCTGCGCAAGCGCATGGCGCCGAACATCATGGAAAAAGAGTTCCTGTTGGTGACATTGCCTGCTTTTCATTTTATCCTGGAAAGAATCTAGGCGCATATGGTGACGCAGGCGCAGTTGTTACAAACAATGAGAAAATTGCAGAATTAGTAAATGCTTATAGAAACCATGGACGATTGCCTGGCGAGAAATATGAACATTCGTTAGAAGGTTACAATGAAAGAATTGACGCTCTTCAAGCAGCAATTCTAAGTATTAAACTAAAATATCTTTGCAGTTGGAATAATATGAGAAGAAAAAACGCTGTTTTATACAATGAATTATTAGCAGATGTTAAAGAAATTGTTACTCCTATTGAATCTTCTTTTAATAAACATATATATCATCTTTATGTTATCCGCATTTTAGATAAAAATAGAGAAAAAATCATGGAAGCTCTAAAGAAACAAGGAATTGCAACACAAATACATTATCCAATTCCATTGCACGAACAAAAAGCATACAAACATCTAAATATTATTAAAGGTGCATTTCCTATTTCAGAACAATATGCAAAACAAATTATTTCATTGCCTATGTTTCCCGAGATGACTGAAGAACAAATACATTATGTTTGTGAAAAATTGAAAGAAGCTTTGAAAGAATAAGAATTGTCTAAAAAGAAGTTTGCAGAATTAATCCTTAATCTTCCTATTCTCTTTTTCCAACAAGATCTTGCCTATGTTTTTCAGCTTTTTTATCCAATTGTTCTAAAAAATTGCCAGACAACAATTTTTTATTGAATTTTCTATTAATTTTTCTTATTTCAGCTTTTTTCTGCCCTAACGCATCAAACAATTCTTCTTTTTTTCTGACAATATTATTTATTCTATTGCTGTTTCGCGCATGTTCAGCAATAACATTAACAAATCCCAAAATGATTCCAGCGCCAACTAAGAGAAAGATAATAGTAAATATTTTACCTGCATCTGTCTTAGGAGTAAAATCACCATAACCGACTGTCATCAATGTAATGACGCAATAATACAGAGAATCCAAATATCGCCAGTCTTCAACACGATGATAGAATATTGTACCTGTTGTAAGTGTTATAATAACCAGAAAGAATAATACCATAAATTCATGATTACGCAATGCTCTTCCAATTGATTCAAAAAATTGTTTTACCAAACTTAACACCATAATATTACCACCCTAATCTGCAAACAAGACTTTTTAGAAAAGTGTGGATTTAAATATGTTGTGGAAAAAAAAATCATTAGCAACAATAACAAAATTTATATATTACTATGTAATATTTAATATTACTATGGAAACTATTAGTTTAAAACTAGAAAAAGAATTTGCAGAAGAATTGCAAAATATTATGAGAAAGCATAGATACACCACTAAAACTGAATTCATCAGAGAAGCAATGAGGGAAAGAATAAAACAGCTTGAAAAAGAATATGCTTTAATAAAACTAAGGAACATCTATGGTTCTTCAAAAAGAAAAACTTCTAGGAAAGAATTAGATGATGCAAAAGACAAAGCATTTGAAGAATTAGAAGAAATATTTAGGTAAAATCTTCAGGTAATCTTGTTTCAACAATATCTTTTATTTGTTGAAAATGTTTATCTCTTGAAATCATAATAGCATTATTATCTCTGGCAAGTACAGCATGGAGTGCATCATTCTTAGGAATATCTCTTTGCCGAGCAATAAGTTTTGCTTCACTTAGTTGAAAGCTATAAATATGAATCTTTTTTATAGATTTTTTAAAAGGAGATAGAAGTACAATAATTTGGTCATAAGTATATCCTGTATTCTTTAGCTCCCTAATATGCAGATCAGAATAAATAATCAAAGAATCTGTAGATATTATAAATTCAAGAAATTTCAGACTATATTCACCATTTTCTCCTCTTTTCTCAAAGCAATCTAGTAAGATAGAGGTATCAACATTATACATTCTCATGAGGAAAATATCATTTAGTCGTTAATAAACTCGTTCCAATAAAAGATGAAAAGATTACGATTATGTTGAAGATCTTTTTAATAATTCAGAGATATTTCTAGAAATAATAATAATTAATAAAAAGGTTTCAATTATCCTGAAGAATTTCTAGACATAATTGGTATTAAATTATTTTACCCACAAACTTAGGTAAAGTCTCATCAGGAAAGTTATATTTAGTTAGGTGAGGAAGATAAGAAATCAAGAACAAACATCAGAAAAACAATTTAAAACATTGAGAAAATTTTAATAGATTGAACTATTCTTAATTACTTATGGAGATACCTTTTAGAAGATCAGAGTTTAAATACTAAAAACATTTTTAAACAAAATCAATGTATTCCACTTAATGCCGCAAAAATCAATCCTTATGTTACTCTTGAAAGACTTTAATCCTGACCCTAGAGTATTAAAAGAAGCAAAAAGCTTAGGAAAACGTGGTTATGCTGTCACAATCCATGCATGGAAGTACAAAGGCAATTATGCAAAAGAAGATTACAAAGAATTTTCTGTCAAACATCTTGGTCCGCAATTACCAGATATTTATGACAAAATGCCAAAGCTTTTACAACTTTTTTTCTTATCCCTTTACATATTTTTTTACACCTGCAATGCAATTGCGCAAGGGATAAAAAAGAAATTCGATATTTTGCATGCTCATGATTTAAACACGCTTCATATAGCTGCAATGATCAAGATCTTCAAATGGAAGCCATTAATCTATGATTCTCACGAGCATTATCCAAGTGTTTTAAGAGATTCATCAAAATTGTTGTATTACTTCGGAATCATTGCAGAAAGAATATTAACATTGCCTGTGACTGCAATTGTCACAACAAATGATGCAATTGCAGAACAGCTGCAGAAATACAAAAAACCAATTTTCATTGTTTCAAACTGCATTGATCTTGCATGGTTTGATGCATTAGCTAACAAGAATAAAGCAAAACAATTGCTAGAAAAATACAACATCAAAAAAGACAAACCAATTATATTATATGAAGGTATTGTAAAAAAGATTCGCGGCTTGCAATATCTGATTGAAGCAAAAAAGTACATGAAAACTGATTGCATTATTCTTATTGTTGGCGAGGGTCCATATATAGAAGAATTAAAACAAATTGCAAAACAAAGCAATGCAGATGATGTTTATATTCTTGGTCATGTTCCTTATGATGATATTCCAAATTATATCCTTGCAAGTGATATTGGTGTCAACTTACTTTTGCCGTCATTCAACAACAAATTTGGAAATCCAAATAAGATATTTGAATATCTTGCAGGAAATGTTCCATTATTAGTCAGCAATCTTCCTGAGATGGAAAAAGTTGTCAAAGAAGGAAATTGCGGTTTTGTAGTTGACCCAAGCAATCCAAAAGATATTGCAGAGAAAATAGATAACTTTATAAAAAATTCAGAATTAACCAAATCGATGGGAAGAAATGGCAGAAAAATTGTAGAAGAAAAATACAATTGGGAGAAACAAGTTGATAATTTGACAAAAGCGTATAAAAGTATATAAAAAACGAGCGAAGCGAAGTTTTTTATAGGAGATTTTTTATGAAAATAGCAATCATGAAAGCGCCAATCAAGGACTCGCAGATTAAACATTACGTTAGAGAATATTATCCCTTAGACATGGCATATCTTGGAACTTATCTCACAGAAAATAAAATAGAAGTTATTCTGATTGATGCTGTTATTGAAGATCTCACAATTAATGATATTATTGAACGTTTGAAAAACGAAAAAGTTGACATGGTTGGATTTACAACATCATTAGATATGTTCACTTCTGCAACAGCAATGATGAATGATGTAAGAGATGCGATTAACGCAGTTAAGCTTCAATTAAATATTCCAACATTTGTTTATGGTTTTCACGCAACTGCATTGCCTGAGCAGACATTGCAGGAAATTGAAGGTTTAGACTTAGTTATCATGGCAGAACCTGAATTAACATTACTAGAAGTTGCGCAAAAAGCTTTGATCTCAGAAAAAGGTTTTGACACAAATAATGAAGAACTCCAAAAGATACAAAGTTTAGCATTCAAAAAAGACGGAGAATTTATTAAAACAATCCCAAGACAAATGATTGCTAACTTAGATATTCTTCCAATTCCTAATCGAGAACTTCTACCAATGAAAAAATACCAGAGCAGACCAATTTCTCCTCCAGAAGGTCAAATTATTTTTGGCAGAGGCTGTCCATTTCAATGTATTTTTTGCGCTCCTCACGTTTTATACGGTTACAAACATCGTACAAGAAGTCCAGAAAACGTAATTACTGAAATAAAAGCACTGCAAGAAAAATACGGAATAAAAAATTTTGGAATAATGGATCCAACATTGACAATCAGCAAAGACGCAGTGATGAAATTATGTCAAGCAATGATTGATGCAAAACTCAATATCACTTGGGGCTGTTACGGCAGAGTCAATGTTGTTGACGAGGAACTTCTCCAAAAAATGCATGATGCTGGTTGTCGTTGGGTTGATTATGGTATTGAATCCGGAGACGATGAAATTCTGAAAAAACTCAAAAAAGCAACAAATGTCAAACAAGGCATAGAAAAAGTAGAATTAACAAAAAAAGTAGGCATCAATCCTCGAGTTAATTTTCTCGTAGGTTTTCCGTTTGAAACAAAAGAATCAATCCAGAAAACAGTTGATTTAGCGCGTTCATTGATTAAAGAAGAATCTTGCATCACTGTTGTTCAACCTTATCCTGGCACAGAATTATATGATACTTGTGATAAAGAAGGTTTGTTAAAAACAAAAGATTGGTCTCAGTATGTAACATTAGCAAAATTAAAACCAAGAACAGTAATGAAATTACCAGAAGAAACAGAAAAAGCAACAGTTGAAGGATTAGAACAAATTTATGGCGTTTACATAAAAAGAATCTTATCTTCTGGAAACATAAAATTAATTGCAACAAAACTGAAACATACGCGATTGCGAGATTATCCAGTGATGACAAAGAAGTTATTGAAAGAATTGGTGAGATAATTCTAGTAATCTGTAATTCCAGCATATCCTTTGTTCAAATAATAATCTTTATAAATTAGTACCCATTATAGACACTATTATGGAAAGTAAAGAACTGATATTATTGAACCTATTTTTCAATTATCCGACAAAACAATGGCATTTTGAGGATATTGTTAAAGAATCAACTGTTACAAGAGGCAAAGTAGACCAATGGTTAAAGAGATTTATAGAGAATAGATTGATCATAAAGATAAAAGAAAAAGGAAAAATGCCTTATTATATTGCAGATTATGACTCGCATTTTTACAAAAGCAGAAAGAAATTATTTGCTTATGAGCAGTTATATGAATCAGGTCTGCTGGAACATCTTTATTCATTACAAAAAATAAAGACAATTATTATTTTTGGCAGCTTTGCAAGAACAGATTGGTACAAAAAAAGTGATATAGATCTTTTTGTCTATGGGGATCCTAAAGAATTGCATATTGCAGAATTTGAATTAAGATTGAAGAGAGATATCCAGTTATTTATCTGTGAAAATAAAAATGATATAAACAAATATGATGATGGGCTGCTGAAAAACATAATAAAAGGAAACCTTATTAAAGGTGATATTGACTTTATTAATGTAAAGAAAGATGCCTAAATACCTTACAAAAGAAGAAGCATTTTCAAAATGCAAGATAGAAGGATATTATATAATCAGAGAAGAGATTAATCTAGAAAAGATTAGATCTATAATAACAATATCTGAAAGCGATGTTAGTTCTGCAAAGATGTTAAGTGAGAAGATAGATAAGAAAAGTTCACAATGGAATAGTATATACAAGTTATATTATGATGCTCTGCATGAGCTTACTGAAGCTTTTCTCTCGTTTGAAAACATAAAGTCAGATAATCATCAATGCTTATTTGCTTATCTTTGCGAAAAGCATCCAGAACTTGAATTGAACTGGGAATTCTTTGAAAAAGTAAGAACAAAAAGAAATGGAATCAATTATTATGGAACACCAATAAGATATGAAGATTGGAAAGAAGTAGAATTACAATTTAATATATACATCAATGTTCTTAAGAAAGAAATAAGCAAGAATATCAAGGAGAAGAATTGATTATGCAAAAACAAACAAAACGATGGATTATTGCATTCATCATCATATTAGTTCTTATTGCAATACTAGAATCAGAGTACGCAATAACAAAGATAAAAAGCAAGATAATTGCTAAAAATGTTGAGAACTTTGTTGGAAAAGCGCCTTCTGGAAAATATCCTTTATTGTTATTGCATGGTTTTAATCCAACATATAGCAAAAGAGTAGCAGAGTTCTCTTTTAAGAATATGCAGGATGCAATTGCATATGACTTAAATTATAGTGATAAAGGAATTCTTATCCCTGAGACAACCTGCGCGCAATTGCAATATAGCGAGAATCCAATAGTTTTGCGAGCAAGCTATTATTCTTTAGAAAACTCTTTAGAGATTGAGCAATATGCAAAAAGCATCAAAAAGATGATTGACAAGATCAAATATTGCACTGGAGCAGAAAAAGTTGATATCGTCACACATTCAATGGGCGGGATCATTACAAGATATTACATCCAGAATTATGATAATGCGAGCATCAGAAAATTCATAATGCTTACTCCTCCGAATCATGGCAAACTTTACAATATTGGTAAGATCAGCGATTATCTCATTGACGAAGGCGAGTCAAGATTCGCAATTGATTTTATCCAATTATCAGAGAATCACAATCTGATGAAACAGCTCAACAAAGACGAAACAATACCCGGGATAGACTATTACACAATTGCAGGGAAAATAGATGAGAAAGGAGATTCACTTGTTCTCTTAGAATCAGTTCCATTGCAAGGAGCAAAAGAAAATAAGATAGTAAAGTGCAATCATTTTCTCATAAATAATCCAGCTATCTGCAAAGAAGCGTATGAATTGCTTAAAGAGATGCTGAAGTGATTCGAAGGATTTTTATAGGTAATAAATACTGCAATAGAGGAAATGAAATTTGAAGAATCAGAAAACCTAGAGTTAAAGAAAACAACTGCTGAGTTTATTCCTATCAAATTTGTTGTGCTAAAATATGGATTCTCAACTGTGTTTATGAGAAACATTTCCTTACAAAAAGAAACTGATGAGAAGAATGACCAGAAAACTACCCAGAAGATAGTAGAACTCATTGCGCAAGATCCAAGCATTACAAGAAATAATCTTGCAAAAATAATTGGAATTACTCCTTATGGAATTAAGTATCATCTAAGAAAATTAGCAAAAGAAGGGAAAATCAAAAGAATAGGCTCTGATAAAGGTGGATATTGGGAGGTCTTAAGATAAAAATGCAAAACAACTATCTTCAATTAGCAGAAGATCTTCGTCAATGGTTCAAGACAAATGAATACAAAGGCATTGATCCATTTCAGTTAGATGAAAAACTGTTTAGCAGAAATATCCCTTTTTTGTCAGTAATCAGAAAAACATTGAAACCATTCCACGTATTGATCCCAAATAAAGCATTTTCAAATCTGCCAAAGATTTACTATCCAAAAGCTCTTGGCTTGATTATTGCTGGCAATTGTCTGCTCTACAAAAAAACAAGCGACAAACAGATAAAAGCAGATATAATACAAGAAAACAATCTCCTTATTTCTCTCTTAAAACAGACAAAATCAATTGATTTTCAAAATTTTTGCTGGGGCTGGCCTTTTATCTGGGGACAAGCTCCAAGGTATCCTGCAAATACTGCATTAACATGTGTAACTGCCCCAATTCTGCATGCATTGCTTGATTACTGCCAATTGCTTGATAACGAAAAAGAAACAAGAGAGAATAAAAAAACAAAAGAAATAATCAAGATGCAGAAAGAGATAAAAAAAATCATCGAAAGCGCAATCAAGTTTCTTTTGTTTGATAATCAATATTATGAAGGCAAAGATGGCATTTGCTTTTACTATTCACGCATTGACAAACACAAAGCAATCTCTGGCAATGCAATAGCAGCAGCTTTTCTAATAAAGTATGGAACTTATTTCAAGAATAAAGAATTAATGGATATTGGAAAAAAAGCAGTTTTATTTACTTTAAACCATCAAGAAAAAAATGGCAGCTGGAAATACATTGTTGATGCAGAACCAACTAAAGAGAATAAGATTGACAATCGACACACAGGTTATATAATTGAAGCGCTAATCATTGCGCGCCAAGTATTAATAAAAAGCAAATCCAATAACCTAGAAAAAGATATTATTAAAACTGCAATTGACAAAGGACTTGCTTTTTATAAAAATAATCTATTTGATGGCTATCTTCCAAAATGGTCAGCTGAACAAACATACCCAATTGACTGTCACGATGTGGCGCAAGCAATCATTACAATGCAGATTGCAGGAGAAAAAGAGTTTGCAAAACAGATTTTGCAGTTTGCAATAGAGAAGATGAGCAATGGAAAAGACGAGTTCTATTACAAATACTTTGAGAATGGCAAAGTGAACAATTCAGTCTTTTTCCGCTGGAACCAAGCTTGGATATATGTTGCTGTTGTAAGAAATATATAATTTCCTAAAAACATTGTATCATCTTCGCACAATATAACTCAAATCCGCAAATCTTGCCGGATTGAATCCCATTCTTCCTGAAATTATATCAAAAAGATAATCAAATGTTTTCTCCATGTTAATAGTTTTATCTTTTGAAGGCAGTCTTCCTGCAAAATCTATTATTGAAATATTATTTCTGCTATAAAAATTATGATAACCTGCTTCTGAAACATATCCGCCAAAATGATAATAGCCAGGCGAGGATGGAACAACATAGAACTCAGCATGAGGTAAAGAAAGAGAAGAATTTTGCAATTCACAATCTTCTAACAGCGCAAATCTAGGAACAGCAGTTACAGAAGCAGATTTTCGATGCACCCAATATTCAAGCTTGAATGCTGTTATTTGAGAACGATAATTAAGTTCAGTTAATATTCTAAAAGTAATAGTGGCATCAGCTGAACTGCTATTAATTGATCTCTGCGCAGTTTCAGAATATCGCAAATTCTCTATATCGTCTCCAGACATCCCCAACCAACCGCGAGAAGGTTTTAATATGAAACCATTTAGCAGATCAACATCATTTGCTTGCGGACAAATATCACGTTCAAAGAGATTATCTTCGAGATATTTTATATCTCTAAATTCTTTTGAGCCTATATTAGTGTAACCATAAAGGATATCAGGAATATCAGCTCCATGTCTTATAGAAATAAAATCAAATTGCATTAACTTATTATTTGCATTAGAATAAGGCAATAAAACTGGAAATCCAGCAGCTGTTTCTCGCACGCGAAGATGCGCTCTTTCAGCTTTAATAGCGCGCAATATTGATTCAGGACTGCTTCTAATTGGAAGAGAAAATAGCCCTGCATACGCTGGCTCAGCCTTTTGAAGATTTAAAAGACCTGCGCGAGGCACAACATAAAATGAAAAACCTTGAACAGAATATTCTGCGCTTCGAACAAAATTAAATAAATCTTCAAGTCTCATAGGAAAATAGGAAGATAACTTGCATATTTAAATATTAGTATTTGCATAAACAATATAAACACTCCTTATTCTTTAACAATCCATGTGCGGCATTACAGGCATCTGCAATTTTAACAAGAAAAAAGTAGATAAAACTCTCTTAGAAAAGATGACTGGAATCATTAAACATCGCGGCCCAGATAATCAAGGAACATATATCACAAATAACATTGGTTTGGGTTATCGACGATTGACAATTATTGACACAAAAGAACAATCGCAGCCAATTCTACACACTAAAGACAACAATTATTGGATAACATTTAATGGAGAAATATACAATTACAAACATCTCAAAGAAAATCTGATAGAAAAAGGCCACAAATTCTACACTAAGACAGATACTGAAGTTGTTCTTCATATGTATTTAGAATATGCTGAAAAATGCGTAGCATTTTTCAATGGAATGTTCGCATTTGCAATCCTGGACAAAAAGAAAAATAAATTATTCATAGCGCGCGATAGATTAGGAATAAAACCATTATATTATTATGCAGACAAGAACAGATTTCTTTTTGCTAGCGAAATGAAAGCAATTCTTGAGGACAAGACAATCCCAAGAATTGTTAACAAAAAAGCGATTGTTGATTATATGACAATCCAAAATGTATTTGGCAGCAAAACATTTATTGAAGAGATTAAATTATTATTGCCTGGACATTATATTGTCGTTGAGAATAACACTGTTTTAATCAGAGAATATTGGGATCTTCAATTTAATTACAGCAGAAATAAAACAGAGCAGGAATATGTAATTGAATTCAAACAATTGCTTGACAAATCAGTAAATATGCAGCTTATGAGCGATGTTCCTCTTGGCTGTTATCTTTCCGGAGGCATTGACTCAAGCGCAATCACAACACTTGCTAGCCGATGGAAAGCAAGAAACAATGAAAAATTAAACACATTTACTGGCGCATTCAAACAAGAAGGAGGCAGATTTGACGAAAGAGAATTTGCCAAAACAGTTGCTGAGAAGAACAATACAATTTATCATGAGATCTTTCCTCGAGAAGATGATTTAGAGAACATATTGACAAAAATAGTTTGGCATTTAGATGAACCAAGAACACCAAGCGGAGCATTTCCTATTTTCTTCGTTGCAAAAGATGCTGCTAAAACTGTCAAGGTTGTTCTCACAGGCCATGGCGGAGACGAGATATTCTGCGGTTATCCCTATAATATGCCATTATACATCAACAAAGAGATAAAAGAATTATTTTTATTAAAATCAAATCCATTCAAAATAATAAAACATATTTTCAAGTCAATAAACATTGTTGGTTTTAAAAGATTCCTAGGCTATTATGGTTATACATTATGGAATGAAGGCATGCAGAAAACTGCAAAAATTAGTTTTTTCAATAATAAACAAAAGAAACAATTGTTTGCAAAAGATTTCTATGACCAAATAAATAATTATAACTGTTATGAATACATTGATTTTCTGACAAAGAAATCAACAGCAAGAAACAAGTTTGATTTATTTATGTATCTAGATGTAAAAACATACTTACCAATGCTTTTATTGCTTGAAGACAAGATGGATATGGCAAATTCGCTGGAAGGCAGAGTTCCAATTATTGACCATACGATTGTAGAATTTGCAGCAGGCATTCCAATCAAATTGAAGATGAAAGATATGACGCCAAAATATATCATCAGAAAAGCTATGGAAAAAGAACTGCCGCAGAAAGTATTAGATCACAAAAAGCAAGGTTTTCCAGTGCCATTGGATAAATGGTTTAGGGGAAGTTTAAAAAATTATATCTACAAGATTCTCTTAGAAGACAGAACAATTAACAGAGGATATTTTAATAAAAGATACATTAGAAAAATTCTAGATCAAAATTCTTCAGGATTAAAAAACAGAAAGCAGGAGATATGGTGTTTATTAACGCTTGAATTATGGCATCGATTGTATATTGATGAAGATAAGGAATTGTTGGAAAGAATCAAAAAATGAATTGTTGATTTGAAAAAGAAAACAATTTGAAACAGATATCTGCTTCATGAATAAAAATGAAGATAGTTTAGAAAGAAAAACATTAATAAACATCATGAATTATATTGATAATAAAGGGGAACAATTAGATGGCTAACGGAAAAAGAAATTACATTGAATGGTCAAAAGAGGAACTTATAAGAGAGATCTTGGCTTTAAAGAAGCAAAAGACTTATGGATTAGTTTGGGAACGAGAGAAAACTAAAGAGGATTTTGACCTATTCATTAATTGGGAGGGCGAAAAGACCAAAGAGGAATTTAGTCTTGAAAGTAAAGATAAGTTTCCAGTTTTGGCAGAAGTAAAAGATAAAGAGATTAACACAGATAAAGACAAGCCAGTTAATCTATTGATTGAGGGAGATAATTACCATTCCCTTACTGTTCTTAATTTTACGCATAAAAATTCTGTGGATGTAATCTACATAGATCCACCTTATAATACAGGAAATAAGGATTTTAAGTATAATGATAAGTTTGTAGATAAAGAAGACGGATATAGACATAGCAAATGGCTTTCTTTTATGTCTAAAAGACTGGCTCTTGCAAAAAATCTGCTTAAAGATACAGGAGTAATTTTTATTTCTATTGATGACAATGAGGTTGCACAATTAAAGTTATTATGCGATGATGTTTTTGGAGAAACTAACTTTATAGGTAATCTAATTTGGAGAAAAAAAGAGGGCGGTGGTCAAGCTGATGATTATTTTGCCAGAGAACATGAATACATTTTAGTTTATTCAAAATCTAATAAATTTAAATGGCGTGATGAGATAGTTCCTGTTAAAGAAGCCGAATACAATAAAGAGGATAAAGACGGAAAATTTACCGCTGTAAAACTTGCAAAATGGGGAAACACAGCAAGAAAAGAAGATAGAGAGAAAATGCACTTTCCAATTAAATCACCAGATGGAAAAAACGTTATTCCATATGCACCTGACGGAAATTTAGGACGGTGGAGAGTTGGCAAAAAAAGAATGGACGAATTGATTAATAAAAATCTTATTTATTGGCAAAAAAAAGAGGATAAATGGATTCCCTATGAAAAAATTTATTTTACTGAAGGAGATGTAAAAAAGATTAAAGAGAGAAGTATATTATATGAACTAGCAACAACAGCCGATGGCACAAATGAGTTAAAAGAAATATTTTCCGTTAAAGATGTATTTCAAAATCCTAAACCCACTGAATTGATTAAATTTTTCCTTAAGTTCGGAGCAGACGATAATGCAGTTATTCTTGATTTCTTTGCAGGTTCAGGAACTACTGGACATTCTGTTCTTAAATTGAATAGCGAAGATGGCGGGAAACGAAAATTCATTATATGCACGAATAATGAAGATAATAATGGAGATGGACGTAAAATATGTACGGATATCTGTTATCCTAGAATTAAAAAAAATATAGATGAACATGGTGGTAATCTCAAATATTACAAAACTGATTTTGTTGAAGCAGAACAAACTGATAAAAATAAGCGTAAGCTTGTTGATAATTGCACAGAAATGCTTTGCATTAAGGAAAATACTTTTGAAAAAGTAAAAGACGCAAAGAAATTCAAGATTTTCAAAAATGATGAATTGCATTTAGGAATAATTTTTGATGACGAGTATATTGATGAATTTGTAAAGGAAGCGGAGAAAATAAACGGTAAAATTCATGTTTATGTGTTTTCGCATGATGATTCTGTGCCTACAAAAGAATTTAAAACCATTAAAAACAAAGTAACTTTATGCCCAATTCCAGAAACAATTTTAAAAGTTTATAGGAAGGTTTTCAAGAATGATTGAAATTAAAGATTATCAAGAAAAAGCAATTTTGAAACTGAAAGAGCAGATAAATGAATTGCTAAATAGAGAGTCAAGAGAAACTTTAGTTTTCAAATCTCCAACTGGCTCAGGTAAAACCCTAATGGTTGCTGAATTTATTAAACGACTTGTTGATAGAAGAGATGACGGAAAACAAATAGCTTTTATCTGGACAGCTCCAAGACAATTACATACTCAAAGCAAAGAGAAACTTGACAAATACTATTCTACAACAAGAGCAATAGAATGCAAATACTTTGAAGACCTAACAAACAACAGACTAGAACCTGATGAAACCTTATTTTGCATCTACTGAAAGTGTGCCAGAAAAAGACTTCATTAAACTTCTTGAAAATCCTAAAAATTCTGTTAAATGGTGGTTCAAAAACGGAGAGTCAGACAAGAAATATTTTGCTGTCAAATATGCTGATGATAAGGGAGTAGAAAGAGGTTTTTATGTTGATTTTATCTTTATGTTAGATAATGGACAGATTGGAATTTTTGATACAAAAAGCGGAATAACTGCAAAAATCGCAAAGGAAAAAGCAGAAGCACTAGCAAAATACATCAAAACTCAAAATCAGAAATACAATAAAAAATTATTTGGTGGGATTATAATATTCAAAGACGGAAGTTGCAGATATAACGATAATGAAAAATATAATTATGATGAGAATAACTTATCAGATTGGAGATTTTTAAAATTATGATATTATTTGTATATATATCAAAATCATCTCCCAATCAATCTCTTAACCAATCCAACATCTTCCTCATTAATCTCTTTACTCAGATACAACACAAGCAAATAAACTATTCCTAGGATAATATATTCCGCAATCAACAAATAACCAGTAAAATGCGCAAAATATGCAACAATATACATTATAACAGTTGCATAACAAATGCGTAAGAAAGAATTTAATTCAATTAAAACTCTATATTCTCTATAAACATATGCAGCTGTGATAATCACACCTAAAAACAATGCAATTGTTGTTGCAATTGCAGAACCAAACATGCTATACTTCTGAACTAAAAAGTAATTTAACAAGATTGCAAAGACAAGAGTAATGCTTGCGAGATAAAATGATATTCTTGGTTTATCTGATCCTGAAATATATGTTGTAAACAATGTAAACAATCCTAAAAACATCATGCCAATAATTAAAATAAACAATGCTTTTGCTCCAACAGCATATTCTGCAGAATAAAGCAATGTTAAAAGCTCTTTTGCTGTCGCAGCAATCGCAGCTGTCAATGGCAGCAATAATAACAATGTATATCTCAATCCTCGTCTTATATAATCTCTTGTTTTTTCAATATTCTTCGCAAAGCTGCTGCTTGATACCAATGGAAACAACACAACAGGCAATGCTGCAACAACAAAATAAGGAATTCTTGCAATTGTCTGCGCAGCAGTATAATATCCAGCATAAAGATTAGCAGCAGCTGCGCCAGATAATGATTTTAAGAAGAATAAGTCAATATTCATCAATAGATATATCACAACAATATACAGCATAATTGGCATTGAAAAAGAGATAAAACGTTTTGTAGTAACAACCTCTTTCTGTATTAGAATATTATTTATATTGCTTTTTTCATTTTGTATTGTAGCATTACTATTTTTTTCTGTATCTATTTTTGTAAATCCAACAAATAATAAACAAGCCACAAAAAAAAGCACTGAAGACAACACAAAAGCTCCTATTGCGCCAAACACCTTATAACCAAACATAACAAATATAATAGTCAAGATCATTCTAGCAATATGATACATTGCTGTATACAATGCCTGCTGTTTAAACAATTTTAGTCCATTAAAATATCCCATAAACACAGAGAATAATGAGTGAAATAAGATAATTAACGCTGACAATTGAATAAAAGGTATTAAATTTTTATCATGTAAAAGATATGCAATAATGAAAGAGGAAAAGAAATATATTACAGTAATACTTCCAGAAAATAAAAGTTGCAGCTTTAATGCTTTTCTTTTAATGAATTCAGCATGGCTTGGATTTTCGCTTACAAACTTTGCCACAACTTGTTGTGTTCCTGTAATTAATACCATAGTCACAACAGTAACAAGAGAAATAACAACACCATACACGCCAAAAAGTTCAGCCCCTAATTTCCTAGCTAAGTAAACATAAGTAATATAGCTCGTCAATAAGAAAATAAATTGATTCAATGTTAACCAGATTGCGCCTTTACCTACAACTCCGGCTAATGACTGAGATGTTGATAACTTGTTTTTTTCTTGCATTATCTCTATAAAGAAATGCTGGTTTATAATGATTATGGAACATATTTGCCTATTACGGAAAGATTTAAAAAACAACAAAGATTCTCCTATAGTTAATGGAAGAAACAAAACAAACAAAGACAAAGAAGCCTTTAAGATCTCTTTCAATAGTTCTTCCAACATACAATGAAAAGAAGAATATTGAGATTCTTATTCCTGAACTAGAGAATCTTCTTCTCAAGAACAAATACAATTTTGAGATTATTGTAGTTGATGACTCGTCTCCAGATGGAACAGCAGAAACAGCAGAAGAGATGAACAAAAGATATAGAAATGTGCGAGTTATTCTCAGAAAGAAAAAAGAAGGCATTGGCGCTGCATTAAGAGATGGCTACAATGCTGCAAAAAATGATATTATTATTTCAATGGATTCTGATTTATCATTTGACATAAAAGATATTCTCAGATTTATGGAAAAGATAAATGAAGGTTATGATTTAGTGCTTGGCGGAAGACATGGGACTGATAAAAACTATGAAAAAAAAGAATTCAAGATATACGTAAAATGGTTTATCAGCAAATTTGGAAATAAGATGAATAAAGTATTGTCTGGTGTCAATATAAGTGATTTTACTGCAAATTTCAGAGCAATTACAAAAAGCGCATGGAAAAGCATCAAAACAAAAGAGAACACAAATTCAATATTGCTTGAGATGATTATCTTAACAAAAGTAAAAGGATATAAGATAATAGAGATTCCAGTTCAATTCAAAGACAGAATCCACGGAGAAAGCAAGATAAATCTGGCAAAAGAAGCTCCAAAATTTATTCTGAAATTGATTAAGTTTTCTGCAAAGTATAGATTGTTAAGGATGAAGGAATGAATTAATGAATATTGTGCTAAAGCTTGTAAAAAGTCCAGAGGTAGATTATAATGCCAATAATATTGCAAAAGTTGTAGGAATTACTTCTATGGGCGCATGCAGCTTGCAAAGAAAATCTTAGACAAGACAAAAGAGATTTTAATAAAGTAAATAGCTTTTTTATTAAGAAGATTATCTAAGCCATTATTCATCACATATAGTTATATCATAAATATTAAATACCTAAAGTTAAATTCTATTGATAATGATAATCAAAAAAGCAAAAATTAATGATATACCAATAATTGTTAGACTGTGGTATGAATTTATGAATGAGCATAATAAGATAATAATTTCTGAGAATTCTGAACTGAAGGATTTTGAAATTAAGGAAGAAAGAATGCAAGATAATTATGAAGAGTTTTTAAGAACCCATATTGAATCTTTTGACGGAACTGTATTTATTGCTTTGGAGAATGAAGAGATTATTGGTTATATATTGATTTTTATTAAGGACGAAATTCCCATTTATAAGAACAAAAAAATAGGTTATATAAGTGATTTGTATGTTAAAAAAGAACTTAGAAAAAAAGCAGTAGGTTCAAAATTGAAAGATAAATCATTTGGATGGTTCAAAGAAAAAGGGATTAAATTTGTTGCAGTTCCTATGTATCCGGATAATAAACATGCTCATTCCATTTATAAGAAATGGGGTTTCTTTGATTATAAATTAGAAATGCGAAGAAAGATATAACTTTTAATTATAAACAACTTCATACAACACCAAATTCTTCCCAATGCCGCCATAATTCAACTGAGAAGTCTCTGCAACTTTCTTAAATGATTTATCTTCTGCAATAAGCAGAGCAGAAAGCAACTGAGGATGCTCTGCATCTTTATACACAATTGTTTCCAATGCAAGTCTTTCTTTTGCAGTTATGATATATTTGACATTATTCTCGGATAAAAACTGCATAACAGCTTCTTTTGTTTTTGCTCCATGCAGCAATACTGCTTTTTCAGAGTCATACCATAGATAATTCCAAATATATTTTCTCTCTTTCTGCTGAGTATTATTCTCTCCATTGTTATCCTCTAAAAAGTAAGCTGCTGCTGCTGTCGTCTCTGCCCTTGATAAAAACAATATTTGTTCTCCTTGCTGCAATGCAATCTGAGCTGCAAAAAAAGGAATCTCTTTCAGTTCAATCTCAGCAGCTTTCTCGTGCGAAGCAAATGGATTTCTTAGAATAGAAAAGTTCTGCTGCAGATCACCAAATCCAAGATAAACAAGATTAATCAAAAATACAGCAAACAAACAAATAATAATCACATGATACATCTTTACAGCATTAATTCTCTGTAAAAATAAAAATAATCCAACTGCTGCAAACAAATAGATGCTTGGCGCAGCTAAATAAAAAAACTTAGGACTTTGCAATGAATTATCTACAAATAACCACAATAATAAAATCAATGCAAAAAAGATTATATTGATTGTGAATAATTGCCTATAATTCTTTCTTTGCGCAGACGGCGCAAATAATAACAAAGACAATAATAATATAATAAGCAGACTGAAAGGATTCGCAGCAATATTTGAGATTGAGATGAAAAATGATTTAACGAAATCTTGAAATGATTCAAAAGACAATTTTGAGAGGAATATTCCATTTATTTTCTCAGAAAAACTTCCCTGCCATGTTAATTGAAATGATTTTTCAGCCAATGAAACAATCTCTTTCTGCATTGCAGGATTCTCATCATATCGAACTTTAAAAAAATCGCTTGGAATTGAATAAAAAGGATTGCCTGTTGCATAATACACATGCCCATACCAGCTTAGAACAAGAAACAAAGCCAAGATACAGATACAAAACAGCTCAAAAAAGCGGTTTCTTAGAAAAATGCAGAAATCATTCCAACGAAAGAACAGAATGATTAAGAATAACATTGCAGCAGCAATTCCCAAATAAGGTCTTGCCAGAAAACTAAATCCAATAAATAATATCAACAGATAAAATTTATTTTCCATTGTATTAAAAAGTTCTTTATAGCTAAACAAATAGATCA
Source organism: Candidatus Woesearchaeota archaeon (assembly GCA_016219865.1). GTDB lineage: Archaea > Nanobdellota > Nanobdellia > Woesearchaeales > DSVV01 > JACRKF01. The sequence continues at coordinate 8,034 of JACRKF010000043.1, read as the reverse complement.
ATAACATTGTAAAGAATAATGTAAATAAATCATTTGTTATTTGTGAGATAAATATCCGTGCAATAACTGTTGAAGAGATCAATAAAAAGAATACAAAATAAAATACCATTATTCCAAGTTTATGCTCTTTGCAATAAAAATACAACAGCAATAAAAATGCAATAAAATAAAGCAATGGCAGCAATGAATAAAGCGCAAGAATACTGCTTGTCTCAAACAACTGAAATAGACTTGCAAAAGACATCATATAAGGCGCTAATGGCGGATAATAAATTACCCAAACACTATTATGGATGCCGGAAACAAAAGGATAATGTCCTGTTTCTTTAATATAATCTGCAATATCCGCTGATACCATAAAATGAAGATTATCCTGTGTAAAATACGGCAGAACAACAACAATCCACAATATTAGCGCAAGACTAAGGAAAAATAAAATCTTAATCAATTTTTGTTTGCTCCATCGCAGACTAAGATCTGAGAGAAACAATATTGCATCGTCTGAAAAAATCTTTTTCTTTGCAATGAAGATTCCAAATAATAGCGCAATGATATATGCAAGATAAGCAGCAATTATTGTCATCTGCGTGATTCTAAAAAACTGATCAAATAAAAAAAAGGTTAAATACAGATAAACAGGAGCAAAAGCAAACATCAATACTATTCTTAATAGAAATGTTGCTGTAAAAAACAATGCTGTTAAATAAGCAGGCAAGAAAAATAGTATTGTTATGCAAATGAATGACAATAAAGTAAAATTTGCGCTTTTAAATCCAATTGAGAATAATAAAAATAAATACAATAGCGCAACAGGCAATAACATTATCCATAATCTTTTCCAAAGAAATTTATTTATTCCTTCGTTAGAATTTACTAATTGTTCCATCATGATATCATCAATTTTTCAACTATAATCTTAACAACTCTTTCTGCTGCATTCCCATCCCATAATGGCGGCGCAATGCCTTTTTTAGCATTTCCTGACAAAACTTTTAATGTTTCATCAATAATTTTATTTTTATCAAGTCCAACTAAGACATTTGTCCCTAATTCAATTGTAACTGGTCTTTCTGTATTATTTCTTGTTGTTATGCAGGGAATTCCAAGAAAAGTTGTTTCTTCCTGTATTCCGCCTGAATCTGTGATCACAAGTTTAGCATCCATCATCAATTTTAAAAAGTCAAAGTAGCCTACAGGTTCAATAATCAAAAGATTCTGCATTTTTTCAATTTTTGATTGCAATCCAAAATCCTGCAATTTTTTCTTGCTCCTTGGATGCAATGGCAATACAATCTTCATTTTCTTTTGAATCTCTTCAAATGCATCAAGCAGATTAGCAAATGTTCGCTTATCATCAACACTGCTTGGCCTATGCAATGTCGCTGCAATATATTTTCCTTTTTCTAAACCAAGATCATGCAAAATAGTAGACTTTAATGCAATTTCTTTAAATTGCACTAAACTATCAATCATAAGATTTCCCACTAAAAATATTTTATCCTCAGAAACACCTTCATTTTTTAGATGCTTAACGCCGGATTCTTCAGTAACAAATAAGAAATCCGCAATTTTGTCAGTTAATATTCTATTAATTTCTTCTGGCATTGTTCTATCAAAACTTCTTAATCCTGCTTCTATATGGGCTGCTTTTACACCATATCTTACAGATGTTAATGCGCAGGAGATTGTCGATGTTACATCTCCAACAACAACAACAAGATCTGGTTTCTCTGTTACTAATACTTTCTCAAACTCAGTCATAATTTTTGCTGTTTGCTCAACAATGCTTCCTGCAGCAGCTCCGCCAATACCAAGATGATATTCTGGCTGTTTTATTTGAAGATTTTTAAAAAAAACATCTGACATATTCACATCATAATGTTGTCCTGTATGTGCAAACAAAGAAGTAATAACAATATCATTAGAAGAATCATTAAATTTATCCAAAGCTTTCAGAAAAGGAGCAACCTTCATAAAATTAGGTCGAGCTCCTGCAACTGTAATTATTTTCAGTTTTTGTTTAATATTATTATTGTTGTTATTATTTTCTAGTGTCATTATTCATCACATTTACTTTATGTCCTCTTGTCCAGATTACCGTTCTTGTCCGAATTGCCTGGCTGAGAGAATTTTGCAAAGCAAAATTCTCTACAGAAAAAATTATTTTGACTGCTCCATATCAAAAAACATTGCAAACAGCAATGATTGAAATCCTGTAATAATCAACAAAGCGCAAAGAATAACCCAATTGATAGATAATCCTCTTGACATAAATAACCTTGACAATACCCATAAACCAATTGCTAATCCTATTGGAAATACAATTAATCCCATGGCATAGAAAAATACAAGTGGATGAAAATCTCGCAGAATATTCTTATTCCATAATCTCCAAAAAAATCCTCTGATCATCATTGGAGCAACTTTAATCATATATCTGATAACTTTAATTTGTGATTGTCTTTCTCCTGGCAAATAAATCGCTCTTCTTGGAACATCCTTTACTTTTAACCCATATGCATTTAACCTTATTAAGAAATCAGCAGGATACCCATAACCTTTCCATGCTTTTTTCCAATTTATTGCAAGCAAAGCTTTTCTATTGATTGCAGTATAACCGTCCATTGCATCAAATACTTGATAATATCCAGAAGCAATCTTTGTCATTAATGATAGGATAGAATTTCCAAATTGACGCGCAAATGGCATTACATCTGGAATTCCTTCAGCATAGAGAAATCTATTGCCTTTAGTATAATCAGCTTCTCCTGCAATAATTGGATCAAGAAAGTTTGGCAGATCCTTTAGATCCATTTGATAATCACCGCCAATAACAACAGCAATGCCATAATTATCCTTAATTGTTTGCAAATATCCTGTAACAATCCCTTGTCCAACGCCTTTATTTGTTCTATGTTGCAAAAGAGTAATCCTTTTATCTTTTTTCATCAGGGTTTTCACTGCATTTGCCATTCCATCTGTTGAAGCATCATCAACAACATAGATTTTATCAATGCTTTCAGGAACATGCTGCAATGTTGGCTTGATCAACTTTTCTTCATTATACGCTGGTATTACTAATGCAATTGTTTGTCCTTTATACATAAAAACCCCCTATAACTATGGAAATTTGATGTTTTTATAAATCTTATGGCTAACAAGATTTATAAACTCAGATTTACTCTTTATTAAAAATGGTGGAAATCCTCACAATGATTCTGATTGTTATTGGCTTAGCGATGTTTGAAATAATCAGCAGTTTAGATAATGCAATAATTAATGCAGAAGTTTTATCAACAATGGGACAAAAAGCCAGACGCTGGTTCTTGCTCTGGGGATTTTTGTTTGCAGTTATTATTGTTCGTGGATTATTGCCATGGGTAATTATTTGGATTACAAACCCAAGCTTAGATTTTGTTGGTTCATTAACAGCAACATTCAGCAGTGATCCTCTAATTAAAGAAACAATTGAACAATCAACACCTATCTTATTTATTGGTGGAGCTATTTTTCTCATTTTTTTATTTTTTCACTGGCTATTCTTAGAGCATAAAAACTATGGATTAAAAGGAGAGAAATTCTTTCATAGTCAGGGAGTATGGTTCTACGCAGTTATTTCAATTCTTTTGACAGTTATTGTTTGGTTTTCATTAAAAAAAAATCCAGTGATGGCATTCTCTGCTGTAATTGGTTCAACTGCATTCTTTATTACTCACGGTTTTAAACAAAACGCAGAAGAAGAAGAAAAAAGATTAGTTGAAGGAAAAAGTGTTAAATCAGATATCAGCAAGATATTATATCTTGAAGTGATTGACGCAACATTCTCAATTGATGGTGTTCTAGGCGCATTTGCATTTACCCTTATAATTCCATTAATCTTAATAGGCAATGGTATTGGAGCATATGTTTTAAGAAGATTTACTGTTAACAACATGGATACTGTAAAGAAATACAAATATCTCAAGAATGGAGCAATGTATTCAATTTTATTATTAGGAATAATAATGCTTGCAGAAAGCTTTGGCGCGCATATTCCAACATGGATAACACCAATTGGAACAATGATAGTTATTTGTTATTTCTTCTGGAAATCTAAGAAAGAATTAGATAGTCCTTATGCGCAGAATGCTGTTTAGATGCATTTGAGATTATTTTCTTCTACGGAAAGCTTGACTCTATTTTAGTAAAAAAATATATCTTCATTAGATTCTTCTTTCTAACCCAAGTTTGACAGTTTGCTAATTACTTCAAAGTAAAATATAATTTGACAGTTGTTTGTTTTCTTCCAAATGAAAATTATTCTGGCATTAGAGGAATAAAGTCTCTTTATGCAGAAATAATTAATTCATGGAAAAGTGGAGATGAATATTATATTGCTTCTGCCCCTTTAGAATCTTTCAGTAAGATTGAAGGATTCTTCCTTGATGTAGTTCATAAAAAAAGAATAAAAGACAAAATAAAATTAAAAATGATCATAAATAAAAATAGTAAGAAATACGGTTATGTTCGTGCAAAAATGCCATTCACAGAAGTGCGATATTTGGATATCTCTGCAAGAACAGAGTATGGAATTTTAAACGATTGCTTTTTTCTCATTACCTACGGAAAACAACCATATGGATTATTAATTAAAGACGAAAACTTTGCTCAAACATACAAAGTATTTTTTAATTTATTATGGAGTCAGGCTAAAAAATGATTTTCTTGGTGAGAACACCAACTTTTCGAAACAATTATATATCTATTCTTACTTATCTTACTTATAAGGTGGTAATATGTTATCAACCAGAATAAAAGAAATAAAAACAGTAACTATGACAAGTAAAGGTCAAATTTGCATACCTTTTATAGCTAGAACTATAAAAGGATTTAAAGAAGGTTCAAAAGTAAGTATTCTGGTATATCCAGATCATGTTGAATTAAGACCAATGGAACAAGTAAGCGAAAAACTATTCCCAGCATTAGTTTCAGAGGAAGTTTTAGCTAAAGAATGGAATACAAAAAAAGAGGATGAAGCATGGAAGGATTTATGAAAGTCAAAAAAGGTCAGATCCTGATTTAATATCAATAACCAAGAATGATTTTAAAATAGGAGCATTAAAACATGATAGTTTTATTAGACCAACTATATTATTTAGTGTCCATAATTCAAGAAATGATTATATTCTTTCAAAACAATGCATAAATAAACGGCGACAATGCTGAACTTTGTCCTATAACAATCAATATTCCCACTAAGATAAGAAGCACAATGATTGGCAATAGCCACCATTTCTTTCTGACTTTCATAAATGACCATACATCGCTGAGCAATTGAAATCTTTTTGGTTTGAATTCCGCAAATTCTTTTTTGTTTTCGTCTGGTTTATTCTCGTTTGATTTATTTTCTCCAGATGTTTCATTCTTTTGATTTATTTCCACAATGTTTTCTCCCATATTATCTGGTGATTATATGATCATTTATTAATTTTTCGTATAACACATCTGCTAATAATACATGTCCTTGTTCTTTGTAGTGTCCATCAATAACAAAATAAAGTTTTTGCTGTTGATCTTTCTCTCTAAAAAGCGAAACAGGATCAACAACAATAACTCCTTTTTCCTGCATATATCTCTGCAATACAAAATTAGGCGCTAATATTGCTGCAGTTGTTTCATTTAAACCTTCTTTCTCAAGATATTGTTTATAATAATCAACATCAACCTGTTCTTTTGCTGGTATTACTGCAATAATTAAAGTAAATTGATATTGTTTTGCAAGTTCATGCATTCTATTAAGAAATATTTTAGTCCTGCCCCAACTATCTATTATTTGTTGTGATGGATTATCCAAGTAGATATCGCGAGTATAACTGACATTTGTTGCATTAAACTGATGCGTTTTTAATAGATCAACACGCTGCAGCAAACCTGCAATGTTCTTATTCTTTAACAATGCAATCCCTATGAGATTTGCAGTATGAGAATGCGCAATGGAAAAAGCCCAGAAACGTTGGAATGCTGTAAATGTTAGATTCTTTTTTGTTAAGATTCCAGATACGGTATTAACATCATAAACATCTTTCTGCAGATTATCCAGCAGATCATTTTTTGGAAAGATATGCAGTACAACAACATCAGGAGAATATCTTAAACCTTCTTTTTCAAGATATGCAAGTTCCTGCGATGTTCCATAGCCTGAAACACCAAGATTGATAACTTCATAATGAATACCATTTTGCAGTTGTTGCAATCGTTTTTCTAAAATCTTTGAAGTTGTATTCTCAAGTGCTACTTCAACTCCTTCAACAAAAGAATCACCAAGCATGAGAATACGCACGCTATTATTTGATTTATTATAAGGATATTCATAATCCCTCAATCCATGAGAATTTGTTGAGATGTATTGGTTGAATTCATTCCAGCGGTTATATCTTATCTCATTCAGATCTGCTCTGTTTGAGAAAAGCAGATCTTCATCAAGCTCTGTGCGCGAAAGATTCTGCGGATAAAATAATCGTAAAGCAACTTCAAATAGAAGCATGAATATAATTATAGTTATAAATAGCAATGCAAAATTTTTAAACAGCTCTTTTATTCTCATCTATGTTTAACCTCCTATTCTTCGTGCAACTGCAACAAATATTGTTGCAGCATAATATCAATGAAAGATTAATGAAACCTATGTATTTTCCTTCATCATCTTTGCAAAGAAATGTTTCTTCTCTTTTTGATTTTAAAATATCTTCGAATTCTTTTTTCAATTCGTGTTTTGAATGTTTAGGCCAAAGCAATAAACCCATCTCAAGCCAAGCATCAAAATCTTCTTTTTTTATCTTTTGGATTATCATTAGCATATAGATAGAAGTTAGGATTTATAATTCTATCCACTGGTCACTATAAACACTCTGCATTGGCCACTGGACATGGAGCTGTGAGGTATATAAAGAAGAAACTAAATCTTTATTAATTATGAACTCTTTTAGTATGTCAATGACGGCAGAAACAATGCTTGTGCAAAAGCAGGCAATTAAAGACTTAATTAAAGTAAAAGATGAATTTGATTCTATAGTTGAATCTCTTGAATTGATGAGCGACAAAGATTTTATGAGTTCTTATAAGAAAGCAAAAGAGCAAATCAAAAAAAGAGAGTTTGTTGATTGGAATGAGCTATAAAATATTACCAACTATAGAATTTTCTAAGGATTTCAGAAAGTTAGATCAGCAACTTCAAAAGAGAATTAAGAATAAAATTGAGGAAGTTGCTGAAAATCCAGTACGGTATAAACATCTTCATTATGATTTAGCAGGAAGTTCTCGATTATGGATAGGTAAACTGAGAATAATATATTCTTATGATATAACTAAAGAAGAGATGTACTTAGAGAAGATTGTATTTGGTCATAAGTATGAAGGATAGGGGCGTTGATCAGACTTTTTTAATGAAATGTAGTATAATCTCATTTTCCTTAAACCCTAATCTTTTATGAAATGCTTGGCTTGCTTTATTATGTAATTCAGCATCAGACCCTATTTCTTTGCAGCCTTTACTTTTTGCCCATCTTTCTCCAGTATCAATTAGTTTTTTTGCAATTCCTTTTTTTCGATATTCTTCTTTGATAAAAATGCCTTCAACATAGCCTACTGTAGAAGATGTTGCTCCTGGTACATGCTCATATCGCAATGAAAGATTAATGAAACCAATATATTTCCCTTCATCATCTTTGCAAAGAAATGTTTCTTCTCTTTTTGATTTTAAAATATCTTTGAATTCTTTTTTCAATTCGTTTTTTGAATGTTTAGGCCAAAGCAATAAACCCATCTCAAGCCAAGCATCAAAATCTTCTTTTTTTATCTTTTGGATTATCATTAACCCATAGATATGTCTGGAATTTATAATATTTGCTAAGAATTTACTGTGTTGCATAAATAGTCAACTATTTTTTTCTCTAAGAAAATAAACTAATTTTGCGCATATCTTCTCATGGTTTCATACGCCCAGAATCTTCTTTTAACTTCTAAGTAAGCTGTTTCAACACTTTTTGCCTTTGTTCT
>JACRKF010000042.1 GCA_016219865.1 Candidatus Woesearchaeota archaeon | reverse complement strand
TTGCATAACATTTAAATATTAATAATACCTATATATTCTAGTAAATGATTAGGTTCATAGTCATAAACTGTATCAACGAAAGGTGATAACATGGGATTATATGACAAAGGACATCCTATAGGTTTTATCAACACCTCTTTTGCCTATGGGATGAGCCTTCTTTTTTTTAAGTATTCTTTTGGATTACAGCTTCAATCACACTTTTAATCTGCTTTACTTTTGCAACAATGCTATTTAATTTTTCTTTCTCTTTCAAATAAAACCTAATTGTTGTAATTACTTTATCCTTTCGTTGTTTTGTGTTTACTGATTTAATATTCACTTGATTAGCAGCAAAAATACTCAATATCTTTGCAAGAACTCCTACTTTATCCTCTAATAATAATCTAATTGCAACAACATCTTTTTCATTATCAACTTTCCACAATAATGCTGCTTCTCTCTTTTGATCCATTGCGTGAATATTGATACAACCTTCTTTATGAACAGTTATCTTATTATCTTTTGTAATAAAACCTTTAATTTTGTCATTGAACTTGATATCGCAGCATTTTGATATTTTTAATGGCAAATTTTTCCCAATTACTTCAATCATATTATAAACTGCACTTGCGCTAGAAAGCGTATCAATAAAAGCATCTTGTTTTAATCTCTCTGCTTTTGGATCATGATCATGTTCAATCTTTAAAGTATTTTTGATTTTTGTCCGCGCTTTTGAAGTTTTTACAAATTTTAACCATTGTCTTGATGGTTCTGCATTTTTGTTGACTACAATCTCAACAATATCTCCTGATTCAAGATTATGATCCAATGGCGTAATTTTATTGTTTACTAATGCCTTTGAGCATTTATTGCCTATGTTTGTATGAACCATATATGCAAAATCAACAGGTGTTGCATTAGTTGGCAAAGAAATAGGATCACCTTTTGGAGTAAATACAACAATTTCATCTTCAAATAAATCTACTTTTAAACTCTCTATAAAATCACTTGCATCTTTTGATTGCCGTTTCCATTCAAGAATTTGTTTTAACCAAGAGATTTTTCTATCAAACTTCTTATCTCTTTCTGTGCCATGATATTTCCAATGCGCTGCAATTCCATCTTCAGAAATATGGTGCATTTCTTCTGTTCTTATCTGAATCTCAACAATCTTTCCTTTATTTGTTACAATTGTAGTATGTAAACTCTGATAACCATTTGCTTTTGGCACTGCAATATAATCTTTAAATCTATGAGGCATTGGCTTCCATAAATCATGCACAATCCCTAAAGCAGCATAACATTCAGGCATTGTTTTGGTGATAATTCTTATAGCAACAAGATCGTAAATGTCATTAAATCCTATCTTCTTTTTCTTCATTTTTTTATATATGCTGTAGAAATATTTAGCTCTGCCATAAACTATTGCGTCAATATGCTTTTCTGCGAGACTCTGCTTGATTGTTGCAATCATCTCTTCTGTGCTATTTTCTCTTTCAGTTCTTTTTTCTGCAACCTTTGATCTGAGAAATTTATATACCTCAGGTTCAAGATAACGAAGAGATAAATCCTCTAATTCACCTTTTAATCTCCACATTCCTAATTTATGAGCAACTGGCGCATAAATTTCAAGTGTTTCTTTAGCAATTCGCTGCTGTTTTTCAGGCCTAAATGTTTTTAATGTCTGCATATTATCCATCCTATCAGCTAATTTTATGAGAATAACTCTAACATCTTTTGCAGTTGCAATCAATATTTTCCTTATATTTTCAGCTTTATAATCCTCACTATCTTTAAAGTGAATTTTTTCAATTTTGGTTACTCCCTCAACTAGTAAGGCAACTTCTTCACCAAATAATTGTTTTACTTGTTCAATGCTTACAGAAGTATCTTCGACAATATCGTGCAATAATGCTGCGCATAATGTTGCTGAATCTGCATACATTTTCATAAGAATAGTAGCAACACCAATTGGATGTATAAAATAATCTTCTCCTGTTGATCGTGTCTGCCCATGATGCGCTTTTTCAGCTAGAACATAAGCTTTTTTTAATAGAGCAGTGTCTGCCTTAGGGTTATATTTCAGAACTTCTTCAATAAATGCAGAGAGCGTCATATCCAATTGGTTAAGCAGAGTAGGTATATAATCTTTACTAAAATGAGTATTTTGTGAAAATAGTTTATTTCACAAACTCAACATTTTCTAAATCTTTGATTTCATCATATTCTTTAAGAAAACAATTCATGACTTCAACAATGTTAAAGATTGTCATAACAAGAGGTTCATCTGCATAAAGCATATAGTTAGGATTTTGTTCAATAAGTTCTATTATTGCATAACTATCAAAAAAATAGTTCAATCGTTCCAACCTTTTTTCATCTCATCTTTTAACTCTTGCGTTGATTTCTTGAATTTGAGGTTTAATCCAAATAATTCTTTTGCAAGCACTCCTTTTTTTATCTCTACAACAATCTTCTCATTCTCTTTAATATTTCTCTTTTGAGCGATTTCTTTTGGAATTATTATTCCCAATGAACTTCCCCATTTTTTTGGAATTGCTTCAAATGTTTGTATATTTATCACCTTACATCATTTAGTTATATCTAGTTATATTTAATATTTCTTATTTTACAGAAGATTCACCATTAATAGATAACAAATCTATTCAGAAAGCTTTATATACTTTCTCTAACAGAAAATTAAATAATTATAATATATCAACTAAAAAAGAGGTGTATTTTAAATGCGTCGAAAGCATAAAAAAGGAGATTTATCATTATCAGTCAACGCAATTGTTGTATTCGTTCTTGCATTTTCAATGTTAGGCGTTGGTTTATTTGTTGTTAATTTGATTAAAGAAAAGGTATCAAAAGGTGTGGAAACAGCAGGAAATCTTGATGACTTGAAAACACCACCAACTTCTGATAATCCATTAATAATAGATGAAGAAGTAAAAGTAAAGAATAAGAAACTTACAAAATTGGATATTGGATTCTACCATAGGAATGATGGCACTATCAAATCTGCAAAAGTTGATCTGACAGAATGTATTGATACTTCAACACAAGAAGCTGTAACGGAGATACCTGTAGTAACTTCTTCAACAATAACAGAAATTGAAACAGGTGAAGCTGTTGCTTTTAAAATTACAATACTCCCTACACTCCCTCAAGGGACATATATCTGTACAATGGTTGTTTATGACACAGAAACAGGTAAGGATTCAGAAGATGGAATAAAAGAATCAAAACAATTCTTTTTAAATGTAGGAACGTAATTAAGCAAAATCAAAATCGTATAAAAACCCTAAAAGTCGTAAATTTATATTTTTAAAAAATGACCGAAGGGAAGTTTTTTAAAAGGGTGATAATTCAATGAAAAAAACAAAAAGCGGAAAAAAACAATTATCAGAACAACAAGAATTTGAAATCATGAAATTAGTATTAGACAAGTTTTTATGGCTTGGCTTTGGTATTATGGCTCTTGGATTCTATGCTGTAGTATTAGGCGAACAATCTGTTTCAAAAGGAGTTACATTCCTTATATCAGGAGCAGTGTTATTAGTGCTGTTCTTAATACTGATTGTGCGAGAATATGAAATAATAAAATAATAAACATTTTTGTTAAAATTTTTATTATTTTAGATTAGGCAATCCGGACAAGAATTTTTATTAGGACATAAAAGATTGTCTCTGAGATTAGAGTGTTAACAATGATGAAAAAACAAAAAATAATATTCAGTCTCTTTTTACTACTAATCTTTTCTGTTTTTCTTTTTCTCTCAGGTTGCAGTAGCGAAGAAAAAGAAAATACAAAAGATACTTGCAAAGTAGATTCTGATTGCGCAGCAAAAACATGCCAGAAAGCAACATGCAGCAAAGAAAAGGTTTGTAAATACACCCCAAAAGATAATTGCTGCGGAAATAATAAATGCGACTTAACTGAAAACAGCTGCAGTTGTAAAGAAGATTGCAAGCCTGCATGTGAAGGACAAGTGCAGATTGGTGAAAAAAGCAAGAAACCTGTGTATGCAAAATATTTAGAGCAGAAATGCGATGGAGAAGGAAAAGCAAGCACTTGTGAAGTTATAATTGATGAACAATTTACAACACCGCAAACAGTTACAACAGAAAAGAAATTGAGTGACATAAAGTTTGGAATAACAACAACATATGCAAAAGTAATTGATCCAACAAAAGCAAATATCAAAGTTACTGTTAAAATAATAGATGATTCACCTAACCTGATATTCCCTGTAACAATTAAGTCAATAAAATTATTATCTGGGCAATTATTGCTTGGGCAAAAAGATGTTGATGAAGTATTGACAGCTGTAGGCGAAGAAACAACACAACCTATCAAAATTTCTTACAAGCCAAGCATCTGCGAAGAAGAAAAACAAGTTTCAATCAAAATAGATTATGAATATAATAAAAAGATTTCATCAGGAGAAGATCTGCAAAGATTAAGCCTTGAAGAAAAATTAGCTGAGAAGATAGGATTTGTCAAAACAGGAGAACCAAAAGAGATTAACTGCTTTGAAGCTGTTGCAAAGAAATCAGCAAGTAAATAATTAATGTGGTTAACTAAAATCGTATAATTTTGGTATTAATCGCCATAAACCTGAGTTTAAAGATTTACGAACGAAGTGAGGAAATCTTTATGTTTTTTATGAAGAAAAAAGCAATGGAATTAGCAATCAACTTTATTGTTATGTTAATATTAGCTATGGCTATATTTGGTGTTGGAATTTATTTTGCAACTAACATATTTGGGAAAACTGCAAAAATGGGAGATAGTTTAGATCAGCAAACAACAACATTGTTAGAAAATAAATTACGAGATTCTTCATTACCTGTTGCATTTGGAAAATTTAAACAAACAGTTAAAAAAGGAGATAATATAAAATTCGCATTGGGTATTGCAAATAATGAACAAGGAGATAAAACATTTGAGATTAAAATAGAATGCAGCATAGTTGTTAAAAATAGCGAAGAGGTTAAATTACCATGTCCGCCTCCTCCTAAAGATAAAGAGATTATAGTGCCAGCAAAAGACTATAAGACTAGTGCAATTTTATTTGCAGTTGACAAAAAAACAAGCTCAGCAACTTATATTTATGATGTGATTGTAACTGAAAAAGGAGCAGAAGCAGATGAATCTGGCGAAGTTCCTGCTTATGGCGGTTTGCAGAAGTTGTATATTGAAGTGAAATAAAATTTATTTATTATACTTCGTGCTATTCCCTATAATTCTTACAAAAGTCTCAACATCCAAACTAGCTCCGCCAATTAATACTCCGTTAATATCAAGCATATGCAGATATAAGCTGATGTTATTCTCATTAACACTTCCACCGTAAGTAATTCTTATTTCATCTGCAATCTTCTTGGTATAATTTTGAAGAATAAAATTCTTAATAAAAGCATGCATCTCTTCAGCTTGCTGAGGTGATGCGTTTTTTCCAGTGCCAATTGCCCATATTGGTTCATATGAAATAATCATTCTTCTTGCATCACTTGCTTTAATTCCAGCTAAACACTCTTTAAGTTGCACTGTTATATATTTAAGAAAATTCTTATTATTTCGCTGCTCAAGCGTTTCACCTATGCAAAGAATTGGAATAATATCATTATCTAATGCATACTTTAGTTTTTTATTAATTAAATCATTTGTTTCATTGCAATACTGTCTTCTTTCAGAATGCCCGATGATTACATATTCACATCCTGCTTCTTTAATCATCTTGCAAGACACTTCACCAGTAAATGCTCCAGCCTTTTCCTGATGCATATTCTGCGCTGCCAAAGAAATCAATTTGATATCTTTTGTATTTATTCGAGATATTGCTTTATGCATATCACTTAATGCAGTAAATGGCACAGCTATAATTATTATAGCTTTTTGAAGTTCTTTTGGATATTGCTTCAGAGTTTCAAGATAGTAAAGAGCTTCTGAATTAGACTTATTCATTTTCCAATTTGCGATGATGATTGGTTTATGTTTCATAAAAATTATAATTTATTTTATTATTTATCTAAATTCTTTCTTGTCCTAAACAGATACCTTAAAAGAGTGATGTTTAAAGTCATAAAATAAAAGATATTTATCAATAGCTCTGTATTATTCATACCTTTTATAACAGCTAATAATATGAGAATTATTGTAAAAACAAAAGAGATAATATGGAGAGAGTCATCAAGAGTCAAATACATTAAAATACACCTAATATCTTTAATACAGCTAAGATGATTCCAACTATACCTATAACTACCCCAATAATACCTATTACATTCCAAAATTGTTTCCAAAAGAGTTCTGTTTTCATCATCCCTGTTTTACCTCCAATTTATTTATGTTTTACATCTATTTAAATGCTTTGTTTTTCTAAAACGAAAGTAATAAAAAGAACAAGAATAAATAATCAGAAATGGAACTCAAACAAGTCATTTTAGTCAGAACTGATCTGCAGCTGCCAAAGGGAAAGATGGCTGCGCAAGTTGCTCATGCAAGTTTAGAAGCATTTCTAAAAACAAATCAAACACTTGCGAAAAAGTGGCACAATTCTGGCATGAAAAAAATAGTATTGAAAGTCAAAGATCTAAAAGAGCTTCACTTATACATACAAGATGCAAAAGACGCTGGATTGGTAACTTCTATAATTACAGATGCAGGCCATACTGTCGTTGAGCCAGGCACTGTTACATGCGGAGCAATTGGTCCTGATGAAGAACCTAAGGTTGACAGAATTACAGGAAAATTGAGTATGATGTGATTTTTTAATTCCCAAGTGGTTATAAACTTTTATATAGTATAAGGTAAATAATTCTAAAATATTATAATTATTATAAAAATGGGGTGAATAACAGTGGGAATACAAGAGTTAGGATTATCAATTGCGCAACCATTATTAGAACTTATTCTAAATATTGGTAAAGTGTTGCCTGGATTAGTAGCAGCAGTGCTCGTGCTTATATTTGGTTATTTAGTTGCATGGGTTGTTTATTACTTGCTTGGTAAACTCTTTGATTATATTCAATTAGATGAATATGTTGTCAAAAAGACAAACTTAAACAAAAGAGTTGGCAATCTGCAAGTAAGCCATATTTTGTCAGTAATCAGCAAATGGTATGTATTTGTATTATTTTTGATTCCAGCAGCAGGTTTGGTTAAATTAGATACATTTGCAGAACTATTAGTGAGATTATCAATCTGGATTCCAAAATTGATTGCAGCAGTATTGGTTGCAATTATTGGATTAGTTGCAATTGACTATGTTGTTTCAAGAATTACAGAAACAAAAGCAAACAGAGTTGCGCTTGTTGCAAAAGGAATAGAAATTGTATTGTATGTATTTTTGTTGCTTTTAGTGCTTGAACAATTTGGCATTAATGTAACATTAGCAGAAAACAGCTTTTTATTAGTAGTTGGTGGAATAATGCTTGCGCTAGGATTAGCATTTGGTCTTGGTTTTGGATTAGCATTAAAAGAACCAGCAGCTAAATTATTAAAAAGTCTTAATAAAAAATTATAACAATTTCATTGTTATAATTTTTAATATTTTTCTTTACAAAATGTTAAAACTTAAACAAATAATTATATTCTTCATGGACTACGTCGAGTAGGTGGTGTTAGAGTTGTTTGGGAACTATAAGGTTGCAAAGCATCCCATAAACAAACTGGATCATCTTGCATCATAGCTTTTTTATTAAGAATTGCATCAGTTATGTTTTTTGCATTGTATATTGCTTTTCCAACTGCATGTCCTGGTGAAAATAATGCATGAATATAACCTTCATTTGGATTAGGATTTCGCAGCATTGATATAGACAATCCAACTCCTAACACTGTGCCAGCAAGAGCGCCAACTCCAAATGTCGTTGGTGAGAAGATTCCACTGAGTAAAGCAACTAGCGCCATATTTGTCAATGTTCCTGGCATTTGATATGTTGTTTCAACATTAGGACTGCCATCTTCAAGAAGAATTTTTCTTGCATCATCTTGACTTTCTAAGAAATCATAAAACTCAAAACATCGATGAACATCAGTTCTTCGATTGACGACAAACAATTGATGATCTACTCTTCGAGCAACACAAATTTGTGTTCTATAATATGCATCAACATTTAATGGAGCTCCTGTAATTCTAGGAACTTCACTATAACCTACTGATCGAACTGTATTTGCTAAATCTAAGAAGTATCCACTTGAAGCTAAATCTGCTTTAACACCATTAACACCAAGTAAATGATTATAAGCGCCTAATACTCTTTCAACATCATCAACTAAAGCCATAGTTTCACCTAATGATTCGGAAAATGATTTGATTTATAAATTTTTTGTTACTTGCGAGTAGTTTTATTAATTGATTGAATCTTTGCTTAGGAGAATTTTTGCTTAGGAGAATTTTGGAAAAATAACTATTTTTTCAAAATTCTCAAATCTTGGCAATCCGGACAATATGGGATCTGGTCAAAAAAATACATGAAATGAATTTTGCAAAGTTCTCAAAACTCTCCATAATGATATTTCTTGAGTGAACAAAGTGAACTCAGAAATATTAAATTTATATCTTTTCCATATAATTGCATTTTCCACAGGTTAATCTGTTTTTGTGCTGCGCAAGGAATACTCCATTGCCGCATTTCATGCAGAACTTGTTCTTTCGCTCTAATCTGTCGCCTGAAACTTTATAATTATTTTGCACTTTGCTTGTTTTTTTCTTCTTTACTACTGCTGCTTTCTTTTCTGCCATAAAAATTTTCCTCGCTTTGCTCGTCAAATTTTTAAATTCGGGTTAGATCGAATTAAAACGACTGGCCATGTAAGATTATATATATATTAAAAACAAATTAATCAATTGTGTTTATGCTTGTTTTTTCTGCTGCGCTGCTGCTGCTTGCGCTGCTTTTTGTTTTGCTTCTTTTATCTTCTTTTGTTCATCTTTTGATAAATGTTTGTTCAACAAATCTTCATTTTCGATTTTTGCAACCATATTCTTGTCTTCATATACATGCGCAATAACTTTTGCTTTTGAAAATCCAAACTTTGTGAATATGTGTTTTATAACAATAAGTTCTTCAGAAACTTTTAATTTCTGTGAAAGCTCTTTTCTGATATCTTGCCGTGATGGTGTTGGTCCTTCATAAACAAGAGTTGCTGTTATACGTGTTCTTGATAATAATGGTGTTTCTTGTTTTTTCTGTATTTCCATATCCATATAAAACTCCTCACTTGAATTTTTAGTGTATTTATTTTACTTTGATTGCATATTCGCCATTATGCGTCATATTTACTTGTTTTGCAATAAATGATTTAGTTCCATTTAAAACCATGATTCTTCCTTGCCAACCATTAGCAAAATTACTGTCTTTACAAACAGGACATTGCTGCGCTTCAACAAACAATTTGCAACGTTTACATATTTGTTTTTTCATAAATAACATCCTCGCTTCGCTCGTCGTTATTTATTAACAAGGGTGAGCAAAGCGTATCCCTTGCAATTTTTTGTCATTTTTTATTATTAATCTATTTTTTGTATTGTGAGGCATAACCGAACAAACAAAAAATTATCTTTTATCTTTTTTAGGAGCAGGTTTTGCTGCTGTTTCTTCTTTCTTTTCAGCAGGAACTTCCTTTTCCCACTCTAATTTTCCAAGACCTTGCTGTCTCATAGTCAATCCTAACTTTGGATTAGCTAATTCTTTAAAGCTGATTGCAATAATTCTTGCTCTGCACAAATCAGCTACTTTTAAAACTCTCTTTGTTTCTTTTCCGCTAAGTGTTTTTTCTTTAGTGAATGAGACAAAATCATCCATTGTTTGTGAAATGTGAATCATACCATCAATCGGACCAATGTTTAAAAATGCTCCAAATTCAGCAATGTCCTTGACTTTTCCATAAACAACTTCTTGTAATTCTGGTTTAAATACGATTACTTCAAATACAACTTCATGAAACGTAGCTCCATCGCCATGGATAATTATACCTTGGCTAACTTCACCTACATCAGAAACATCAATAACAATTCCAAGTTCTTTAGAAATAAAACCATCATATTTCTTCTTGATTTGTTCAATAATTGCTGATTTAACATCAGCAGCAAATGATGCTGGCGGTATTCTAATGTGATCCTTTAATTTTGTTCTGTAAAACATGTTTTTTCCTCATCTTATTTTTAACTCCAAGTATTTCTTCTGTCGGAGTATGATGTACTTTTTAAAGTTTTTGCGTAATGCAATATCTTGTGTTGCTATTATATATTCTTTATCCTTTTCAGCCAATTCTTTAAGGATTGTATCTGCATACATCTCTTCTGGATATCCTTTTGTATCAATCAATTTTAATTTGTGATCGATTGTGTTCATCTGGATAAGTTTAAGAGCAACTGTTGCTGCAGCCATATGCTTTCCTTTATTTGTTGCTATTATTTTCTTAAGCTCCTGTACTGTTTTATCCAATACAAACAGCTGATAGGGAAAATTACATATTCTGCTTAATTCCTCGAAAATATCAACATGCAACTGCCCAGGAATCAGCAAAAAATTAGTATCAAGTATTATTTTCTTGCTTTCAGGCATTTATCATTACGAAAAACAGCTAATTTATAAATGTTATGATAGTATTTGCGAGTTCATTTTGTTCACTCAGCAAATACTATACCTCTATTTGAAACTTGCTAAATCTAAGTGAAAGAATGCTTGTAATAATGCTATATAAAGTAATTATTATCAACAAACTTGTGATATTTGAGAATTGCGCAATCGTTTGATTAAGTAAAATAAAAAATGCAATAAGCAGTATATCAATCTCTTTTGCCATCAATAATGAAATTTGCAGTTTTGCTGCCATACTATACTCTTTTGGAAGTAAAATAAAACAAGCAATTGTTCGTAACAAGAGATATGCTAAAAACACAATTAATGCTTTTCCATAGAATAATAAGTCAAAAGGCATTTGTATATAGAAACTGAGAAAGATAAATAAAAACACATATAATAGATTGTTGTAAATTGTTGTAACCATGTTTTTTTCTTCTTTATGAGTGAGGTACATATTTCCAAAGAAAAGAGACATTACAATTACTGCAATTATTCCTGAACCTTTTAATGCTTCAGTAAGTATATATGTTGCAATAATTACACCAAATAAGAAGATAAACAATAATTTGCTTTTTAATAAACCACTAAAATACTTTGAGAGAATTATTCCTATAACAATACCTGCGCCAATGCCTATAATAATCTTTACAAAAAATGACAAGTAAGGCAATGAAATCATTACAGTTGAATTTTTTATAATTACAGCAACAGCAAATGCGCTGAATATGAATGCAAGAGCTACTGCCAATGCTGGCGATAGGATTGATTCTGATTCCAAATAAGAATGTATTCGTGTAACAAACCATTTTCTTTCTTGTATTTCAAATAAACTGTAAGAAGTTGCAGAGATTAATACAGCAGCGATCAATGCAGCAAATATATTCTCAATTGCATAGAGATACTTTATCAAAAAAGTGATAGTTAAACTGCTAATAAGAATTATAAATAAAGTTACTTTAAGAGAAATTACATAAAAATAATCGGGATGTTTAATCTTGATTTTAGCATATATCTCAAAAAGCAAAGCAACAACAGCAATTGTTACAAGCAATCTACCTAATTCAGCAGGTAATTGCACTCCAACAAATGAAACAATCTTATTAGTAACTATTCCTGCAAGAATTATATATAATAATAAAGGATACTTAAATCTTTTAGTAAGATGGATAATTATAGTTGGTATAAGAAGCACTATTGCTAGTACAATTAGATAATTTGTTTCCATACTAAACCTCTTTTTCTAAATATTTAATTTTATCCTATATAAACATTTCGGATCAGTATTTCCGAACTCACTGATAATAGCCATAAATTGTTGCGACAATTAATTTACCGTTCGTTCAGAAAATACTGAATATGAAGGAAACTTTTATATATTGTTTCCTTGTGAGTATGCTATTTAGAACAGAGCAACATTACGAAATAAATAAAGGTTTAACATATGATATGCCTCGGAATTGAATCAACAGCACACACATTTGGAATAGGAATTATTCGTTTTGAATATAACCCGCATAATAATCACATAACTCCAACAACTATCCAGATATTAGCAAATTGTAAAGCTTCATTCACATCAAAAAAAGCTGGCATGATTCCAAGCCAAGTTGCAGATCATCATGTTGATGTCTGTGATACAATAATAATGCAAGCATTGCAAAAAGCAAATCTTAAATTAAAAGATATTGATCTCATCTCTTATTCAGCTTCTCCAGGTATTGGTCATACATTGAGAATTGGCGCAATGGTTGCGCGTTCATTAGCATTAAAATTAAAAATGCATAAATTAAATGTTCCTGTTGCGCCTGTTAATCATTGCATTGCGCATTTAGAGATTGGAAGATTATTAACAAAAGCAAAAGATCCTATTTTATTATATGTTTCTGGTGCAAATACTCAAGTTATTTCTTATGAAGCAGGAAAATATCGCATCATTGGAGAAACATTAGATATTGGCATAGGAAATTTTTTAGACACGCTTGCTAGAGAATTAAATCTTGGTTTTCCAGGAGGTCCAAAAATCCAAGAGTTAGCTAAAAACGGCAAAAAACTGATTGAATTACCTTATTCAATCAAGGGAATGGATATGAACTTTGGAGGTTTGTTAACATATCTCAAACAATTGATCAATCAACCTGGTTTTTTTGATGAATATACAATTGAAGATCTTTGTTTCTCTGTGCAGGAAACAGTATTTGCATTAATGACAGAAGTTGCAGAGCGAGCATTGGCGCATTGTGATAAAAATGAGCTATTGCTTGGCGGAGGCGTTGCATGCAATACTCGTTTGCAAGAAATGTGCGCAATTATGTGCAAAGAACGTGGAGCAGCTTGTTATATTTTACCAAACGAATATAATGTTGATAATGGCGCAATGATTGCATGGCTTGGAATTCTAGAACATTCAGCAGGCAATTATATAACATTAAGAACAAATGCAATCAAAAATGCAAAGAAGATAGCAATTGATCCTTATCTGAGAACAGATGAAGTTGAGATAAAATATCGTTAAGAGAACTTTGCAAAATACTCGCAAAGTTCTCTTAATCATACTGCTATACTGCTTTAGGAAATTGCTTTATTCTGTCATTAGAATGATTTCTATCTTCACATAATACTTTTCCTAAATCAATGCCTTCATACTTAACTTGATACAAACCATCTTTAGTTTGAAAGAAATTACGATTTCCTAATCTATATGCGCGTGTAATCACAGAAGTTCTAACCATAACGTTTCCTAAAACTATGTCAAGCTGTTCTCCTGTTTTTACAAATGGTTGATAATATCTAAGATACTGCGCAACAGGCAATGGCAACTTTTTGTTATGGTCAACCTGAGAATAATAGTTATTGTTTTTTGAATAAACTATTCTTTGCCCAGGCGCTAATAATAATTCATCCAAATAATGTGTAACAACTAACTGCGGTTTATCTCCAGATATAATCTCCAGGATATCAGTTTTTTGTTCAAATCCTCTATCAGTTATTCTTTCATTGATTCTTGATAATATTTCAATTAGATCCATTTTAATAACTAATTAGTAGTGGTATATAAATATTACGTTTTTTAGTAATTGTTTACCTTATTCTCATAATCAACAATAATATTCAATTCTTTGCATTTATTATGCAGTTGTTCTGTTATTCTTAGATCAGCTGATAAATAATTCTTTATCTCATCATATTTTTTCATTTTCCATAATAATGGGATGCTTGCTCCTGTCAAGCCAAGATATTTTCCTTCGATTCCTGAAAGTTTTGCATATTCTTTCAGTGTTCCTTTCTTTCCATATGGTTTAAAGATGCAAAGATGTTGTCTGAGATCAATGAATGATGCTGGTTTTTGGCGGATTATTTTTACATTGTTTGCTAAGCTTCTTGTAACAATGAAATAATAGTCAAAATCAACAATATTAAAACCGACAAAGCGCAGATTGCTGAATTTCTTCTGTAATTCTCCAATTTTGTTCCAGAACTCCTCAATAATTATTTTTTCATCTTGCTCAATAATAATCAATTCTTCTTTTAGATATTTTAATCCAATGCTAACAATTCTTCCATCTATTGGCGATAGCGCATCTTCCGGCGCGCCTTCATCAGTTAAAGGCGCTGTTTCTATGTCAAGAATAATGTCCATAATAGTTAGAAAGTATTATGTCTATAAAAATTTTCACAATAATTTTATAAAGCGCTTTTTGTTTCTTTCAATTCTAGATGGAGTATTAGGGGGTAATAGTTATTACAGAACAATCGTATCAGTTTATTTCAGGGCAAATAGGCAATCTATTAGAGCTGCTGCAGACAGCAGTAGTTGATACTTCAATTCGCAGAAAAATGTTTGATATGGAGATTCAAGATATAAGATCCTTTACTGATAATTTTCGCAGAATAAATCCAAATAAGGCGCTAACTCCTTATTCTCACATGGGTGATCAAAATCCAGATTCTATTGAAATTAATCTTCCAATTGATAGAGAAACAATTGATAAAGGAACTATTGGCATCAATACAGCAGAAGGTGGTTTAGAATATCTTAAGATAAGTGAGATTTTGAAGATTGCTTTTTTTGAATTGCAAATTGCTGCATCTGGAAGACTTGAAGAGTTTAAAACACAAATACCTTATGTTTTGAAAGTTATAAACACAAGACAAGGAGAATTAAATCATAATGATCGTGTTTATTTATTTGATTATCAAAAAAAAGTTTATCGCGATATTCCAGCTTATGCTTTAGCTCATCCTGAATCTACTATTAGGCGTTATAGAGATTTAGGTAAAATGAATCCTCAGTTTATTTCTGCAAATTTGAATGAAATGATCAGCAAGCTTATTGAAAAAGAATTGCAATCAGATCCATCCTGCTATTTTTTTCTTCATAAGTTAGGCGATAGTTTACAGCTTAATGCTGCTTACTTATTATTGCCATTTAATCAAGAATATATCTCCTTAGAATCTCAAGTAAATGATTCTAATAGTGATCCTAATAATAATTCTAATATCCCTTATTTTCAAAGAAGGAATTTATCTGCAGCAATCTCTGTTGAAAGTGAATTATTAAAAAATAAACGCGGCAGTTATAGAGGTTTTTTTGGCGCAGAAGGAAAATCAATCTCAAATTCTTCCCATATAACTAATGTTGGGAAAGCTTTATATTATATCTTTCATAATGGAAAGGAAATAGCAGCAAAAGATTTAGAAGGTACTGTAAGAATTGCATTACAATTAAAAGAACCATTTATACATCAATTTGGCGCAACAGTTGATTTTAATCTCTTAGATAATCTGCAGCTTAAATTAAAGCAGGATGAAACATACAACGGTACAACGTATGAAGAACAAGAATAATAAAGAACAAGGAAAAATACCATGAAACAATTAATTGCTGCAGGAGCAGAAGCTAAGATCTATGCGGATGGCAAGTCAATAATTAAACATCGCATTAAAAAAATTTATAGAAATCCCATTCTAGACAATAAATTGCGCGAATCAAGAACAAAAAGAGAAGCAAAAATACTGCGAAAATTGTATTATTTAGGTTTTACTCCTCAGCTTTTGACAATCAAAGATAATGATAAACTAAATGATGCGCTGGATGATACACTTATAATTCAGAGGATTGATGGAGAAAAACTGCGTGATATCTTGTCAAAAGAGAATTATAAGTCATTTGCAATATTGCTTGCAAAAGCAATAAAAAAGATGCATGATGCAGGGATTATTCATGGAGATTTAACAACTTCTAACATGATAGTTACGCCAGATAAAAGGTTTTATCTGATTGATTTTGGATTAAGTTTCTTTTCTGAAAAAGCAGAGGACAAAGCAGTTGATCTGCATTTGTTAAAACAAACATTAGATAGTAAACATTATTTAATTGCTAAAGAATGTTTTTCTTTAATTCTGAAAGAATACAATGATGCAGAAGTTATAAACCGACTGAGGAAAGTTGAACAAAGGGGAAGGAACAAAGGGAGTTGAATGGATTATATCTCCATCTTAAGTTTTAATAGGTTTTACTTTCTTTCTCTTATCTGTATCATCACAAACTTCTTTTGAGGATTTTGTTTTATTCTAGACATCATCTTTTTAAATAAAAATTGCAAAAAGATTTTTGTGATTAACATGAAACCAAAAAAGAAAAAGAAATAATCTAAATTATTGCCGGTAAAACACTAGCATAAAAAAAGGTTGCTGCGGGATTAAACCAACAAAACAAGAAATCTTGCAGTAACCGCTATTTTTCCTTTTCTCTTTTTTCCAATTATTATTACTAATGTGATAAGGTAAGTTTAGCTTAAAGGGGTTGTTATTGACGTGAATTATATGGATTATACTATAACTGTGCATGATTGTTTTGATTCAATTGATTACCAACAATTGAAAGAACTTATAGAAGATGGTTTCGAAAAATCTCTTGCAGATGATTATAACCAAATGCTTTCTCCTGGTTATATTGCAATTCTTAGTTATGGCAATTATTATATTGGCGCAGCTGTTGTTGAACTGTTTAATATTCAACAATTTAGTCAAGGAATATATTATTTAGATAAGATTGTTGTGCGAAAAGAATTTCAAGGAAAAGGAATTGGAAAACAACTATGGCAGTTTATTGCAGAAAGATCCCCTAGTCTTTTCTGGAGAGCAAAAGTTGAGAATAACATAATTAAATTCTACGAAAAGAACAGTGATATCTCCATCTCTAATGGAAAATGGCGTGTATTCTCCAGGAATATTAATCAATTCATTTTTGCAGATTGCTTTGAATATGCTCTGCAGAAAAAAGAAACGCTAAACCAAAAAGAGGCAGTAAGGTGCAATGAGATTAAATATCTGCTGAGTGAACGAAGTGAACTCGCACAACCTTTATCAAGGTTGATCAGGATTGTAAGGGATTACGCTCACTTTGTTCGCTAACCCTTACTAACAAATCTTGTAATTGTTTGGTTTCTTACTGCGAATTCGCAAGAATTACCCATTAAGCTGTAGCATAACATTTATAAGTAAGCTGCTAATTCTTATTTTTGATATTTATGTTTGAAGAAGAACTTCCATTATTGATTCATATTGCAGAGATAACACAGCTGCATAAATCTGTAAAGATACAAACAAATGATATTACAACTATTCTTGGATTCTCACAGCAAACAGCATCTAGGAAATTGATGGAGTTCGAAGAAAAAGGACTTATTTCAAGAACAGCTTTTGCTGATGGAATTGAATTAAAACTGACTGCAAAAGCAAAGAAATGTATAGATGAACATTATATCCTGCTGAAATCTTTGTATGACTCAAGTAATCTTTTACAAAAATTAGAAGGCACTGTAAAAGCTGGACTTGGTGAAGGAAAGTTTTACATGCAATTAAAACAATATAAAGAAGCAATTGAACAAAAGTTTCAATTTACTCCTTATCCTGGAACTCTTAATCTGCAAGTTGATTCATTTTCTAGAAAAGAATTCTTGTCTAAAAAAAAGATGGTTAAGATTGAAGGTTTTACAACAGCTGAAAGAACATATGGCGGAATCTTTTGTTATCCAGTAAACATAAAAAAGCAAAAGAAAATTGTTGCCGGCGCATTAATTATTCCTGAGAGAACAAACCATCCTGATAATGTTGCTGAACTAATAGCGCCTGTTTATCTAAGAAATATTCTATCGATTAAGACAGATGATATCATTGAAATTGAATGAGGTTGGATAATCATGAGAAAAAATCTTGAAAATAATAAAGAAAGAATTATTGGCGTAGCTGATACAACATTTAGCAGGGTAAATATGCATCTTTTTGTTGAAGATGCTGTAAAGAATGCAATTAATGAAGGATCTGTGGATTTCAATCTAAAGATTGAGAGATATACAGTTCCAGGAATAAAAGATTTGCCAGTTGCCTGCAAATTATTGTTTGAAAAATATTCTGCTGATATTGTGATTGCTTTAGGGATGGTTGGCGGTGAGAAGATAGACAAGCAATGCAGTCATGAAGCATCAACTTCAATACAGCAGGTGATGTTATTAAGAAATAAGCATATTCTTGAAGTGTTTGTGCACATGGATGAAGCTTACGAGAATCTTGCAGAATTGCAAGATTCTCAGAATTGGGCAATCCGGACAAGACAGAATATAATCAAAAAGCTTAACGAGAAAAAGCTATTTTCAATTTGCAGGGATAGGGCATATAAGCATACATTAAATGCTTTAGCATTATTGAAAGGAAAGAATGAATTAACGCAATTTGCAGGTCATGGAAGAAGACAAGGCGCAAATCATGCAGGTCAAATTAAATTTTAGTATTTTTATTTTTTTTAGATATTTTTAGGGGGAATTTACAAATGGTTAATAAAAAAATAGCAATTGTTTGCGCAGATTTTAATGATGAGATTACTTCAGTAATGTTAGAAACAGCATTGCAAAGAGCAAAGAAGCAGCAATTAGAAGTTGTCAAAGTTATAAAAGTTCCTGGTTGTTTTGATATACCTTATGCGCTGAAAAAGATTATTTTAGATAAATCAGTCGATGGAATCATTACACTTGGCGCTGTTTTGCAGGGAGATACAGATCATGATATAATTGTTGCAGACCATTGCGCAAGAAAATGTTCTGATTTAAGCGTTGAATACAATATTCCAATTGCTCTTGGTGTAATTGGACCAAGAGTCAGCTGGGAAAATGCATTGAAAAGAAGAGAAGAATATGCAATCAGAGCTGTTGATGCAGTTAAGATGTTGATGGAAATATGAAATTTATTAGTGTGAGACATTCTATAAATTTATGGATTTAACAAATCTACCTAAGTTGGAGTAAGATCCTGGAAAAATTAGGTATTCTCTACGAGGAATAGAAATACCTTGACTTGCAATGTATGTCATTAATTCTTCATTTTGTTTTAAATCATCAATTTTATCAAGTTTAATAAGTGGCTTTCTGACGCCGAGAGCAATAGATAAATCAAAAACTAAATCAGTGCAATTTTTATAAAATAAATCATAATTCTTGTCAGCCCAATCTCTTTCAAAATAATCTATTGCTCTTTGAATTTGTTTTTTGAAATTACCTTCTTTTATTCTTTTTTGTGCCTCTTCAGAGAAAGAGTTTAGATAATCTTTTGGATTAAATAGTCTAATATCAACCTCGTAACCGTTAAATCTTTGCACAAATTTATTTATTGTTAATTCCTCACATTTTGGAGGTCTGCATCCAAAAGCTTTTCCACCATATAAAACTTCAATATGCCAATAGCCCGGATATCCAGCAAGTTGTTCTATTATTCCAATAACTTCATCACTTGTATTAAAATCATTTAGTTTTGGTTTAAACAAAACTAAGTGTATTTCTTTTGAATCTAATCCATGTAGTTGATGTATGCTAGAATCTTTTTCTTTTGCGAATACTGTATTTCCAACTAATACACTCTCTAATCCATCAAGTAAAGCAACTGCTAATACTCCACTTGCCCGCTTTAAGAATTCTATTCTATTCATAATCATATCAGAAGTAATGTTTAGTTTATAAATATTACTTTCAAGTGGTGGTCAACAAAAATAAAACATATAATCTGTTGCTTACTGATGTTTGCTGGCATTGAAAATTTGAATCACTTTTTTAAATCCTAACTCATTTCCATATACTGTGATTTTGTTTGCAAAAAAATATTTTGATTGTAGGCGTTGACCCAGGCACAACTGCAGCATATGCGTTGCTTGATCTTGATGAAAATGTTGTAAAAATCTCTTCTTCAAAAGAATTGAATCTTTCTCTAATGATTTCAGAGATTACAGATCAAGGACTTTCAATCCTTGTTGGCACTGATAAAAAGAATGCGCCAAGCTTTGTTGCTGCATTTGCAACAAAAGTTGGCGCAAAGATTGTTTCTCCTGAGGAAGATTTGCTTGTTGATGAGAAAAAGAAGATTATCCATGAGCGGAATAAAGATTCATTTGGCGCAAATGATCATGAACGAGATGCTTTGGCTTCAGCATTATTTGCTTACAAGAAAGTCAGGCAGTTGATTGTAAAAATAAAATATTATCTTTCAGAGATAAAAAAAGATTATCTGTTTGAAGAAGTGTGCAAACTTGTTATCTTGCAGGATGGTCTTCCTATAAAGGTTGCAGTTGATATAATATTAAAACCAAATGATGAAGATCTTATTCTAATCAAGAAAGAGATTGAAACCAACAAGCTTTCTCAAAATGAGATTAAACTTTATGAAAGAAAAAAACTATTTGAAACTGAAAATCAACAGCTAAGAGATTATGTTAAGAAATTACAGAGAGAAAATCAAGAGCAGAAAAAAGAATTTAATTATATGCTTTCTAAGATTAAACAGCAGCTCATTGATAAAAAACAAGAGATGCAGCTGCAGCAGAAAGAGAATTCTATTATACATAAAGAAAATCTTCTGAAACAAAAAGATGAAGCAATAAATAAATTGATGAAAGAAAAAGCTGAAGAAAGTCAGAGGTTATTATCTTTCATAAAAACAGCTAATAATTATACAATTGTTAAGAAGTTAAGGGATTTAAACAGAGATTATGAGCTAAAAAGAAGTCAGCTTGCATTGCAGGAGAAAGATATCTTGTTTGTTGAGGATGGCTCAATATATAGTGAAAGTAATTATAAAGAGATTAATAATAAAGTTAAGATCATTATTACTAGGAATCCAAATAAGTTGATGAAAGAATTTTTTTTAGTTATTTCTCCTGATGAATTTGATAGATTATCATTACAAGACCTTGGCGAATTTATGCTAGCAGAAAAAGAATCTCTTGATAAAAAGATAAATAAAAAAGAGTTGCTTATGAAGGTAATTGGCGAGTATAAGCAGCTGAGAAAAGGTTAAATTCAAATTTCATTTGTCTGGATTACATAAATATAGTATTTGCATTGTGAACGAGGTGAACAAGCAAATACTAAATTAGATAAATTCTATCATCGACAATATTTATTTTTACTTTACTGCCAATTGTTGCAAGAAATTCCGGGTTTGCAACAAGTGTTGATTGATAGTCATATGGATGAAGCACTTCCAAAGGCTTTCTTTTTGTGACAATTACTTCTTGAGCATCTTTGTTTCTTGCTTTTATCTCAAATCCTTTGTCAACATTTTCGCTGATGTTTTTATTTTCCTTTAGTGTGACGCCAACTATTTTCTTTTCATGCATCGCTGTTACTTTGATTAATTTATGATTAATAAATATAATGTCGCCAATATTAAATTCAGGCAGACGAAGAAGAACGTCAACTCTAAAAAGATCTTTTGATGTTTGTTTATCTCTGGAGAATAATTTTGAAGTCACAGTTAATTCTCCTCCAAACTTTTTATATAATTCAGCGCCAATATTCTGGACATATTTCTGTGATGAAATAAAGAAGTCAATGCCATTGTCTAGTTCTTCTTCTTTTGTAATAAACACATCAATCCGCGGTTTTATGAGTTCTCTGACAAGTTGTTTTGCAGCTGAAAACTGTTCATTGCCAACATGCCTTATCTGAATTCTTCCTTCAAAATATTCAGTTTTTTTCTTATTGCACATATCACATAATGTATAAGAAACTGTTATTGGTATTGTGTATTCTTCTTCTTTTACTGAGTCTTTTTCAGTTGATTTAACTTTTTCATCATTTTTATCAAATACTTTTGTTTTTACAATTACATCAATCTCTCCTATTGCTTTGCTGCCAATTTTTATTTTATGTTCTGGTAATCTAATATTAATTATAACTTCTTCTGGCTTTGTCTTGAATTTCATATTATATAATAATGATTTTTCAATTGATTCATATAGCTCCATTCTTTGCTGCCATTGAACTCCATATCTGTATGCTCCGCAATTTGCGCAGTAGCTGAATGGGAATTTTTTAATACCTTCGACTGAGAAATAGTTCTCACTATAGCAGGAGCTGCACATGCCATCATAATATTGTTTCTCTGTCTTGCCGCAAAGGATGCATTTCATTGTTATTCAGATTATAATTTTGCAAAAATTCCTATTTCTGCAAAATTATCTTTTTTATATATAAAAGTTCTCAACGCATTTCTTGTCTTCTTTCAAGATTCGCTTTTTGTTCTAATTGCTCAATATGCAGCATAAACAATGGTTTATAGATATGATTGAGAGAAGATTCTCCTTCTATATTATCCTTATATCCCCTAATAAGCGCTTTTGCAGATTCCAACTCATTATCTTTTAGAGAATTGAGCAGTAGTTTAAATACAAATGGTTTTCTATCTTTGAATGAACAGCAATCTTGCAATTGCTCTAAACGATTTCTTGCATTTATGTAATCTTCTTTTAAGATGTACGCTGTTAATTCTGTTTCCAATAAGTGAAACATTACATTTAATTTGTCTTTTTGTTCAAGATAATGAGCTTTGGCCTCTATAACTCTAGTTAATGAGAAAGCTTCTTCTCTATATTTAGGATTATCCTCTAATACGCTTAAGTATAGATTTCTTTTGATAATACTTAATAGTCCATATTGAATAAATGCGTCATATTTTATTTTTCCTAGATTATTTTCTGCAGTGCTAAAAACTTTTTTAATAACTTTCCCAATAGCTTTCTTGCTAGCATTATTTGCTATTCTAAGGAAATACGCTCTTTGAGAAATGTCTTCTGTAATTAACGCAACTGTTTCAGCAGATTCTGCAATTAGCTCATATAAATTATAATCAGATATTTTGCATAATTTTACTATATCAGATTCAAGCAGTTCTTTATTTTCAATTGCTTTTTCTAATGTGGTAATAAGTTGATTTCTTCTTTCATATGCTTTTATAGCATATTCTAATCTTTCATTAATCTCTGTTGATTTTTCCACTATGAATAAGGCATCATTGATTGTATGGTTTGTTCTTGAGTAAATTCTCTCATAATTCTTTACTTGTTCAAATAGTTCTGCTGCTTCTATTCCTATTTCATAACTCATCTTTGCATAGGATATTGCTGTTTCAGTATCATCTATCTTTCTGGAGATATAACTAAGGCTATATACAGCATAATCTAACGCTATTGCTGTTTTTTCTTTCCAGTCTAATTCCTTGAATATTTCTGCTGCATGAATATTGCATTGAGCGCTTCTATCAGCATGTTTTATCTTTTCTTCAAGAGAATTTGTGTTGTCAGAGAGAAATTTCTGCGCCACTGCAGCAAATGTAAATTGATATGCTGATTCTAATAAATCATCTTTACTTGCCATTTCTCCTTTAATCGCGTCATTTCCTATCAATTCAAAAAGTTCTGCTGATTTTATCTTATATTCAAACCATTGTTCTGCAAATTCTTTTATCTCAACTTCATCAGTTGCAATTTCAGTAAGAAATTTATATGCATTTCCTAAATACGAGTATTTCATTGCAATTATTTCAGGAGTTAAGATTTTCTCTGCTATTGCTATTGCTTTTTTTGATGCATCTGTTGTCTTAATCCCATAATCATACTTTGTTCTCTGATCTTCTGCATTTCTGCTGATAAATTCAGCAGTTTTTGCTGCCATCCAATATGCTATGCATTCATGATTTAAGTTCTGAATATTTCTTCCGAATTCTGCGCATTGCATAGCTGTATCATAATATTTTTTAGCAAAAACAATCTTCTTTTCAGCTGATGCTATTTTAAATGCATATTCATATAATAATGAAAGTTTAATGCTGACAGCTTCAGCTAATCCTTTATTTTCAAGAGTGTCAAAATATGCCATAGGTTCTTCAATTGCAGAAATTAATCTATCTAAATTATCATCATTATTGCCGTCATTAGCAGTAGTTCTATGATCAAATGTGAGGCATATTGCAGTGAATCTTCTATATTTTTCTTCATCACTGATAGTCATATCAAAACTAAAATTGTTTTCAATTCTTTCGATTAATTCATCGAGAGAGATTAATCTATCGCTACCATTACCCATTATCATGAGAAATAGTAACTCTATATAAATATTTCGTTACTATGCAGTAATTCCTTTATTAACCAGCCATTTTAGGCAGTTAACTTTTCTGTCAGAAATTCTGCATATTCGGATTGCCCAATGCAGAGAGTTTTACAAGAATAGTGATTTCTGCAAAACTCTCTTAACTATATATCTTAATGATATTCATTAACTTCTCTCTTTCAATAATTCCCAAGACTTTTGTTTTCTGGACAATTAATATATATTCAAGGTTTCTAAACAACATATATCCAAGAATCTTATGAAGTGGAGTTCCTAATTGCACTTTGATAAAATCAATATTGACAGCGATATCATCTGCTCTTGCAACATCCCATTTGTATTCTGGAATTTTTTTTAGAAACTCAGATTGCACAAATCCAATCAATCTGTCATTTTTGTTTACTAAAAAACATCTTTCTGCAGAATATGTGAATTTCTGAGCTAATTCTCTCAATGAAAGTTCATGGTTGATTGGCGCAATTTCTTTTGTAATTATTTCTTCAACTGCTACTTTACTTAGTATATCTCGCAATATCACTTGCTGATAGCTTGCATTTGCTAAATACACTAAAAACAATCCAAGCACAACATACCATAATCCTGAGAAGTTATTCATTGAAATAATAATAAAAACACCTAAGAAGATTAATGCCCATGCAAATAATTTGCCTGCAGATGCAGCATATCTTGTTGCTTTTCTCATATCTTTTGTAATCTTCCACATGATTGCTCTAAACACTCTTCCGCCATCGAGAGGATAGCCTGGAACAAGGTTAAACAATGCAATCATTAAGTTTAATCTAGTAAGATAAAAAGCTATTGCATCAACATATTTATTTGTAAAATAAAGCTCAATTCCATAAAAAAATGCAGCAAAAAAAAAGCTAAACAATGGTCCAGCGATTGCAATCTTAAATTCTTTTGCAGGAGTAATATGCGAATCATCCATTGATGAAACTCCGCCAAAAAAGAATAATGTTATTTTTTCAATCGGAATTTTATTTTTTAGCGCAACAAGTGAATGGCTAAGTTCATGCAGAAAAATGGATAAAAACAACAGCGCTGCTGCAATTAATGAAATTATCCAATATTCAGTCTTAGTAAAGCTCTGAAAATACATTGGAAAAAAAGCAGTTGCTAATGAATATGTAAGAAGAACCATAACAAAAAACCAGCTAAAGTGAACTTCAATATTTATATTTTTATAATGACCTAAAGAAAATGCTTCTTTCTTATCATTCATTTCATTGATTTTCTCGTCAAGCTGCATGTCCATGATTATTTAGTGTAAAGTTGAGGTTTAAATGATTTTCGATATATTAGTAAGCGACAAATGTAAAATATATAATTTACCGCTTACTAATGTTTGCTGGACATAAGAATTATATGATTTATTTATGTCCAGCTATATATCACTTACTTTCAATCCGCCTTTTATCTTTGCAGCTAACTTGTGCGCTAAATACACAGGTTCAGGCAATTTATGTCCAAGCAAAAAAGTTTTTGTTTTTTCAACTGCTGTTGATAAAGAGATTCTATGGCCTTGTGAAACATAAATTGGTCTAGCGTTTTCTTTTGTTATCAAGATTTTTGCAAATATTTCTTTATCATGGTAAATTGCATCTCCATCTTGAACACCAAAACTTTTGATAGAACTAACACCTATTGTTGGGATATCTGCAATCAATCCAAAGTAGCTTGCAACACCCATTTTATTTGGATGAAGCACACCATCACCTTCAACAAAAACAATCATTGGTTTATTTTCCAGTGCATGATATGTTTTAATCAATGCCGGGCATTCTCTATAGCTGATAAAATCTTTATGAAAAGGCATTGCTTCTTTTTCAATAGTATATTTCTTCTCAATAACTTTGTTTTCTTTTATATCATAGATGATAATAACACTAATGATAGTGTCATGAGTATACACAGAAGAAGCTCCAGCAATAAGATTTGATTCTTCAATTGCATCAGTTAATATTAATTTCTGAGCTAATGCTTTTTGTTCTTGAATTAATTTGTATTTGTCCATTGTTTCACTCTTTATTGAGCAGAGTTTTGTTTAGAGAATTTTGCAAAAATTGCTATTTTTGCAAAATTCTCTTTAGTTACTTATCAAGCAAAGAGCTGTAAAATTGATTCTTTCCTCTTTTCTTTGCGATTTCTGCTCTTTCATCTGCAATCTCATATAATTCTACTAAAGTAGTTCCATCTTCAATTAATGTAGCAATTCCAGCGCTGATACTTATAGTAAGCGGTTTATTTTGAAATGAGAAAGTATATCCACTAATTGCTTTGTAAACTCTTTCAGCTGCAGATAGTGCTTGCTCTGCAGTTGCTCCAAAAAAATATACAACAAACTCATCTCCCCCTATTCTGCAAACATCGCCATTCGTTGCTGTTTCATCTTTTGGGTTGTATCCTTCATTTCCCATACGAAATAATCCATCGCTTCCCCTAATAGTATTTGTTACTACTTTTGTTAATTCTTTTAATGTGTAATCTCCGCCACTATGTCCATATTCTGTATTAAACTGTTTAAAGTTATCAACATCAAAAACCATAACTGATAATGGGATTTTAAGAGTATTGCATAAGCAAATGAGTTTTTCTCCCAATTGATGATATGCTCTTCTGTTTAATGCGCCAGTTAATTCATCTCGATAAGCAAGTTCCTGTGTTTTCAATAATTCAATGTTTTGCCGTTCTACTATTATATATGGTGTAAGAATTGCTGCTAACACGCTATTCTGCATAGGTGCTTCAAATATCTTCATTGCAGTTAATGTTCTTTCTAATGAAACAGAAAGCGGTGTTGGTATTTTTCTTTCTTCAGTCGGTATTTCAGTTTCAACAAAATCACATTTTTCTAGAACAGCAAAAAAATCATCAGTGTGCTTTTCTAATTCAGATGGACAATGAAAGACAAGTTTCTTATCCTTACTACCAATATAATATTTAATTTCCATAGTGTATTGGCAAAAGAATTGATATTTAAATGTTTCTATTGTTGTTACTTAATAGTTATCATCTAATATGGGTTCGTGCAAATATCTTTATCTCAACAAAGGATATATATGCACTTCTAACACTGCTGCTAAGAACACGATTATTAATCCAAATGCTAGCAAAATTAATGCATCAGTTATAATATGGTGGAATTTTGGAGAAAACATATCTTCTCTGATAACTGCTTTTGATACTACTCCTCCAACAATTGCTGCGGATAAATAGCTTAATGCTTCTGTAACCATATGTGGCAATACAGGCAATATTGTCAGTCCAAAGAAATATAATGGATTTCCTGATTGTGTTGCAGCAGCTTCTCGCGCAACAAATCCAAACACAGCTCCCCATACTGAGGCATTCCAGATTAAGAAGATAACTGAACCTGAACCATAGAAAAATGACAGCAATAGACAAACAAGCATAATGATTAGATTGTTTGTTAATATTTTAATAAATGAGTCAGTAAAAAATGTTGCGTGTCCAGATAAACCTGCAACTCTTAATTGGTTAGAGAACATATCTTGCGCTGTTTCTGTTGGAATAAAAACAGTAATCAATGCAAATGTTAAGAACACACCTAAGAATAGATACATATATATCTCAAAAATATCTTTATGATCTGCTAACATCATTCTGACAGACAATTTTTCTTCTCTGATTTCCACGTTTTCTTCATCAGATAATAATCTATTCAAAGAAGGAATCAATAAAATAGAAGTAAAGCCAACTGCCATCATTGCAGTGCTGCCTGGAAATACAAGTCTTGCGCTAATAATTCCAATAAGAGCATAGACTAAACCCATAAAGAATGCATAAAAAGGTCTCTTTTCAAGCCATTGCGCTTTTATTGCCTGTTCTAATACCATTTTAATTTTTTTGAATCTGCAATTATATAAATGTTTGTTGTAACTAAAAAATTGTGAAAACTTAGCAGATTTGGGGGTGCGACTAGTTCTTTTAGGTAACTTCTAGTAATTCTGCTAGTTATTTAACGATAGAAAAGCGAAAACTTTATATATTAGTATCTAGTTATATAACTAGATATTAGTGAGGTGATATCTATCGGATTTAAAACAAGA
>JACRKF010000041.1 GCA_016219865.1 Candidatus Woesearchaeota archaeon | reverse complement strand
CAGGAATAAGATGGACAAATGAAAATGCAAACAATATGGCGCATATCAGAACTGAATATATCAACGGAAATATTGAAGAAATATACAATATTAAACAAAATCCACTTACAGCTATTACCTAAGTTGGGTGGTCGCACCCTGATAATTAAAAGAATGAAACTTATCTGCATAAATTAGTTTTAATCAAATATTTCATTTCTCAAGCAGATTATATATCGCAACTACTCCAATCCTTTTTTGCTCAATCAATTGTAATCCAGTTGCTTTAAACAATTCTTGAAATTGTTTCTTTGAATATATATTTTTATTCCCTGGCTCAAGTTTATGAAAAATATACGAAATTCCTGGTCCAAAATTAATATCTATCAAGATAATCTTTCCATCATCTTTCAATACTCTTTTCATCTCTAACAAAGCTTTTTCTGGCTCAGGAAAATGATGAAATGCTTCTGTTGTTAGAACATAATCAAATAATTTATCCTTAAATGGCATCTTTTCAACAGAAGTTTGCTGTACCATGATATTTTTGTGCTGTTTCAGTTTTTGCTTAGCAAGACTAACCATTGCTTCTGTAAGATCAATGCCATATAACTCAGCATGGGGTAATTCTTTTACAAGATGCGAAAGCAATTGCCCTGTGCCGCAGCCAATATCAAGTATTTTTAAAGAAGAGCTTGTAGCTTTCTTATTTCTAAGAATCTGTTTAATTGCATGTTTTTGCATTGAATACAACCAATAAGAAAATAGTCTTGTATCATAACTTTTGCTGATTGCAGTAAAAAACTGTTTATTTCTTTGAACCAATTGTTCTTTTGATTTTGGAATTACTGTTGATTGAAGCATTTTATAACTAAAATAAAGAATTAGATTATAAACATTTCTTTTTAACAAACTCTTCAATAAGTTTTTTCGTAAAAGAATTAAGTTTCAGTTTCAAAGCTTCTTTCGGATCGATCCACAATGAATTTTTCAATTCATCATTAAGTTTAATATTGCCTGATTTTAATTTAGCGCAATAATCAAAGAATATAAAATGTCTTTTTTCATGAAACTCACTTGAAAATATAGCTTCTTGCGTGCATACCAATTCTAATTGTTCAATCTCTAGATTAGTTTCTTCTTTAATCTCTCGTTTAGCGCATTGTTCAAGTGTTTCTCCCCATTCAAGATGTCCTCCTGGAACACACCAAGAATCATGCCATTTATGGGATTGTGCTAGAAATATTTTATTATCATTATTATAAATAATTACACCAACACATACTTTTGGAAATAGTTTTTGTTGCATAATTGTTTTAAAAAGATTTATTATTAATAAAGATATTGTTATTAAAAATAAACTAAGTAAGAAAATAGATAAAAACAAATAATTAAACTACCTTATATTCCAATCCAAATCTGTTTGCAGTTCTTTCAATATTTCCATGAACATCAGCTTTTGCATATAGAATTCCATCCTTAAGATCTACCCTAACTTTACCATCAACTGATTCTGCTTCATATAATTCAGCATCATGTATCCTTGGTAAATTAAGTCGTGCTGGAACAACTCGCGCTGCGCCAACTTGAAAAGCGCCTTTTTTAAAACGTTTATCAGCATACAATTCAAGTATTCCTCTTTGAGAAGGCGCATTTGTTTGTTCTAGAATTCCTATTCTATCTGCATCCAAATAACCTCTTAAAACACCATGACCAATATCTCCCGCATGGTACCTAACTTTTACAGGTTCATTTCCACCGAATACTGCTTTTACAATATCTGCTTTTTGCCTATCATCATATCCTACCATAATTCATTCCTCCACAATTCTAAAAAAAACTAAAAATAATCAATCTTACTTAGCCAACTCAGCATCAATAATGGATTTAAATGCTGAAAATGGTTGCGCTCCAACTAATTTTCTGCCATTGATAAAGAATGCTGGAGTACCTGATACACCATAGCTTGAACCATCAGCCATATCTTTTTGCATTTCTGCTTTATACTTGCTTGAATCAAGACAATCATTAAATGCCTTAGTATCAAGTTTTAAATCAACTGCATATTGTTTTAAATCACTAACTGCTAATTTTTGTTGGTTTTGAAACAATTTATCGTGCATTTCCCAATATTTATCCTGATCTCCTGCGCATTCTGCTGCTTCCCCTGCTTTCTGCGCATTTTCATGGAAACTCAAAGGAAAGTCTCTAAATACCATTTTTACTTTGCCTGTTTTCACATATTGTTCTTCAACTTGTGGTAAAGTATCTCTAAAAAATCTTCCACAAAATGGACATTGATAATCTGAAAATTCCACAATTGTGACTTTTGCATTTTTGTCTCCCTTTATAGCATCATCATCAACAGAAACTTGTAAAACAGATCCTTGCGCCGGTGCAGCTGTTGGATTTGCTGCAGAAGGCTGCGCTGCTGCGCCTGGCTGCTGCACAACTGCGCCTGTAGGAATGTCGCTGCCAGATTTAAACAAGAATACTAATGCAACAATAAGAAATATTGCTAAAATTCCTGAACTGATTTTCCAGATATTATTCTTTGTTACTACAAATAATGGTTTTGTTTCATCTTTACTTTCTGCACTGCTTGTATTTACTGAAGAAGATTCTACTTTCTCAACCTTCACAGCTTCATTGCCTGCTTGATTTGCATCTTGTGGCATTTGCTGATTATTTTCATCCAATTTACCCACCTCGAGTTTTTATTATTCTTGAAAAATGAGAGTTTTTCAAAATTAATTTATTTAATTATCTAATTAATTAGTGGGTATTGAAAGTCCCTATTTAAATTTTATGGAATAAAATTCATAGTGAGCAAAGCGAACGAGAATTTTATCTTCTTTGCTGTACAAGATAGATTAACAAAGATACTACAAGCAACAATGGTAAACCCATTATGAAAAATCCAAATGACATCATACTTCCCATCATGCCATAGCCAAAACTAAAACTAAAGAGCAATAACACTAAAAAAACACTTAAAATAATTATAAGAAATGTATTGTCTTTTTTCATAAAGTATCACCAAGCATAATATAGACAAAACTTATATTTAATTGTTATGATATCTAACAAAATTCTGCAAAAATCTCTAACAACATCCACCTTTCTGATAAGAATTCGCGCAAGACATACAACAAAAATCCAATTGCTTATTATTAACCTTATGTTTAACTCCACCTTTATAGATCTCACAATTGCAATGGCTGCACTTCGTTAATTCATTAGATATTGCATGATGAATCAAATCTCCGAAACGTGAAAACATTCCTTTGACAAACTTCTTTCCCTCTGCAGTCAAATAATAAACTTTCTTCTCCCTCTCTTCTTCTTCTTTAAAATCAATATACTTATTATCCTTCAACTCTTTAAGAAATGGATAAATCTGCCCGGCGCTAATTTTACGTTCCATATTCAGTTCTAATTCTTTAATAATATCATAGCCATGTTTTGGCTTTTCAGCTAATAATAACAAAGTATGGAATTTGACCAAATTCGTGATTTTAACTGCCATAATTGATTCTAAAACCACAAGCTTTATATACTTTGTCATTTTCCGATATATCAAAATACGATATGTCAAGCAAATTGTGAACTACGTTCAACAATTTGCAGATTATGGAAAAACGTAATTGTTAAAAATTGAATGAATCAATGGTGATTGCAATGGAAAAGAAAATACTAAAAATCAAAGGGATGCACTGCGCATCATGTCAGACATTAATAGAGAAGAATCTGATGAAATTAGTTGGCATGAGCAAAGTTTCAGTTAATTATGCAGCTGAAAAAGCTTATGTTGAATATGATGAAAAGAAAGTATCTATCAAAGATATGCAAAAAAAAGTAGAAGCATTAGGATATCAAGCATATATTGCTGATGGTAAAGATAGAGAAAAAGCTGAAAGAGAAAGTGAGATAAAGACATTAAAAACAAAGTTTTGGATTTCATTATTATTTAGCATACCATTATTATATATTGTCATGGGAGAAATGATAGGACTTCCATTGCCTGAATTTCTCATGAAAATGAAATACCTCTCAATCATAGAATTATTATTAACAATTCCTGTAATAGTCGCAGGCAATCAGTTTTTTAGTTCTGGTTTTCGCGCAGTAATGAACAAACAGCCAAATATGGATAGTTTGATTGCAATTGGCACTGGAGCTGCATTCTTGTATAGTTTAATAGTTTCAATTGACTTATGGCTAAGTTATAATATTTTTACAGAACCAACATTATACTATGAGATTGCAGCATTCTTGATTACATTCATATTATTAGGAAAGTTATTAGAAGCAGTAGCAAAAGGAAAAACATCAGAAGCAATTAAAAAATTAATTGGCTTGCAGCCAAAAATAGCAATTGTTATCAGAAATAAAAAAGAAATGGAAATTCCTATAGATCAAGTTGAAGTAAATGACATTGTTTTAGTTAAACCAGGCCAGAAAATTCCTGTCGATGGTATTGTTGTTTCAGGCAATTCTTCAGTTGATGAATCAATGATTACAGGAGAAAGCATTCCTGTTGAAAAGATAAAAGATTCTAAAGTTATCGGCGGAACAATCAACAAGCACGGCAGTTTTACATTCAAAGCAACAAAGATTGGCAGTGATACAGCATTAGCGCAAATTATAAAACTTGTAGAAGAAGCGCAAGGAAGCAAAGCGCCTATACAAAGATTAGCTGATATCATCTCAGGCTATTTTGTTCCTGCTGTTGTGCTTATAGCAATAATCACATTTCTCACATGGTATTTCTTAGGCAATGGATTTGTATTTGCATTGACCA
This sequence comes from Candidatus Woesearchaeota archaeon, assembly GCA_016219865.1. Classification (GTDB taxonomy): domain Archaea; phylum Nanobdellota; class Nanobdellia; order Woesearchaeales; family DSVV01; genus JACRKF01. Next base: position 11,349 of record JACRKF010000041.1, on the reverse strand, counting down.
CATTTATTGCAGTACTAATTATTGCTTGTCCATGCAGCCTAGGATTAGCAACACCAACTGCAATTATGGTTGGCACTGGACTTGGCGCAAAATCAGGCATATTATTTAAAACTGCAAAGAGTTTAGAAACAGCGCAAAAAGTTAGCAGAATTATCTTTGATAAAACTGGAACAATTACTGAGGGAAAACCAATAGTTACAGAGATTATTCCACTCAATAAAAGCTCTGAGAATGAAATCTTAAAATACGCTGCTGCTGTTGAAAAAAGTTCAGAACATCCATTGGCAGAAGCTATTGTCAACAAGGCAAAAGAAGAAAAAATTGCAATCCAAGCAGTTAAACAATTCCATGCAATACCTGGAAAAGGTGTTGGCGCAGCATTATCTGGAAAAAAGATTTTGTTTGGCAGCAGGAAATTGTATGAGAACAGCAAAGGATTCTCTTCAATAAACGATCAAATGCAGCAATTAGAACTAGAAGGAAAAACAGTAATGATCTTAAATGTCAACAACAAAATATTAGGATTGATTGCAGTTGCTGATACAGTAAAACAACACGCAAAGGAAGCAATTGCTCAGCTGCACAAACAGGGAATCAAAACATATATGGTGACAGGTGATAACAAAAGAACAGCAGAAGCAATTGCAAAACAAGTTGGCATTGATTATGTATTAGCAGAAGTAATGCCAGCGCAAAAAGCAGAAGAAGTCAAGAAATTACAGGCAAAAGGCAAGAAAGTTGCAATGGTTGGTGATGGCATTAATGATGCTCCTGCATTGACACAAGCAGATATTGGCATTGCAATTGGCTCTGGCACAGATGTAGCGATTGAATCAGGAGACATTGTCTTGATGAAAAATGATTTGCGTGATGTTGTTCACGCATTAGATTTAAGCAAATACACAATGAAGAAAATAAAACAGAATTTATTCTGGGCATTTGCTTACAATGTTGTTGGCATTCCATTAGCTGCAGGAGTATTTTATCCATTCACAGGCTGGCTATTAAACCCAGCAATAGCAGGAGCAGCAATGGCATTCTCCAGCGTTAGCGTTGTAAGCAATTCATTGAGCATGAGGATGTGGAAGAAAAAGAGAATGAATTAATTACTTGCCCTCACCAACTTCCCAACTCTTTTTGAACTTCTTTTTCTTTTTTTACTTCCTTTTTCCCAACTGCTTTCTTCTTCATCTTCTCTTCTTTTTCAGATCCTTTCTTCTGTCCTTTCTCTAATTCTTTCTTCTCATCCAATCGTTTCTCTTTCGCAGCTTCCTTTGCAGCTTCTTCTTCACGTCTTTTTAGATAATATTCTGTCTTTGATTGATCTATTATTGGAATCCCATACAATCCATCATAGCCAGGAATAACCTCAATCTCTCCTCTTCTATTTTTCAAGATTGCTGCAACAATTTCTTTGCTTGCAACAGAAAGCAATTCTTCTTCTGGAGTATCAATCAAAGATGTAAATTCATTGCCAAATTTATTAATCAATTTATAATATTCTTCTGCAACAGTTTTGTGTTCTACTTTTTTATCTATTACAGTGCAAATAATCTCAGACAATGGTAATAATGAATAGTATGGCAAAGCTGTTTTTGGTTTAAACCCAGCAGGTCTATCAGCTAGTTCTTCTATCCTATTCATCACTCCAATTGTTAATGGCTGTCTGCATTTTGGACAGATCTTATTCATTTTATTTGCCTGTTCAGGAGAAAAAGAAATTCCGCAGTTTCTGTGGCCGTCAAAATGATACTTGCCGTAATTTGGATCAACTTCAATTGTGCCTTTTAATCCATTCTTATCTTCATGTTCATGATCTTTGATTGCATTAATTATGTCATTATAATTATAATTTTCTTTCATCTCAAATATTGTTGCTTCTCTTCCTAATCTCCATGGCCAAAAACTATGCGGATCTGAAAAGGAAACTAGATTAATTTTATCAAGTTGAGAAAGACGCCAGTTCATCGCTGGATCGCTGCTCAATCCAGTTTCAATCGCATTGATATATTTTGTTTGGTCATGAAAACAATCTTTGATAGAGTTAAATCCAGAATTTGAACCAAACAAGCTGAACCATGGAGTCCAAGCATGCGCTGGAATTATCTCAATATCTGGAGAGATTTTTCGAAACATCTCCACAAAATCAGGGCAAGGTATTTTAAAGATCGGACGACCATCATAATCAACTCTGCCAAATTTTAGCAATGTTTGCGTAATTTGATCAACAACTTCAAGACTTGGCGCTAAAATGATATTATGCACTCTTCTTCCCTTGCCATCTTGAGAATAAATCAAAGAAATCTCTGTCTGCAGCATAAAATTGACTTGCGGCGTTTTCGTATTTTTAAGCGTAAAGATTCCTGATCTAACTTCTTCAAGCTTTTGCTTTATTTCTGTTTGCCACAGTGGATGCGTAAAATCTCCTGTACCTAGAAGATTAAGCCCTTTTGTCAACGAGTTTTTCTCGAGATTCTCAAGATTAGAATCCTTGCTGCATGCTCGCGCATATTTTGAATGAATGTGAAGATCTGCAAAAACTTTCATTGTAAAATTTTTAAATAACGAAGTTATTTAAAAATTTATTGTTGAGAATAATCAATAGACGTCTTTTTCACAGTTAATTTCCATCCAGATTGCTGAAGATAGTATTTCTTGAGTGAACGAAGTGAACTCAGAAATACTAATATTTTTAAAGACAAATCATTCACCAGCAAAATGGTGAATGATTTGTTAAGCATTATTGATTCTTGTCCCATCGGCAAAATATTACAACCTTATTTCAGCGAACGCGCATTGATGTCTTCTCGCCTCTTTGTTGAAGTAGAATACTTGTTAGCACTATCTGAAACAGAAGGTGTTGGCTGCAGAAAGTTCACAGAAGAAGAAAGAACATTGCTTCATGCTTTGCCTGCAATCACAGCAGAAGATTCTGAAATAATCAAAGCAATTGAAATAAAAGGTTATTCTGCTGCAATCAGAAATAAAACAGTTTCATTTCCAAAAACAGACCATGATGTTAAAGCAATTGAATACTTTATGCAATTAAGATTAACTGGAACATCATTAGAAGATTGCTTTAACTGGATTCATTTTGGATTGACAAGTGAAGATATAAATCATTTAGCAACTAGCAGAAACATGAAACGATTTTTAGATGAAGTATACATTACTACCCTTAATGATAAAATAGAAAAAACTGTTGCTCCAACATCAGTTTCAAATGCACAGATGCAAATAGTTCAATTACAAGATAAAATTAAAAGATTTAAGTTTACTGGAAAACTAATGGGCGCAACAGGAACATTAGCTGCGCATAGATTTGCTTTGCCAGAAATTGATTGGCTTGCATTTAGCAAGAAATTCGTTGAAAATCTTGGTTTTGAAGCAAATCTTTATGTAACGCAAATTGAACAAAAAGATAATTATGCAAAATTATTTCAGTCAATTGCATTGATTAATGAATTATTACCGCATGTTGATCAAGAAGCAAATACTTATTTACGCAGAGCAAATTCATTATTTCAAGTATTTGCAGACAAATTGCCAGTTTCACGATTACAGCGAGATTTAAGCGATTCAACTGTGCAAAGAAATTTCGGAGTTGCATTTGGTTATAGTTTGCTTGCAATAAAAATATTAAGTGGAGAGAAATACAGCGCAGTTGAATCTAAACCACAGCCATTTGATGCAATCTCACCATTAGCTGGCAGATATTATAAAGATGTAAAAGAATTAGAACAATTTCCTGATATGAATTCTGCAATTGCAACAGTTTACATTCCTGCTGTTGCTGCAATCATTAGTTATTTAGACGCAAAAGCAAACGAATATGCATTGCTGCCAATGTTAGCTAGAACACATGGACAAGCTGCAACACCAACAACAGTTGGAAAAGAATATCGTGTTTTTGCTGAAAGATTATCAAGAGAAACTAAAGAATTAGAAAAAATCATTGCAATTGATTCAATCTTAAAAAACGCTGAAGTTGCTCATACAATTGCGCGTATCAATACAATCATAAAAGATCTTGCCATTGATTTTTGGTTGTACATAAAAGACGAGTGGATTGTACAAAAAAACACAGGCGCAGTTGGTTCATCAACAATGCCGCATAAGATTAATCCAATCTATTTTGAAAATGCAGAAGGGAATGTATACATAGCAAATGCATTATTGCATAGAGTTGCAAGTTATGATGCAACTAATTTAAGAGAATCAGTCGGATATAGTCTATTAGTCGCAAAAAATGTATTAAAAGGTTTAGATAAAACAACGATAAATGAGATTAAAATTGTTGCAGCATTATATAATCATCCAGAAGTATTAGCAGAAGCATATCAAACAGAATTAAGAAAACCTGAATATGGTATTGCAGATCCTTATAAATTATTAAAAGATTTTACACAAACTAAGAAAAAAGGAAAACCATTAACATTAGAATTATTGCATGAATTTGTTGACAACTTGCCAATTAATACTGCTGGAAAAGAAAAATTAAGATTATTAACACCTGAAACATATCTAGGTTATGCAACTACTATCGCAAAGAAGGATCTTACTCAATAAGATTTAATAATAACAATAAATGATATGCAATAAGTCTGTAGTTGGTAGTTAGTGGTTTGTAGTATTGCAGCTTACCACTAACTACTTACTACTAACTTATTGCGTACAAGTAAAGGTAATCTTTATATACCACCTAAAAACACTACTTATACTATGAGAAAAAGATCAAATAAGAATGATAAATGGAAAAGCTTCACTGGTGGAAGAAACAGAAAAGCAAGGCCAAGAACTTTTAAAACTGAAGCTGCTGCGCATGCTTTTGCAAAAGAGCAAGGTTTAGAAAGTTATAAGTTAGAGAACTTAAAAAATACAGATACTAAAGATAAGAAATATAGAATATTTAATAATTCTTAAGTTCACTTCGTTCACACAAGAATTATTTAGTTAAAATTACTATTCTTGCTGAATTTTTTATCCGCAAATATTAAATGGTATTACTCCTTTCATGCTTAAGAAAACAACTACACCTGCTGCAATAAATCCCAAAATAAACCCAATTACATAATATTGCAGATTAAAAAATAACATACCTTGCGCTTTTCTATTAAACATTAACATCACCTTTTTTAATAAACAATATTTTATTTAATATATAAATGTGCCGAATTTTTTTAGTCTAATGGACTTTTGATCAATTGCATATCTAATCGGATATATCGCTAGCTTATTTTTAGAGATTTATAGCTGACGCTATAAGAAAATTTATTAATCGAAGATAATCTCAATCCATATAAAAAAATGAAAGAAGTTTTTGGAAATGTTGAAGTGAAAAATTTTAATCTTGGCACATTTTTTATTGCTGTATCTGTTAAAAAAGAGAAATAAATATGGAAACCTTTTCGCTAGTTTGACTTATAAATTATCTACACAATACTTCTGATAATATTAAAATCATGCACACTAGTACTGCCTACTTTCACAAACGTTTCTTTAAGTTCACGACAACGTTTTATCGTCGATTTTACTTCATTGATTCTACGATTAATCTGTTCTTCTTCTTTTTGCTTAAGCAAATACTTCAATTGCTTAACATCTTTGCCATCAGTTTTTAACACAGTATGTTTAGTATCTGACAACACTTTCTTTCGTTCAGAATGCAATTGCTGTAGTTCTTTTTCTAACGCAGCAATGATTGCTTTATTATTTTCAATCAACCTGACTAATTTTACTTTAAGATAAAACTCAATAGATTCAATTGATTGCATTTGAAGATGAGCTTGATGCATTGTGCTATGATAAACTCTTTGATTATACGCGTTTGAATAATTATTTTCATCTTTATCCAGATCTCCCAATTTATCAGCAATTAATCTATTAAGATCTCTATTAGACAAAGATGATCGCATATATCCTACTTTTTTAGCAAGCAATGTTCCAAATAAACCCATAAACGAAAATAATAAAGAAAGGAATTAATAAATGTTTAGTATTTGCGAAATTTGATTATCTTATCAGTTCTCTCAATTCTTCTGCTTTCTTTGAAGCTAACTCAACCATTGTAGATATATCCTGCAATGATAATGGCATGCTTCCGCCTTTTTGCAATGCGCAGATATTTCCATCTTGCGTAGTTGTTACAGTTAATCGCGCGTCGACATTACTTTCTTCTTCAGAAACTGGATCAACATATATATAATTGCCAGTCTTGCAAACAGTTACTGTAATTGGAACTTTTGTAATCTCAAGAGGAGTATCTGTTAATTCTTTATAATTAACTTCAACACCATCAAAACTTGGATATTTTGTATGTTTAACTGCTAAAATTGTTGCTAATGCTGCTGCATCTAGAAGATTACCATCATCATTCATAGTGATGATATCAACAGAAACAGCCCATACTTTTTCTCCTTTTTTGATGCATAATTTTTTTACATCAATTGCTTTGCTTTCTCGTAATCCTCTATCAACAACACGAGCAAGTTCAATTGATTCAATTCCTGGCGGTCCTGATTCAAATCGTGAAGATGCCATTGGCAGAAATTCTGCATTTATCATTATTGCGCCATCTTCAGGCGTATCAGGAAATGGAGTTGAGATAATCATTTTTACTCCAGCTAAAACTTCAGTATCTCCTATTTTCACTCGCGCAGAACCTTCTGCTGTTTTTGAGATGCCAAGTTCAACTTCAATTTTTCTGAATTCTTCTAATCCCCTGCCATCTAATCGAGTATTTTGTTGAAATGATTTCATTAAATGTTGTTTAGTAGTATTTTGCATTATTTTCACCTTTATTGCTCATCCTTGATTGCATATTTATCCTTAAGCGCTTTTCGCTGAATCTCAATAATCTGAGGAATAACTTTTTGTCCAAGCTCTAATGCCTGCATTAATTCCTCTTTTGAGATTTCTCCATCCATTTGCAACAAAGAAACTTCTTGCGTGCTTGGAATAACTGCTATTGGAACATCTGCAACTGGACCATCTTCATAAGCTTCTTCATTATAATCAAGATCTACAAGTATTTTATTATCTACTCTTCCAACAGATACTGCTGCTACAAGATCTTTCATTGGAATTCCAGCATCAGCCAAAGCCATTGAAGCTGCGCAGATTCCTGCGCATCTAGAACCTGCATCTGTTTGTGAAAGTTCAATAAAAACATCAACAACTGCATTAGGAAATTCTCTAAGATCCACAACAGGTGATAATGCTTTTTCAGTAACTAATGAAATTTCTCTTGCTCTTCTGTTTGGCCCAGGTCTTACTCTTTCGCCAATACCTGAGAATGGCATCATGCTATAATTGCATCTTAAAATTCCTTTGCTTGGATCTTGCATAAACTTAGGATACAATTCTCTTGGCCCATATACAGCAGCATATGCTGATGTTTTTCCTATTCTAAAAAAAGCAGAACCGTCTGCATTTTTAATTACTCCAGCTTTTGCTTCTATTGGACGCAACTCATCAAATTTTCTTCCATCTAATCTTTGTGAATATCCCATTTTTTCACCTTGTTATTCATATTATTTAGAATTTTGCTTTGCAAAATTCTCTACAATGCATATTGTTTTTTTTGTTCTTCTAGATAAATTTTAATTTTATCAGTTAATCCTGATGTGTGAGCTTCTAATTCAATTTTTCTGATTGCTTTTATTGCAACAACTTCGTTCTTTGGTTCTCCTTCCATCCAGATAATGCCATTTTGTCCAACAACAACCTTGCAATTAGTTGCATCTTTGACCATTGAGATCATTGATCCTTGTTTTCCAATGATTCTTGGAACTTTATTTGGATTAATTGCAAGAATTCTTCCTCCTGTCATTTTCTTTAATCCAGGCGCTTTTGTGGTTAAATCAATCAATTTTTGTGAAGTAACATTGATTATTTTTGCTACAACATTATCACCAAGATCAAATATCTTAGTAAGATCTGCTCCTCTATTGATAAACTCAGATGTTGCATCTTTGATTGACAAAAATGCTGAATATGCTGAATTTGTTTCAATTCTCCAGCCATTTAAAGTTACATCAATTACTTTGCCAATAATAACATCATTTACTTTTGGCACATATTTTCCAGATAATGGAATTACTTTGATTGCGCGGCCCTCTATATTGATAAGCCCAAGTCTTTCTGCTAAGATATGGTCTCCTTTCCTATAAGTCCATTGTCCAGGCAGATAATCCATTCCTTGCGCTAATTCTTCTCCTGGAACTACAACATCTTTCTCTTTTATTAGTAACGCTGATTTATGAGTTGTCATTTTTTCACCTTATCCATAATTCTCTTTTCTTTTGATTGGCAATATTATCTGCAATCTTTTGATGATCTCATCCAGCTGCAATTGCTCATCTTTTAATTCATCAATCTTAATCTTGCCTTCTTCCATTGCAAGCAAAATACGTTGCGTTGGATGCGGCAATTGCGTTTTTGGATCAATTGTCATCTGATGAATTAACTCAACAATCTGTTTTTGTTTTTTCTCTCGCAATTGATCGCGCAATTTTGAAGTTAATTGCAATTCTCCATGCTGAATAATCTGTTTTGTTATCTCACAGATATCATCTGTTTTGAAAACATCACGCAATACATGTTCTCCTGCAATAACACCTTTTTTTGAATCAGTAAACACTTTTTCATAAGCTAATAAATCGTTGAGATCTATTTTCTTATTGTTATTACCTTGCAGCTTATTCTGCTTAAAATCTGCTTTCAACGCAAATGCTTTCTCGCAATCAACAAGCACTTCAAATGTTTTCCCTGCTTTTTTTAATCGAGCTATTACAGCTTTACTGACATCCATCTTCTAACCTGTTTAATTGAATTTTGTTTGGATTTATTGCCGTAAGCAACTTGATAATGCCGAAAAAGTCGGCATTATCTTTGGCCCAGATTGATGAATTCTTTAAAAAGCTATTTTTAAAGAATTCATTTCTTTTTTTTAATCTCATTAAATATTTGCGATAATTTTTCTTTTGTGACAAGTGTAAACATTTTCTCATCTGTTTTCAAATATACACAATCTAATCTATCAACAGTAAAGTTTTGATCAACAACTCTTGTTAATGCTCTTATTCCTAAGCGTAAACCTTCTTCTATTGTAAGATTTTGTGTATATTCTTTGTGAAGCAGTTCTTCAATTTCAGTTTCTCCTTCACCTATTACACTTGCTTTATACTGAAAAAAAATGCCTGTAGGATCTGTCTCAAACAATTTTGGACCATCTTTATCAATACCAGCTATTAATAATGCAACACCAAAAGGACGTAAACCGCCTGATTGCGTGCACATCTGTTTAAGATCTGCAATATCTCTAACAATACTGATCATATCAACTGGATTATCATATGTTACTCTATATTGTTGCGCTTTAATTTGAGCTCTTTCAATAAGTATTCTTGCATCACTGATAATACCTGCTGCAGTTGCAGCAATATGGTCATCAACTTGAAAAATCTTTTCAACTGATTCTGGCACAACTAATGGATCAACTATGCGTTTGTCTGTAACAAGCAATACTCCATCTTTACACACCATTCCAATTGCTGTAGATCCTTGCTTAACAGTTTTTTTAGCATACTCTACTTGTAATAGTCTTCCATCTGGACTAAACATTGTAATTGCTCTATCATAACCCATTACTTGATGCGACATTGGCTGCATTGTGAATCACCTTTATTGTATTATCTTTTTTGCTTTATCTAATATTCCGGTTGATAACATACTTCTTATTATAACTTTTGTTTTTTCAATTTCATCTACCATACAAAAACTTGCTCGAAGATAATGATCATACTTGCCATTTACTCGAAAAATACCACCTGTTGAAGTAGCAAGTGGACTAAGATACTGCAATTGCGCTTGAGCATATTGTAATTTCCCAACATATTGTAAAAAAGCATTTTGCACAGCTTTTGCTGCCAATTGCACTTGAATTTGTTTCTCCGCAATCATTTCAAATGCCACATACCTTCTATTTTCCAATTGTGATGAATATAAAGGCGCAATTGATGCTGCAGGAAATACTTTATTTGTAGTTTTTTTATGCAAACTTTTCATCATTTTACCTTATTTACTTAGCCATATTGGTTTACTCAATCTTTACGAGAAAATAGTATTTTCTCTTCCTTCTCTGATCAAATATATAGAGAAAAAGACATATTTATAAAGTTTCCTGATTTTAGAAAGTCTTATAATAAATCAGCTAATCTTTTGATATCTTTATTAGCTACATGTGTATAGATTTGTGTTGTTTTTAAATCCTTGTGACCTAACAATTGTTGAATATATCTAATATCAGCGCCACTTTCTAATAAATGAGTTGCAAAACTATGCCGTAATGTATGTGGTGTTACATTTTTTTTGATTCCTACCTTCTTTGAAATAGATTTTATTATCTGTTGGATTGTTCTTTTATTATATTTTTCATCTTTTTGAGAACAAAAAATAAAAGACTCTTTGCATATTCCATATATTCTTAACATCTCAATAAGTTTTTTATGAAGAAATACAATTCTTTCTTTGTCACCTTTTGCTGTTTTCAGATGAATAATCTTTCTATCAAGATCAATATCTTGCCATTTAAGATTTCTTACTTCATCCAAACGAAGTCCAGCATAATATAGAAACATAATAACAAGCTTATGCTTAATATTATTTGTAGACTCAATCATCTTATTAATTTCCTCTTTACTTAGCACTATTGGTAGTTTTAATGATTTTCTAGCAATAGGCAAGCTCTCTTCAAAATTTTTGTTCAAAACATTATTATAAAAAAATCTCAGAGCAAAATATACTGACCTCATTGATGACTTACTTTTAATAGAGTATAATAATAGAAACTCTCTTGGAATCTTACCAGATTCAAGAAAAGAGTTTACTAAATAAATATACGACTTTGCAGTTTGATCTGAATATCTTCTAAGTTTTAATTCTTCAATTAATTTGTTAATTAACTTATTGTTTTCTTCTGTTGATAAATTATTAATATCTTCATTAGCCATATTCCATAGATTAGTCATCACATATATAAAGTTTCGCTTTTTACATCATTAACAACTATTAAGCGAGTACTTTTATCGCTTAATAGTTGTTATACGCAATTAAATTTTAGTGGCACGAACGGATAGGGGACAATTTTAACTCTGATGTTTTTTCTTAGGATAAGATTTCAATAATTATATATACTTATGATGAATGATATAATTTAAAATGTCACATCACTGGGGATATGTCAATGCATTAATTGCTGCTGCACTTTTTGGGATAAGTGCAACCTTAAATAAAATTATTCTAAAAGATATGAATCCGCTTGTAGTTGCTGGCTTAATATATTTTAGT
>JACRKF010000039.1 GCA_016219865.1 Candidatus Woesearchaeota archaeon | reverse complement strand
CAGGAATAAGATGGACAAATGAAAATGCAAACAATATGGCGCATATCAGAACTGAATATATCAACGGAAATATTGAAGAAATATACAATATTAAACAAAATCCACTTACAGCTATTACCTAAGTTGGGTGGTCGCACCCTGCAGTAATACTTAAGATGATGCAGTAATACTTATAAACAAGTAGATAATCTTTGTTTGATATGCAACCAAAAGTATTATCTCACCGAGCATTAGGTTTTGGCTATCGAGAAAACACATTGAAAGCTTTTAAGGAAGCAATGAATTCTGATGTTGAAGAAATTGAATTAGATTTTAGACTAACAAAAGATAATGTGTATGTATGTAATCATGATCCTGAATTAGCTATTTCAAAGACAAAAAAACTGCTGCTGCGCAAATATAATTTTGATCAAATAAATCAGAAAAGAAAAAGAATTGCATCATTAAAAGACATCCTTGAGTATTTTACAGCCAATAAACAAAATAAGAGATTAAATATTGATATTAAAGATTATGGAAATGAAGAAGAGATAATAAGACTTATCAAAAGATACAAGATTAAAGATAATGTTGTTCTTATCTCTTGGATTCCTAAAGTTTTAGAGAAGATTAGAAGATTAGATAATGAAGTAAGAATCAGTTTTTCATATATTCCTGCAAAAAAGCATCTGCTTAAGATATTAAAATTAATTCAAGCAAAATTGCAGATGAAAAAAACAAGAAGGCATATATTCATTAATAAAATAAATCTTAATCAATTTAACCCAAGATATGCAAAAGGTTATAACCACATACATTTATTTTATCAATTACCTGCACCAATTCTTAAATTAAAGTTAGATTCAATCAACATCCCTTGGTTTCTAGTTAATAAAAATGTTGTAAGAGAAGCGCATAGAAATAATATAAAAGTACGAGTGTTTAGTGTTGATTCTAAGAAACGTTTTGAGAAAATGAAGAAACAAAAGATTGATACTGTGTTTTCTAATGAAGTTTATGAACTATAAAGATTAAAAAAATAAAAAATAAATTTATTCTTTGTGCGTTTTCTTGTAGTACATGATGCCTACTACAATTACTACAATCAGCACAAGCACAATTAATGCACCCATGCCTGAGCCTGCGCTGCCAAAGAGTTGGTCAAATGCTTTTCCTGCTAAATCACGTCTTGATTTTGCAGTTTTTTTGACTTGCTCTTTATTAGTTGAACCGTCTGCGCGCACATTTGTTACTTCAGTCGTACCACTTTTTTCAATTGTAGGTGATGCAACTGCCGGAACTTCACTGCCACTTTTTGCTTCTGCTACTGGTGCTGCTGGAGCAGGTGTTGCAACTGGAGCAGGCACTACTGGCGCAACTGGCGCTACTACTGGAGCTACAACTGTTGATGAACTTCCCCCGCCTCCACTGCTTGAACTGCTTGAAGTGCTTGTGCCTATATTTCCTGCGCCTGAATAACCATATACTGAAAACCCAAGTGATGTTGGAACTTCCCATTGCACCCAATCAACTGATGTATTACCACCACCTAATTTTGTTGCATTTCCTGTAACATTTGTACAAGATGTAATGTTGTCAGATGCGCACTTAAACAAACTTGTATAGATTGAACTTGTATTTGCAGTGCTGTTTGGAATTGAGATATTCAATTTGATTGAATCAATTCCTAAATTTTGGGCCATTTCCTGCCATGAAGCTGAATCAAATCCGATATAAGTTCCATTGCTTGAAAAGTTTGTTGCGTTAATACCTGATGTTAAGTTTGTGTTTATTGTTTTTGTCAAATCAACACCAACCAATTCAATTGTATATGGAGTTCCTGATTGGTTTTGATTTTCTATAACAAGTGTTGCATTTTGCAAGTATTGCGCAATGTTCTTTGTACTTCCATTTGGTATTGAAATATCTGCTGTTCCATTCCTAAATTTGATACTCAAATTACCAAGCATTGAATTGCCTGCTGGCGGTGAGAATTCAAATTTAAATGAAACGTTTTCATTTGCAGTTGTAGCCTTTACACTATAATTTAAACAAGAACTTACTGCGCAGTTTCCATTTGGATCACATGTTTTTGTCTTGTAAAATTGAGTTTGTCCTGGTTGTAATATATTTATACCTACAGATGTGTTTGAAATAGGCATTCCATGGAATGATCTAAATCTGTCTCCTATAAACATTGTTGGCTCTGTCAATGTCGCATTCTTTGCTGATTCAGCACAAGTGCTGCTTTGGTTATACAATGTAACAGACAAGTTACTTGGCTCATTTGTAACAACTTTGACATCAATAAATGATTTAAAGCCATAAGAGCTTGTACTAATTACTGTTGGCGCTGTAGTATCTGCACTTGCATTATATCTGTTTGATACAGATTGACATCGTGGAAATCCACCACACATAGGATCTGCGCAACCTGCAACTCCATTTCCATCTGTATCTTGGTCGCTAAAGCAATCTTGGAATGGCATAAATTTACCTTTTCCAGTGCTAGAGAATGCACTTCCGCATGCAGTTGGATTGCTGAAACAATCTACTGGATGAAAGTCCATTTGACCTGATTCATAATATACATTCATGATGGTATCATTTGGATAAGATAAATTAGTGGTTGTATCAAATGTTGCACCAGCTAATCTCATTGAATTTGGAGATCCTATGTCTTCTCTTACAATTCCTATCCCAATACCACCCATCATACAACCCATTGCTAATCCATTTCCAGCAGTAGGCTGACTAATCATTTTTATTGGAGTTAATGCCATTGATCCAGATGTTTTAACACAGATATATCCTTTTTTTGCTTCTGTGAAATTTGTACCTGTGTAATTGTAGAATAATTCTATTTTATATTCATATCCAGTTTGATTGCTGTTGCTTACATTTATTCCACAACCAGTGCTTGAATTCTTATCAGTATCTAATAAAAACACATATGTTGCAGATTTATTTGCTGTTCCAGGACTATTGCCGCATAAAGCTAATGGAGAAACATTCTTTACACCCATACCCATCATATAACTTGGTCCTGCTTCATTTATCATTAAACCCATAATATCAAGATGGCTGTTGTTATTAATTAATCCTGCATCTGTTGCATCATTTCCTAACATTTCAGCTTTTACTTCAGGATTAAATTCTTTCATATATTTCTGTCCCATTGCCATTGTTTGATCAGTTGTATTAAATCCTCCAGTTAATATATCGAGGTCTCCACCGCATTCTTTTTTTGTTTTACATTCACTGTCACTGCAATCAGTCATATTATCATTATCATTGTCTATGCCATCAAAGCAGACTACTTCTGTAAGACCTGTTGAATTTTGAGAACAAAAGAAATAATTTGAATTCCATGTTCCACCTTTTGTTTCACATTCTGTTTGAGTCCAACATCTTTCGAAGTTTTGAGGATTACAAGTCAAAGTTTGCGTATTGAATGTAGATAAAGTGCACCATGAATTACTGAATGAATCATTTACCCATAAACAACCTTTTCCGCCTTGACCTGTTGGATCAGGATATTTGCTAGCATTACATGCATATTGGGTAGAACAATCATTACAACTAGTGTCACAATTTTTACCTGGCTTAAAAATAAATTTGCTTGAGTCTTCCCTGCATGCTCCTTGCGTATGTGTTTTGAAATTAAACATATATTGATCCCATATGCATTTAGTATTGCCTGCGCATGTGCCTGATGTTGAACATTCTCCACACATATCAGAGCAAGTAAATCCTGAATCTCCACCAAAAAATGATTTTGGGAAACAATCATTAAATGAAGAATCCCATGTACATTGATCACCATTAGAATTATTTTGGCATACAGTTGCGTTTGTTGCTCTATATTGAGCGCAACCCATCTTAAACTCTGCGCCAAAATCTGATCGGTTAAAGTTCATAAAATCTTGAAACATATCTTCTCCACTATCTACACCTAAACCATCTAATTCTACACTAATACTATCAGGACTAGTGAATACTGGATTATTGCTTGACGCCACGAATGTTGTTTGATTGAATGAAATAGGTCTTTGGAGATAAGATCTATTTACTGCAAAATAAACTGTGCCTGGTTTTGCTGGCATAAAAAAACCACCTGGTCCAAGTCCTGCAGGAGTTCCATTACATTCTGTAGTATTTATTTCTACAACTGCTGAATTATTTATTCTATATGCAGAACCATTATTGCTTGCAAGAGTTGCATTAGTATAAAAGAAATAAGCTGTTGTATTTCTTACTGATGCAGTTGTTCCATTTATGTAAAATACATAATCATCACCTTCTGGATAACCTAAAAACCAACCACCTGTGCCAGTTTGACCATCAGAATTTACAATTACTGCTAAAGAAACATTTTTAGTCCCTCCACAAAATTTAGCTTGTGAAAAATTAATACCTGTAACTTTCCAATAAACTGTGTTGGGATCAAAAAATAAAAATACGCCACCTAAATCCCATGAAGAATTCAAACCACATACAGCAGAAACACCACCTTGATAATATGTATCTATTCCCATAGTGCAAGAATCTCCTCTTAATCCAGGACCATTTTGCGCAAATGGCATTGGTGGAAACATATAAGATACTTGCCCCCAATTAGGAACTGCTGCAACAGAATATGCCATTGCAAATAAAAAAATTATAGAAATCAATAGAGCTAACTTGTTTTTTGAACTTACCATTTTATAATACACCTCTTTTTTATACCAAATTAATTATTAATTTAATCTCTTTTTTTTATTTAATATTTATAACAAATATACATGATTTCAATCTTAAGAATAAACTAATATATAAATATTGTGGCCAGGTGTAGAGAATAGTACACTAATATAAAGTATAAAGAAAAATAATTAATAAAAAAAACTAAATAAAAAAATTAAAAATTCAACAAAATCTCAACATCTTTACCGAAGATGCCTTTCAGATTCTCGAAGATAGGTTCTTTGATAAAGACTTTGCCTGGAATCTCTACTTTTGTCAATGCTTTTTCTAGTTCTTCCATACTTGATGCTTCGGTTGTGCCTAAACTTCCATCTGCTTTAATAGGAGCTTTTGTTATTTCTTTTTCCTGATGATCAACATCATGAATAATAAATGCAACTGTGTCAAGCAAAATAACTTCACCATACCTGTTGCCATGCTTTACTCTGATTTTTGCTCGTTCTAGTTCTCTGCCTCGTTTTCGCTGCATATACTCAACCATGAATTTGATGAATTCACCTGAAGTTTTTCTTACTGTTTCCACTTCGTTCTTTAACAATTTATCTGCGTCATAGTCTTTCTTTGCTTTGATTATTTCATTTAATATTCTTAAATATTTCTCAGGTATTAATCCCTTATGAACCATTTCACTCTCAAAGATTTGCACTATATCTGTGTCTTTAACTTTTTCAATACCCTCTAATCTGAGAATGTCTCTTATAATTGTTACAACTGTTTCATAAATGTAAATAATTGATTCTTTTTCTTTCATTGCTTCAATTTCTGTAAATAGTTTTTTAATTCGTTTCAAAAATTTCTCAGCATCAGTTAACATCTGATCAAGTTCTTTTCCTGATAACTTTTCCATCTCGCCATGCTCTAATTTCTTTCTGACTTCTATATTATGTTCTAAGATCTTAACAAAACTTTCTTCAAGCAGTTTTTCTTTTTTTACAAAAAGTTCACGCATTAAATGAGCTGTTTCTCTTGGCGCTGGCGGAGGAACTCCATACAACATTAATGCTGCCTGTGAAGGTGTTAATATTGCATAATAAGTGTCTTCCATTCCCATCTCTTTAATTTTGTACTCAACACGCTTAATCATTTGCTCACCAGAGTTCATGAATAAGTCAATTGCTTCAGCTGATGGTTTTATTTTTCCCATTTTCAGCAATTGTTTCCAAGGCATGAATATACCACGATCATAGAATGGAACACCATCTCTTAATAACGTGAAAATAATTGGATTTGCTTCCCGCAAACTGTCCCAGAAATCTGTTAAGATATATACTTGAATATTGATTTTGTTTTTAACACCAGTAATTTCTCCTGCTTCAATACCCATGCCAATAATAATTGCGCGCAATTTATCTTTTAATTCAGCGCGTGTCATCCGTTTGACATCAGTATCATCAATAATAATCATAACATCAATATCTGATTTCTCTGTTGCTTGCCCCCGCACTAATGAACCTGAGAGAACATAGCTGACAATATATTTCTCAAACTTTTTGAGAACCATTGTTTTATGGACTTCAGCAATCTTTACTGCAGCTAACATCCCTGTATCATGGATAGGTGCAGATACCCGAAATAGTTCCAACAAATCATATTTAGCATCAAAACAACTTTGCCATAATTCTGAAAGAATAATTGTCTGCGGTGAAAGATTTTTGTCAATCTCTTTTGCAATATTCTCAATAATCATAGTTAATTTTGATTTTAATTCTTCCTTTGTCATCTTTTGTGAATCATTATCGTCAACTAGTACAAGAACATTAATTTTATCTGCATCTGCTTTCTTTTCTGCATCTGCTTTTTCTGGTGGAAGAAGCGCAATAACAGAAATATATTTGTCAAACTTTTCTAATACTTTCTTCTTGAAAATATCTAATTTTTCTCGGATTACATTTAATTTCTCTTGTACTTCTTTTGGAAGCTGCATCTCTTGCGTTTGCGGCGCAAGTGCTTTTTGCTGCGCTTCGGCTGGTTTTTGCTGTGATAGTTGAGCAGATTCTTCTTTTTTTTCCAGATTCTTTTCAGAATATTCTTTTTTAGACATAAATATAACCCCCGTTGACTACTACAATGTGACTAAGTGAGTAGTATAATACTATTGATAATTTGTTGTATTTAAACTATTGTTTATTCTGGGATATAGATGTGGGATAAAAAAGTCAGAGTAAACTAACCTTAATATACCTTAAGGTTCTTAAGAAAAATTATCTTATAGTAATTCTACGTAATGGAAGATATTCGAAAAAAAAAGAATTTTGTTGGAAAAAACAAAATTCTTTTAGAATAAATAAAGAAGTTTCGGTGAATGTGGATGAGTTTTATCAACCGAACTTTAGCGAGGTGAATAAAATGTATAAAAAAAAGGATTTATTGATTTTGGCAGCATTGCGCAATGATGCGCGTATATCATTGACAGATATTAGCAAGAAAACTGAAATACCTATTTCAACAATATATGAACGAGTGCAGCTATTTCAACAAAAGTTAATCAAAGGTTATACTGCATTAGTTGATTTTTCATTATTTGGGTTTATGGCAAGAGCAACTATAGCAATAAAAGCAAATCCTTCAAAAAAAGAATTACTGCGAGAATATCTGTTTGTGCATCAAAATGTGAATAGCTTGTATAGAATTAATAATGGCTATGATTTTATGATTGAATGTGTTTTTAAACATGTCAAAGAACTTGAAGAATTTTTAGATGTGCTTGACAATCGCTTTAAAGTAAAAAGCAGAGATGTGTTTTACTTGATTGATGATATCAAAAGAGAATCGTTTCTTTCAAATCCTCATTTTATTGATATGGTGATTCCACATGATCATTTTTATTAGAAAATCTAAACGATTTCAACCCAAAAGAAAAAGCGATTGGTATTTTATTAATTTAACATTATTACAACCATTAAAAACAATCGTAAATGCAAAACAGCGATATAAAATAAGCTACATTAGAAACTTTGAAACATTTATCATGGAAGTAACAACTGTTGCTTTTAACAATAATATTTATATTCTGGAGGTGAACAAAAATGCAAGCTTACAGTACAACTATTAATTGCAGAGAATTTTGCAACGATGCAAAATTCTCTCAGTTGGGCAATCCGGACTTGCACAAAATTCTTTGTAAACAATGCAACAATAGAATGAAATTTGTTTTGTTTGATAATGGCATGAAATCATTGATAGAGGGATATCATTGTTATTGCTGTGGGATGAATCGATTGAAGGAAAGATGTTTATGAGAGTGGTTGTTAGTTAGTAGCAGGTCGTTTGCAGTAATATTTAAATAGTTTATTGTTTATTTAAATGATTGTGATTAATTATGGGTGTAATTACAATAAGTTTAGATCATGAAACAGAGAAAAAACTACGAAAATTAGCAAGAGAAAAATATGGAGATAAAAAAGGTGCTATGAGTATGGTGATTAAAAATAGTTTGGAATTGGTAGAAAATAAGGAAGAAGCAATAAAGAAAACATCGAGTGAAAGATTACTCCACTATATGGAAAATGGAATTGCAAGAGGAAAAGAAAAATTCAGCCTAAAACAATTTAGAGAGGAGATTTACAATGAAAGAATTAATCGCTATTTTTTTCATTCTCCATATTGCGTTTACCATAAACTAATTTATCTAAAGTTGTTAAATGATTTTCCATTAGTCAATATTCAATCCCATCATACAACGGATAATTCTTCATAAAAGATAATACTTCTTCTGCTACTTGCTTTATTATTTGGTTTTCTGCAATCTCCTTTCTGAAATTGTCTAAATATTGCAATTTTGTTTTATCTTCTGGCAGAGAATATCTTGGAGCAATCTCATTGATTATTTTTGCCAACCAATCTGCAATAATCTGCATCTCTTTTTCTTTCAATCCACGAGAAGTAATTGCAGGCGTTCCTAATCTTACACCACTTGGATAAAATGGCGAAGAAGGATCTGCTGGAATTGTATTTTTATTTAATGTAATATGAGCAAGATCCAATGCTTCTTGTATAAAAACACCTTTGCCTTTGCCATAAGGAGTTAAGTCAATCAAAAGCATATGATTATCTGTGCCATTGCTTATCAATTTTATATCATTCTTCATCAGCGCTTCAGCCAATGCTTTTGCGTTCTTTACAATCTGCTGCGCATAATCAGTGAATTCAGGTTTCATTGCTTCTGCCAAAGCAACAGCGATTGCTGCTGTCTGATGATCATGAGGACCACCCTGCAATCCAGGAAAGACAGCACGATCAACTTTTTCTGCCAATTGCGGATCTTTGTCCAAACCTTTTTGAGTGACCATAATCATTGCTCCTCTTGGCCCACGAAGAGTTTTATGTGTTGTTGTTGTTACAATATGAGCAAATGGAACTGGACTTTTGTGGACATTGCCTATAACTAATCCTGCAATATGCGCAATATCTGCTGCTAAATATGCGCCAATTTCATCAGCAATTTTACTTAATTCTTCAAAAGGAAATTCCCTCATATACGCACTTGCTCCGCACCATATCAATTTAGGTTTGTACTCTAAGGCAAGCTTTCGCACTTCTTCGATATTAATATACCCATCTGCTTTGACATGATAAGGAATGCTTTTGAAAAAAACTCCAGAAAAATTCACTTTCCAACCATGCGTTAAATGACCGCCATCAGGAAGATTTAAGCCAAGCACAGTATCTCCATGATTGCATACAGCAAAATATACTGCCATGTTTGCTGGACTGCCAGAATAGGGTTGCACATTTGCATGCGGGACTACGAATAACTTTTTAGCGCGCTCTATTGCAAGAAGCTCAATCTCATCAATAAAATGATTGCCGCCGTAATGTCTTTTTTTAGGATAGCCTTCAGAATATTTGTTTGTCAATGTTGTCCCTAATGCTTCAACAACTGCAGCAGAAACAAAATTTTCAGAAGGTATTAATTCTATACCTTGCCGTTGTCTTTGCAATTCGTTCTTTAATGCTGCATGCAATGCAGGATCAACTCTTTTTACATTGTCTAAAATAATTCCACCTCTAAAAAGGTGAGATTATTTTACTTTAAAAGAATTATTAAGATAAAACATTCATTATGAGATATGGATATTCTGAGATACATTTTAAAAGAGAAATAAATTATGGATTTTACCACAAAACTCTCCTTAATCAAACAACTTTCTCCCAATCCTTACCATATTACTTCCTTCTTCTAATGCAATTATGTAATCATCACTCATGCCCATTGATAAATATTGAAATTGCGCGTTGTAATCTTTGTTAAGTTGATCAAAAAGTTGTTTCATTTTTCTAAAGCAATCTCTTACTTTTTGTTCACCATA
The DNA here is from genome assembly GCA_016219865.1 of Candidatus Woesearchaeota archaeon. GTDB lineage: Archaea > Nanobdellota > Nanobdellia > Woesearchaeales > DSVV01 > JACRKF01. Next base: position 26,221 of record JACRKF010000039.1, on the reverse strand, counting down.
AATATTAATATCTGGAGCAATGCACATGATACCTATTATATTTAGGTTATGAAGATTATTAGAATTAATTATCTGTTCAAAAACAGTAGAAATTTCATCAATCTTGATTCCTCTTTTCTGCTGTTCATTGCCAATGTTGATTTGGATCATTATTTGTTGTATCTTTTTTTGCTTTTCCGCTTCTATGTTGATGAGTTCTGCTAATCTTAATGAATCAACACTTTGAATGACATCGCAAAACTGCACTGCTTTTTTTACTTTGTTTGATTGCAGTTGTCCAATCATGTGTTTGACGCAGTTTTGCGGCAATTGTGAAAATTTCTGCTCAATCTCTTGTAGTTTATTTTCTGCAATATGAGTAATGCCTAATGAAAGAAGCTGTTCAATATTTGCAATTGTTCTTGTCTTTGTGACAGCGACGAGAGTGATATTCCTACCACTTTGTTTGTATCCAGAAATATGCTGTTGAATCTTATCGATAGTGTGTTTGTTGATGGGCATAAAATAGGATGTATTTGCTATCTCTTAAAATAATTTACCAATTGAGAGATAATAAAAGAGAATCAACAGCAAAAAAAGAAGTGAGGTAAATTATTTTACTCTTCGTAAGCATCTTGTTCTCCTTTCATAAATCCTTCTTCTTCTGGAGAAAGCTCATCGTTGTCCAACATATCTTCTGTTTTCTCGTCTTTTTCGTTTGGATCAATGTCCTCTTCTTCATATTCTTCGTTTTTTGCCATAAAAATTATGCAACCGATGTTATATTTAAAGATTTCTATATAGATTATAAAAATAGTATTTCTGAGTTCACTTCGTTCACTCATGAAATACTAAAGAGATAATGTTTCGATTAATTTTTTATGCAGCACGTAAATTTATCTCTCTTTTTTTATTATTTTTCTACAGAAAAAATTATTCCTCTGCAAGAAGAAGAATTGGCACAATTTATTCAGAAGGGGTTTCGGCAGAGCCCTGATTGGATAATCTTTTTAGTTTAAAAATCTATTTTTTGCTGAGCTTTAGCTCGCAAAAAATAAATTAGTAAGTTTTATATATATGGACTTTAAACTGCTTATCATATTGTTTTTTATAGAGTAATTATATAGGTGAATTATTATGGGAGAAGTAAAACAAGTTGGCATCGGCACATTGCAAAAAGGAAGTTATGTTGTAATGGATGGCGCTGCTTGCAAAGTAGTTGATATTCAGATTTCACGTCCTGGAAAACATGGACATGCAAAATCAAGAGTTTCTGCAGTAGGAATACTTGATGATAAGAAAAGAGTTATTGTTGCGCCATCGCACGATAATATTGATACTCCAATCGTTGAGAAAAGAACTGCGCAAGTGCTTTCTATCAATGGAAACATGGCAAATGTCATGGATATTGAAACATTTGAAACATTCGACCTTAAGATAGAAGATGAATTAAAGCCTGAATGTGTTGAAGGATGCAATGTATTATATTGGGTTGTGCTTGACACAAGAGTAATGAAACAAGTAAAATCAACATAATTTTTCTGCTTTGAGCAGAAAAATTAATTAAAAAAACGAACGAAATGAGGATGTTTTTATGGTTAAGTTCCCTGAAGCAAATGCACGATTATTTAAAGATATTTTTGTATGCAGAAAATGCAAATCAAAAATGAGAACTAATAATATGAAAGTACTTGCAGGCAACGTACGTTGCAGAAAGTGCAAATATGGCTCTTTGAGACCAAAGAAGAAGAAATAAAAAATTGCGATTTCGCTTTGCTCAATCAGCAATTTTTAGTTTTTTTAATTGATTCTAGTTTATTATTCTCTGTATAATGTAAATCTGTTTTCTTCGCACATTAATGCAATTATTACATCTGGAGAAGATTGCCTATTTTGTTTATAAGAATTAATGTCTTGTTCTGAAAAGATACAGCTTTTGTATGGATGCGTGTGTAACACAATGATTGTGTCTTCTGGGCAGGGCTGAAAAGTAACATGCTCAAATGCTTGCTCTATGATTTTTGGATAATATAATTTGTTGACAGTGTAGAAATTATTTGAATATAAACCTATTAAACAAACACTTACTTCTGTCTTTTGATTAGCAAAATAATATTGCTGCAATTCATCAAAACTGCTTTGTGTGAATTTAATTGTGTAATTATTGTCAATATTATTATTGCTATAAACTGTTGTGAGATTTGTGAATTGTTGACTAATAATTCTTCCTTCAATTATTCCAAACAAATGTTGACCAAAGATAAAATAAAAGATTATTAAAATAATCATAAATAGAGCTAAAACGAGAATGATATATTTTTTTGTTTTGCTTTCGTGTTCATGAAAAACATCATGAGGATGAGGCTCATGATGAAGATGAGGATTATGATTCTGGTGAATATCATTATGGTTACAGTTGTTATGATTGCTGTTTTCTTCTTTTGTTGGTGTTATGTTAGTCATAGTTTCCCTAAATCTGTATTTTTCTGAATGAGCGAAGCGAATTCGAAAATACTAATACAAAGATTTATATAAGACTATTTATTTATGTTTATATTATGATTGATGTTGAAATAATCTTAGCTATTCTTTTTGTAGTTATATTGGGAATTGTGTTAATTATCAATAGAAAGAAGCTTGAAGTACAAAAGGTATTGTTTCCAATAATCTATATTATTATGTACAGAACAAAACTTGGATTAAAACTGATGGATACGATTGCAAACAAATATCGTTCATTGGCGCAGTTCTTTGGTTTTATTTCAGTTGGCATTGGTTTTGTAGGAATGGCATTTATTTCTGTTTCAATTGTGATGGTGATTATCAAACTGATATTTACACCTCATGCTGCGTCAAGTGATATGGTGTTAGTATTACCATTTACAAATATTCCAGGCATTGGATACTTGCCGTTCACCTCATGGCTTATTGCAATATTCATACTAGCGGTAGCGCATGAGTTTTCACATGGAGTTGTTGCGCGAGCGCATAATGTTGAAGTAAAATCATCAGGGTTTGCAGTCTTAGGAATTCTTGCGCCAATCATTCCAGCTGCATTTGTTGAGCCAAATGAAGAAAAACTGAAAAAAGAAAAAGATATTGTGCAGTATTCAATATTTGCAGCAGGACCTGTGTCAAATATATTCTTAGCATTAATTTTCTTTTTATTTATGATTGCTTTATTTAATCCAATAGAAGCACGATTAACAGAACCGATTGGATTTTCTTTTGATGTTACAAATACATCATTGCCTGCTGGAGTAGCAGGATTAACTTCAGGAGTTGTTGTTAACTCTTTCAATTATAAGAATAGTAATGATTCTAGTTATTTTCTACAGCAGATGCAGTATTGCGTCAAACCTGAACAACAAGTTACGTTTGGCACAGCAAATGCAACATATGCTGCAACAACAATCGCTTCGCCAAATGATGCTACGCGAGGATTTGTTGGCGTCAATAATATTAAAAATGAAGTTCGTGTTAAACCACAATATGAAAAAAGTGTTTTGGTAAAAGTATTCTTTTGGTTTAAGGATTTGTTTAAATGGCTGTTTTTATTGAACTTATTTATTGGATTAGCTAATCTTATGCCGTTAGGAATTGTTGATGGCGGAAGAATGCTGCAATTGCTGCTTACTTCAACTATGAAAGATAAAAAGAAAGCAATGAAATGGTGGGGATTTATTGGATTAATGTTTCTAGTATTTATTCTATTTGGATTGATTACAAATTATGTCGGCAATCCGTTTAAGTATGTGTTTGGGTAAGAGAATTATGCAAAGCAAGATTCTCTTTAGTTATACATCTGTGAAAACATTAGATGGCGGATTTACTGGATTTAGTCATGCGTAGAGAATTCTGCTTCACCATTATTTGATTCAGTTGTATTTATTTCAATCTCTCCAATATTCCTAGAGCTTCTTTATTAAATTTAGAAAATGCAAACCATTTCTTCCCTAGATCTTTAAGAGATGCTCCAAGATGATAAACATCCTTATTATCAAGATTATAAACCTATCATGTGAATTATTAAACACTTTTTCAAAATTTTTGTTAGTTTTGAGCTGAAATTCCAACTGCTTTTTTTCAACAGAGTCAAGTCTAGTGAATAATTCTACATGTTTAGAGATAAACTTTCTCATAGTTACAAAAGCTCTCATAATCTGAATATTGACTTCTATTGCTCTAGGACTTGAAAGAACACCTGCAAGATTTGCTACTCCTTGTTCTGTAAATGCATATGGTGAAGCACCACCTAAATATTTTTTTGAAGGTATCACAGATTGTGATACCAAAGAGTCTATTTCTTCAGAGTTAGCTACTTCCAAATCATTCATCTATCTCACCTTATTCTTTAGTTTTTTTACAAATATTAAATATTTGCACAACTTTATAAATATGTTGGAAATTTACCATCTGGTCTATTAACCAGTGGAGTATCCACATTGTGAATTCGCATGATGGAAAATTTCTAACATGCTCAAGAACCACATTCATATGTCCTATCATGCCACCGGTATTGAGCAGCAGCGATCACTGGTGGTTCTTGACATTTCTTAAAAGAAGCATTTACTTATGTCGCTAACTAATAAGTGGAATTCGTCTTCTTTAAATCTAACTATCTTTAATCACCTTAAAGTAATTACTACGACCATCTACAAGAATAAAACCAAAACATTTATATAAAAAGGGTACTATAATATACTAATTATTAAATAAAAAGGTTATTATAATGGATAAATTATATACAAGAGAGATTGTAACAACAATTGTAAAGTATCTCAATGTAAAACATGCAATTATTATTTATGGCGCAAGGCAAGTTGGGAAAACTTCTGTTTTACTCTACTTACAAGAGCATTATTTAAAAGAGAATTGCTTTTATTTTGATCTTGAGATTTCAAGATATTTAGAACTTTGCAATCAAGGAGCAGAAGTTCTCTATGCATACCTTCTGCAAAAAGGAGCAAATGAAAAAAAAAAGATATATGTTATCATCGATGAAATACAATATATGGAAAATCCTGCGCAATTCATAAAGGTACTCCATGACCATTACCAGCATGTAAAATTATTGGCTTCTGGATCATCGACATTAGAAATAAAAAAGAAGTTCAAACAAAGTCTTGTTGGCAGATATTTAAGTTTTGAACTTCATGCATTAAGCTTTGCAGAATTCTTAATATTCAGAGAAAAAGAATACAGATTGAAAAAAGAAAATACTGCTGCAATTAATGAAGAGCTTATTGCTTTAGCTGAGGAATATATTCGATTTGGCGGCTATCCTGAAATTGTTTTAGAACAAGATATTGATAAAAAAGAAGTATTCCTTTCACAAATCATTAATACATATATCAGAAAAGATATCAGGGATATTGGTAACATAAGAGATATTGCTTCATTCAATAAACTATTGGAAATTGTGGCATCGCAATCTGGGCAATTACTCAATATAATGGAATTAGCAAATACATTACAAATAAATAAGAAAACAGTTTCTGAGTATTTAGATCTGCTTGAAAACACATTCATCATAAAAAGAATTCGCCCATTTCATAAAAATTTGCGAAGCGAATTAACAAAAAATCCAAAAGTATTCTTGCTGGACACAGGTATGTTGCATCTGCTTTGGTTAAAACAATTCCCAAAGGAGATCTTAGGCAATGTCTTTGAAACATTTGTGTTTCTTGAACTTATGAAACAAAGCAAACATATCTATTTCTGGAGAACTATCAATAGACAAGAGATTGATTTCATCATTGTAAATAAAGAATTATATGCAATTGAAGCGAAATATCAATTTAAAGAAGAAGATACAAATAATTTGCGTTTTTTTAGAGAAAAGTATTCTTGTAAAACTGCAATAGTTGGATTAAAAGGGATTAAAAAAGGAAAATATGTTTGGGAGATAGTTGAAGAATTAAAAGCATCTGCTAGTTAAATAAATATATCTTTCCGGCTCAATCCAAAAAACGAGTGATATTGTGCCATCTTTCCGATACAAATATAAACCTTTTCTTTGTTTTATAGTTAAATGATTTACATCATCTGCAAAGAAATACAATCTGAAGAGAATCTTGGAAGCATTGCTAGAGTAATGGATAACTTTGGTTTTGATAAACTTATTCTTGTTAATCCAAAATGCAATCCAACTGATTTTAAAGCTGAGATTATCAGCAAACATGCAAAACAAATTCTGCAAAAAGCAAAGGTTGTTGGTGAAGCTTATCTAGAACAATTTGATTATGTTATTGCTACAACTGCAATACTTGGCACTGATTATAATATTCTTCGAAGTCCTTTAACTGCAAAACAATTAGCTGAGAAATTGCAGGGGATTAATGGAATTAATGCTGCTGATTCAAAATTAAAGATTGCAATACTTTTTGGCAATGAAGGCACAGGATTGTCTAACAATGATATCTTAAAAGCTGATTTTATTGTAACAATTGCTGCAAATTGCGAATATCCTACATTAAACATCAGTCATGCCTGCGCGATTATATTGTATGAGTTATTTTCTGCTGGAGATACAAATAATAATAATAACGATAATAGGAAGAGTAAAAATAAAAAAAGCAATAGCCATATTATTTCTGCTACTTTGAAAGAAAAAGAAGTACTTAGCTTGAAAATTAAACAAGCAATAAATAGCATCAAATGGAGCACTCCTGAGAAAAAAAGAACACAATATGTTATCTGGAAAAGAGTAATAAGCAAAGCATTGCTGACTAAAAGAGAGATATTTGCATTATTGGGGTTCTTTAGGAAACTTGGGAAGTAAAATTAGATTCATCATTAATCTGTTTTTCTTTCTTCTCAAAATATTCTTTTACTGCTGCATGCATTATTGGAGCAGTAGATTCTCCTAACATATAATATGTCTTTTCCGCTGCTGTTCCCCAAGAATAATTACCCTGTTCTGTAACAATTTTCTCAACTTTGAAGATGTTCATCAATGCTCCTTTTTTAAGATGGTAATAGACAACTTCATTAGTGCATTTAGGAAAGATTTCATTGTATATCTTATGCAATTCATAGCCGTAAGCTTTCTTTTTGAAATATAAAATTTCTATCAGATTCTGCCTGATTTCTGATTTTATAGGTCTGCCGCGAGGTCGCTTGTCCATCATATAACATAGATCCGTTAAGTATTTAAATTTTAGTATTACTTGAGAGTTATGGAGTATATTTTTCATATAACACAAGAAAATAGAAAGTTATCAATACAAGAGATTCTTTCATTGTATGAATTAAAGATATGCAAAGAACTCGATGAAAGCCATGTATTAATTATAACAAAAGACAATGGCGCTATTAAATTATATAAAAGATTAGCATATACTAATGATGTTTATGAGATATTTTTTTCCTCGACGGAAAAAAATGTTTTAAATGAGATTAAAAATGTCAATTGGACAGAGATTTACAAAAAGAGTTTTGCTGTCAGAATTGTAACACTAAATGATACAGCTAAGAAGAAGAACAATATTAATAATAAATTTCATAATCAAGAATTTAAGCATAATAAAGAAAGAGAATTTGCAAAGATCATCTACCAACAATTAAATAGTAAATCAAAAAATCCAACTGTTGACCTGGAGAATCCTGAAACATTGATTGTTTTCTTTCTTCTAAAGAATAAGTATTATTGCTGTATTCAATTGTGGCAAAATGAGAAATCATTCTTATTACGAAAGCCTCATTTAAAGCCAGAATTACATCCTACTTCTTTGAATCCAAGACTTGCAAAAGCATGCGTTAATCTAGTTATTACTAAGAGTGAATTTTGTGAAACAAAATTCTCGTCATTATTATTAGATCCTTTCTGTGGTGTTGGTGGGATTCTTGTGGAAGCAGGATTGCTTGGAATTAAAACAATCGGCGTTGATACTGAACAAAAGATGCTTGACGGCGCTGAAGAAAATATAAATTATTATGGAATTAAGGATTGCAAGCTTTTATTTAATGATGCTACGAAAATTACAACTAAAGAACTTGGTTTAGATAAAAATAAGATAACTGCAATTGTTACTGATCTTCCTTATGGTAAGAATACTAAAAAGATTGAACATGAAAAATTGTATAATGCATTCTTGAAGAATGCTACTAGATTAACTGAGAAAATGGTTGTGATGTTTCCTGATTTTGTTGATTATAAAAAGATTATTCTTCAGACTAAATCTTGGAAGATCAAGCAAGAGTTTAGTGTTTATTTGCATAAAAGTTTAAGCAAGAAGATAGTGCTGCTGCACTCATTTTTAATATAGTAAGCTTTATATAACAGTTCTTAATCTTACTCAATAAAAGGCTTTAAAACCAGCAAATAGAATACTTATAAAATAGCCAAAAGGGGCTGTGGGGTAGTTTGGTCCATCCTTGCTGGTTTGGGACCAGCGGACCCTGGTTCAAAAAACAATGATGTATACAAAAATAGTAAATATCCTGTTTTGAAAGTCCGGGCAGCCCCATTATAATAATAAAATTCTGCAACACTGCAGAATTTTAAAATCTGGGCAATCCGGATATATGTATAATTTATGGATAAAATGGTTATAATATTGGAAGTGATTGTAAGATGGCAGAAGCACTTAGACTTAATGCAGCAAAACGATTTGGCACTAGATACGGAAGAACAGTAAAACAAAAATTTATTGAAGTTGAACAATTGCATAGAAAAGCATACAAATGCGAACATTGCACTAAAATAAGAGTAAAAAGAATTGCTGCTGGCATCTGGCATTGCACTGCTTGCAACTCTAAGTTTGCAGGAAAAGCATACACGCCAAGCAGATTGAAATTAGCTCAGATTACTGGAAAAGAGAAAATGGAAGATGATCTTTTAACTCCTCGCGAAAAAGAAGAAAATTATAACGCTGACGAACATGAAAACCAATCACAAATAAAAGAAGAAAGCCAGAAGGAAAAGAAAAAACGAAAGAAAGAATTATTAGAACAAAAAGAAAATAAAGAAGAAAGCGAAGATATGCAACAAGATCAAGAAAGTCAAGAAACAACTGATAAAGAAATTGCTGAAGAAGAACAAAATGAAGAATAAAAATAATTAGATAATTATCAAGAATGGTGTTACATCATGGTTGAATACAAATGTTTTGAATGCGGAAAAACTGTTTCCCCAGATTATTTGCGGAAGAAAGTAAGATGCCCTTATTGCGGCAGCAAGATACTTTACAAGCCTAGAACAATAGTTACAAAAATAAAGGCAAGATAAAAGCAGTAATAGCATTAAAAGCTAATAAAACACAGATCATAATAATTAATGAGCAGCTATAAAACAATAATTACTGTAAAATCTAACCTTAATCTTTATACAGCTTTATTACCAGAGATAGATAGCAGTAAATGGGAAAGAAGCTCTTATTCAATCAAAAAAAAAGGGAATGAGATTACTATAACAATAAATGCAGATGATATTACTGCATTGCGCGCAAGCTTTAATAATATTACTAAGCTGCTAGCAGTATATGATAAAATGCAGAACTTAGAAGTAGAAAATAAATAAACTGAAAGATAAGAAAAAATAACTAATAAAGTGAAACTAATGGAAGCAGAACAAAAATTACAACAAATGCAGATGATTGAACAAAATTTACAACAAACAATTATGCAAAAGCAACAATTGCAAGCGCAGATGATTGAGCTAGAATCTGCATTGACAGAATTGCAGAAAACAAAGAAATCTTATAAGATTGTCGGCAATATCATGATAGCAACTGAAAAAGAAGAGCTTACTAAAGATTTAACATCCAAAAAAGAGATTGTTGACATTAGAATAAAATCTATTGAGAAACAAGAACTAAAATTAAAAGAAAAAGCAGAAACATTGCGTACGGAAATAATGAAAGAATTTAAGAAAGAATAGAGAATTTTATATTAAGGCGAGTACTATGGATGAAAGAATAATAAATATTATTGCTGCTTTAGAAGAACTTTCTAATGATCATGCTGTTCCTAAAAATGTTAAGATAAGGATTGAGAATTCAATCAAAGATCTAAAACAAGATGATGATCCTTCTATCAGTGTTAATAAAGCGTTAAATGAACTAGATCAGATTGCTGATGATACAAATATGGAGTCATTTACAAGAACACAAATATGGAATATTGTTTCTATGCTTGAAATGATCAGGTAATCAGAAAATTTTGAGAAGATTTATTTTCTCAAAATTCTCTTCACAAATATCTTCTGTGTGATAAATGAGTTTGGAATATGGATAATATCTCCAGACGTTGTTTTTATTATTGTCTCGAAAAGATTGAATGATACAACTTTTCCTTCGCATGAATCAACTTTTATTGTTTCACCTATTGCAAATAACTTCTTTCTGTATATTTTTATTCCAGAGATTATATTTGGCAGAAAATCTTTTGAACTTACCAAAAATGAGCCTAATATAATCAATAAGATTATTGCCGAAAATATATAACCAATGATATTTGCTAATCCTAGAACATCTAAAGCAAATGCTATCCCTATAAAAAAGATAATATATTGCACAGTCTTACCAATGAAATTCTCAAGCGGAAGATCTATCTTTATCAATTTATTAATAGATTCATTGAGTTCAATCTCTTGGAGAATCTTTTCAATTACTCTCCCCACAATCTTGCCAATAATTAATCCAATCAAAACAATAATTACTGAAACAAGAAGATTTGAGAAAATTGGCTTTAATTTGAATAGAACATAACCTAATTTATCTGTTGTTGAAAGCAATGATTGTGCTGCAAAATCTTCCATAATTAAGATTAATATTGCTGTGATTATATATATTTAACTACACAACCATCTAGTACTCATTAAATAATCAAAAGACTTAAATACATGTTTAAACATAAACATGATATGGCACTAAAAACACTGACAATAACAAAAGAAGCATATAATGAAATTAATAGTCTCAAGAAGAATAACGAAAGTTTTAGTGAATTATTTAAAAGAATCAAAAAAGAAAGAAGAGCAAATAATATTGATCGTTTTTTTGGTATATTGAAAAATAGCTCCGTCAGTATTACTGAGATGAAGATCTTTCTCGGATTACATCATTAAAAGTAAAGATAATCAAATAAAAACTGACTAGTAATACTAAATCTATCCTTCATGCTTCATAGTCGGAAAGAATATTACATCTCTGATTGATTGCGAGTTTGTTAAAATCATTGTAATTCTGTCAATACCAATGCCAACTCCTCCTGTTGGGGGCATACCATATTCTAATGCTTCGATAAAATCTATGTCCATCGGATGAGCTTCTTCGTCTGTTATACGCTGTTTTTCCTGCTCAACCATCCTGTTTTTCTGATCAAATGGATCATTTAACTCAGAATATGCATTGCCTATCTCCATGCCGCAGCAAAATACTTCAAATCGTTCCACTAATCCAGGAGTTTTTCGATGAATTTTAGTTAAAGGACTTACTTCAACAGGATGATCAATGACAAATGTTGGCTGGATTAATTTATCTTCAACTAATTCTGCGAATAATACATTAATAATAGCGCCTCTGCTTAAATCTCCATGATATTCAAGATTGTATGTTGTAACTAATTGCTTTATTTCTTCATCATCATATTTATCAACGTCAACATTTGCATATTCTTTTAATGCATCAATCATTGTAATTCTTTTCCATGGAGGAGAGAAGTCTATGATTGTACCTTGGTAATCAACTTTTGTTGTGTCAAATACTTTTTTGGCAACTGCGCTTACTAATTGTTCAACAAGCTTCATTTGGTCATTATAGTCAGTATATGCTTCATACCATTCAATCATTGTGAATTCAGGATTATGGTTTCTATCAATTCCTTCATTTCTGAAATCTTTGTCAATCTCATATACTTTTTCAAAACCACCAATAATTAAACGCTTGAGATAAAGTTCATCAGAAATCTTGAGATATAATTTCATATTCAATGAATTATGATGTGTTGTGAATGGACGAGCTGCTGCGCCTCCGTATAATGTTTGCAATGTTGGTGTTTCAACTTCTAAGAATCCACGATGATCAAGAAAGTTTCTTATTTCGCGAATAACAAGAGAACGCTGGATAAATGTTTTTCTCACATCGGGGTTCATAATTAAATCAAGATATCGTTTTCTATAGCGTAAGTCAACATCCTTTAATCCATGAAACTTGTCAGGCAATGGACGAAGAGATTTTGTTAACAATGTATAATCAGTTACATGCACAGTTAGTTCTCCCATTTTTGTACGAAATATTACTCCATGCACGCCTACAAAATCACCAATATCTAATTTCTTTAGAAAATCATATTTTTCAGCGCCTAATGCATCTTCTGAGAAATATAATTGCATCTTTCCTGAACCATCAAGGATATGACTAAATGTAATCTTACCCATTCTTCGCAATGCAACAATCCTTCCTGCAATAGTTGCTTGATCCTGAGTTCTTTCTTCTTTAGTTAATGCTGCATATCTTTGCTGCAATTCTGCGCAATCATGCTTTTTGTCAAATTTATATGGATAAGGATTAATGTTTAATGCTCTGATCTCCTGCAGTTTCTTGATACGTTCAAGAACTAAACGATTGATATCTTCAGGAGTTTGCTCGATTGGTTCTTTGGATTGATGATTAGTTTGATTATTTTTTGGATTATTTATTTGATTATTTTGTGTATTATTCTGATTGTTTTCTGCCATAACTAGTTGTTTTCAGATATAATATTTAAATGTAAGTATTTTTCGAGTTCGCTTCGCTCACTCAGAAAAATACAGATCCAGGAATTTGGGCAGATATTAACTACGAGTTACAATAAACGTTGTTCGCACGGCTGAACGAAGTGAATGCCGTGCTTAACGTGTTTTTGGTCAAGGTTTTTCTTAAAAACGTTGGTGAAGTTCGCTCACTCAGAAAAATACTGAGAATTTTGAGTTGCAAAATTCTCATTTATATAAACTATAAATACTATATAACAATATTTATATAAATGAATTCACTATATAGGATAAGGTGTTGATAGAATAATAAAAGCGGGGTGAGGGTAATGGATCATAAAAAAAATGTATTAATTGTAGATGATGAGCCGAATATTGTTAATTTAGTCAGATTAAGTTTAAATCAAGAGAAATACAATATATATGAAGCGTTTTCTTCACGGGATGCTATGACTATTGTAAAAACACAGCTGCCAGATATTGTTGTTCTTGATTTAATGATGCCAGGTGTAAATGGATATGAGTTCTGCCAAGCATTGCGAGAAAATCCACGAACAAAGAATGTTCCAGTATTGATTTTATCAGCTAAAAGTCAAATGGATGATAAATTGCATGCAATTGATGTTGGAGCAGATGATTATGTAACAAAACCTTTTGACCCGATGGAATTAGTTAGGCGAATTAAATTGAATATGAATATGATGAACTAAGAAATTTTATTGAGGTGAGTAAATGGAAGAATTGCAGAATGATATTACTACAAAAATAAAAAAATATCTTTTAACTACAAAACATGGCGCATCATCTACGATTATTGCAAAAAATGTTGGAAATAATAGAGTAACTATTGCTAAATATCTTGAGATTATGAAAGCGCAAGATATAGTAAGCTGTGAAGAGATAGGAAATGCCAAGATTTGGAATCTTACTGAGAAAATGAGCCATCCAACAATATTGATTGTAGATGATGAACTGAATGTTATCAATCTTATAAAACTCAGTCTGCAAGGAAATAATTACAATCTTATTGATGCCACTTCAGGAAAAATAGCGCTTGAAAAAGTTAAAGAATATTCTCCGGATATAATTATTCTTGACCTAATGATGCCAGAAATGAATGGTTTTGAAGTCTGTAAAAAAATAAAAGAAAATCCATTAACGCAGCACATACATGTAATTATCCTCTCAGCAAAAGGCCAATTAGAAGATAAAATGAAAGGATTAACATTTGGCGCTGATGATTATATGACAAAACCATTTGAGCCAAAAGAATTAGAGTCGAGAATAAGTTTATTATTGCGTTATGAAGAGAATGAACAATTACTGCATCCAATAACTAAACTACCAACAAAAGCAAGACTTACACAACATATAAAGAAAAGAGTAGATAATAACGAGCAGTTTACAATATTTAATTTTTCAATTGAGAACTTCGACAAATATATCGATACATTTGGATGTAAAAAAGCAAATGAATTATTAGTTTTGATGGCTAGAGTATTACTTAATGCTAAAAATATTAACTTGCAGGAGAATATAACTGAAACATTTGTTGGACATACATTAGAAAATAGCTTTGTTGTTGTTAGCAAGGATAAAACACTTGATGAATCAATTCTTCAATCATTTCAGAAAATACAACCATTTCTTTACACAGACAATGCTATAGAAGAATCTAAAATTCAATTGAATGTTGTAAAACTGTCGCATAACCAAATTGATATTGAGAATAATAAATTGATAGATATACTTCCACTGATAAAAGTTGAAGAATGAAGTAATTGTTTACCATAATGAAAGAATAAATATAGAAAAAAGCAAGCGATGAGAGGAAGTCTTTATGAAGAAAAAGATATTAGTTGCAGATGATGATAAACACATATTAGAACTATTACGTTTAGTGCTAACTGATTATGAATTGCATACTGCAGAAAATGGAGAAGATGTATTTCAAGTATTGACTAAGATTACACCTGATTTGATTTTACTGGATGTTATGATGCCAAAAATAAACGGCTATGAAACATGCCAATTGTTGAAAGCTGACGAGAAAACAAAAAGCATAAGAGTAATGCTTCTTAGCGCAAGAAATGAAAAGAAAGATGTCATTGAAGGATTAAAATGCGGAGCAGATTATTATTTTACAAAACCATTTGATACAAAACAATTGCAAAGCAGAGTTCACCAGATATTAGCATTTTAAACTGGATTCATAATGGATATTACAAAGGATAGTATAACTACAGAAACAGAAAAGTTTGGACATACACAAATTGAATTAGGTTTTCCTATAAAAGAAATAACTAAAGAAACTGCTAAAAAAGAAAGCAATATTAAAGAAACTATCCAAGAATATGACCTATTCTTTGAACATCTTATCTTTCCAAGAATACTTATTGATGAAGATAATAAAGTATTAAAAGCAAATAAAGCAATACGTAATCTATTAAGATTAGAAAATGACGAGATAATCAACAAAGATGTCATATCATTATTTAAAGATAATTTAGGCATAAAAATAATTGCGCGATTAAAACAACTTGTCGGAGAAGTAGCTAGTGATCAATTTGAAATAGCTTATTCTCCAAGAAAAGAAATAAATATGCTGTTTTCTGTGGTGATTATAAGATTAGGAAAAATTGGAAAATATATTGTAACATTTATTGATATTACAAAAGAAAGAAGGATGGAAGAACAATTAAAAAGAAAAAACCAAGAATTGCTGCAGCTGTATGAAACTGGAAAAACATTGCAACAAACACTTGACATTGACGAAACATTAGATATTGCAATGAAGACATTTACACAAATAGGATTTGATAGAGTAAGAATTTATTTTTATGATGAAACAGAACATGCGTTTGTTGGGAAAAAAGCAAGCGATACATCGTATGATAAATTTAGAGAGATTAAGGTTCCAATAATACCAGAACACTCTAAAGTATATCACTGTTTCACTAATAAAACGCCAATAATAAGAGAAGAAAAAAATAAAGATAGTTTTTATAGCAAAGCATTGCGAAAAGAAGATGTGTATGAATCTGCTTCTTTGCCATTAGTTAACAAAGAAAGAGTTCTTGGTATGATAAGTTTAGATAATAAATACAGCAAAAGAAAAATAGAAGAAGAATCATTGCATCCATTAATGACATTTGCGCAACAGATAAGCGTTGCAATAGAAAATTCTTTGTTGTATGCAAGCAGCATCAGAAGATTAAACAGATTATCTGCAATCTATGATATTGCAAAGATCAGCAGCAGCACATTTGATTCAACTACTGTATTAAATCAGATTGTACTGAAGATTGTGAAGATGATGCATATTGATTTCTGCTCAATATTATTATTAGATGAAGATGGAAAAACATTAAATCCAAGAATAGGTTATAGTTACGGCAAGGGAAAAGTTTCAACTTATTCTTTACCATTTGATAACTGCATATCAGGAGAATCAATTCTTAAGAAAAAAACAATATATGTGCAAGATGTTCTTAAAGATAAGAATTACCAATATAAAGATCTTGCTGAATCAGAACATCTGAAATCAATGCTTTGCGTGCCATTAATAGTTGATAATTCTGCAATTGGAACATTAAGCGTATATACTAAAAAAACTCGCAGATTCTCACAAGACGAGATAAACTTACTTGAAGCTTTAGCTGATCACGCAGGAATAATTGTCAAGAAAACAGAATTATATGACAAAATAACAAAGGATAATGAAAACTTTTCGTTATTGCTTGAATTAGGAAGAGTAATAAATTCAACGTTAAAAACAGAAGATCTGCTGAAACTTTGCCTTGAAAAAGCTGTTGAATTTACAAAAGCTGATTTTGGTTTTATCTTATTGATTGAAAATGAAGCTTTAACATTCAAATATACAAAAGGATATAACATTGAAAATACAGAAGCGCTTAAATTAAAAGTAGGTGAAGGAATTTGCGGTTATGCTGCAAGCGCTGGCATTCCTATCATCGTGAACAATGTTGAGACATATCCGCAGTACATTAAACTTAATGATTTAATAAAGTCTGAAGCAGCAATCCCAATCATTAGAAATAATAAAGTAATCGGCATTCTTGATCTAGAAAGTTCTAAGATTAATAATTTCTCTGAATATTCGCGGGCATTGCAAGTATTAACAAATCAGATGGCTGTAGCATTGGAAAATGCAACACTTGTTGATGAAATCAGCAATTTCAATGAGAAACTTAAGCATGAGATTGATGTTGCTACAAAAGAACTGAGAGAGAAAAACAAAGAATTAGAAAAAATGGATAAGTTGAAATCTGATTTCGTTTCAAATGTCAGCCATGAATTACGAACTCCTTTGACAAGCATCAAAGGTTATACTCAATTATTATTTGAGGAAAGAATCGGGAAAGTCGATGAACAACAAAAACATTGCTTGAAAATAGTATTAGAAGAATCTGACAGGTTGACCCGATTAATCAATGATGTGCTTGATCTTTCAAAACTTGAGCACGGCAAAATCAAGTTTAAACTTGAAAAAGTGCAGATTATTGATCTAGCTGTGCTTGTAATCAATACAATGATGATGATTGCGCATGAAAAAGAGATAACTATTAATTATGAGTTTGAAAAAGATCTTCCAATTATCTCTGCCAGCAGAGATCTGATCAAACAAGTGTTCATCAATATTCTCGGAAATGCAATCAAGTTTACGCAGAAAGGCGGGGAGATCTTTATTTTTATTAAGAAAAAAAATAACAATGGCATTGAAGTTTCAATTAAAGATAGTTGTCCAGGAATTCCTCCTGAATCAATTCATAAGATCTTTGATAAATTTTACCAAGTTGATTCTTCAATGACAAGAGAACATTCTGGCACTGGATTAGGGCTAGCGATTGCAAAACATATAATTAATATTCATCAAGGAGAGATCTGGGTTGAATCAGAGGTTGGCAAAGGATGCGTGTTTACATTTACACTGCCTTTGAAGAGGGAGAAGAGATAGTGAGAATTCTGCAAAACATAATTCTCACAGTTGGATATAATGTAACAAGTGCAAGAAATATTAATAACAATAAACTTTAAATATCAGTTGTATCCTAAAGTGTACATATGATAACTAAAGATAACAATCTGAAAGTGATGGAATTATTTTTTAAACACCCTTATACTAAATCTCATATCAGAGAGATTGCAAGAAAAGTTAAATTATCAACTACAGGAGTAATAAAAATTATAGAGAGATTAAAAAAAGAAAAATTACTTCTCTCTCATAAAACTGGCATAATTGAGGAAGTCTCACCTAATCTTAATGGAAGATTTTACATGCTCAAGAAGGTATATAATATATATTCTCTGGCAGATTCTGGGTTTGTTGATTATCTGAAGAAGTACTACGAGCATCCAAAAGCAATTATTGTTTTTGGAAGTTATGCATATGGCACAGATACAGAAAAGAGTGATATAGACATAGCAATCATTGGAAATAAGAAGGATCCCCCCAATCTAAGTAATTATGAGAAGATTTTTGCAAGAAAGATAAACATTTACACAATTAACATTGATAAATCAACAAAAGAATTTATTAACTCAATTGCAAATGGAATTGTATTGGATGGATTTGTGGAGTTTGTATGATATGATAAAACCGTTTGAATATTATATCGCAGAGAACTTAGTTAGGAAATCAATTTCTGAAGGTAATTCTAATTTAGTAAAAGATGTAACGACAATTGGTTTATCTGGAAATATTTTCTTTAATTCTATTCCAAAAATAACTCCTGATTCATTACCAAGAGTTTCATGGATAAATGCAATATCATAACCAACTGGTCCTTTTAGAAAACCGCGCGCAGATTCAACACTTTCAAGAATCATTGATTGAAAATGTTTATATCTTAAATACTTTGTATAAACAAACCTATGCATTTCATTAGGTTCTACAACTAAAATCAAATGTTTATAGTTATCATCAATCATTTTTATCTACCTCGCCCTATCAGGATTCAATATCTCATCTACATCAATAACTGCCAAACTTTTTAACAAAAAGTTTGATCAAAAACAAACTAAGTACGACATTTTCTTTCAGAAAAGTCGTACGACTAAGAGTATATCACCTCGCCCTATCAGGATTCAATATCTCATCTACATCAATAACTGCCTTTGGAAACTTTTTGAAGTCATCATACGCAATTCGTGGACAGGCTGTGTTGACCCAGCAGTCGATGAAATTGAAGTTTTCCAATTGATTGAAATCGATTGTTGAGAATAGAATTGTGTAGAATTTCTTGTTAGGGAATTTCTTTTCCAGTTCTCTTGCTTTTCTTAGATGATATTGTCCTGGTTTGATTGAGATAACAATGCCAATGTTCTGCGAGGTATAGAATCTCAGTAATGCGCCTTTTTGCTGCTTGATTGACTTGTCCATCCATAATTTATCTAAAACTGTTGTTTGCTTTGTGTAAGGATTATAACAATAAACATCTTTTTGATTTTTTATCAACAATGCATCTGGATGAAACATGCCATCGCCAATGTATAAGAAAGCATCAAACGATTCATTATTGTATTTTTCTGCATCAAAATCTTCAATAGTGCAGCCTAATGCTTGTCCAGCGTATTTGCTGTGCGGACCTGTGAGAAGGATAACTGTCTTGTTTTCTGACTCTAACTGATTTTTTATCGCTTCAATGTTATCAAAAAATTGCACTGTGGTAAATAAAGCAATTCTTTGCGGAAGTTTAGCTAACAAAGAATCAGGAAGTATGATTTTTATTTCTACTCGCGCTTCAAGGAAGAGTGTTTTCATAATTTAAGCAGAGATAGCAGTCATATTTAAAACAGCAGGTTAAACTGTTTTATTTATAAAACATATCTGTTTATAAATTAATACTGCATTATAGGATTAAGAAAATTACATGTAAAACAGAAAGTTTTAAATATGGCTTTAGTTTTATATAGATTATGAAAGCTGAATGGAAACACTGCCAGAAAAGCAGAAGAAGTTTTTCTAAAGATCAAATCCATCTGCGGGGTAATAATAAATGAACACAAACCTTAAGATATCAATAGAATTCTCAGATAAGATAAAAGAGATAAAAGGCATCCTCCAGATTGTCTTATTTGGTTCAGTTGCAAGAGGAGAGGATACTTACAGATCTGATATTGATATTGCAATAATCCACAATTTAAAGGATAAATTTGAACTTATGAAAAAAATAAATAAACATAAGCCAGATAAAGTCCAAATAACAATTATAAATATCAATGATCTTGCTAAAGAAACTGAATTGGTTGGCGCTTTAAGCGGAGAAGGATTAATGCTTCATGGATCTCCAATCTACATTCAAGAAAGAAAGTTAGAGTTGAAAGCAAAGCTGCTGATCAGCTATTCCCTCACAGAACTCCAACAGACTGAGAAAGTAAAGGTAAATCGAGCATTATATGGTTCAGTCTCAAAATCTATTTCAGATGGAAAAGAATATGTTACAACAACAAGAGGTTATCTCAATCAGCATGGCTTTGAGAAGATAAGCGATTGCGTATTGCTTGTTGAGAGAAAATTAGCAACACATGTAATTGCGACATTGAAAAGATACAACGTAAAATATAAAGAAATCGCATTATGGACTTATTAACTTATTGATTGAAGATATTCTGCCTTACTCAGACTATATTTTCTCGCCAATTTTTCAAGTGCTTTGTCAAAATTGCTGCCGTACTGCGCTGCTACTTTCTTTCGCTGCGCGAATTGTTCTGGCAATCCTAAAGAGACTGCAGCTTCTCTTAAGATGATTTTCTTTTGCTGCTTATTTATTTTTAATTCTGCCGGAATCTGCATTGCGTATGCAATCAACTTTTTATCCAGAAATGGAAGCCGCAATTCCAATCCAAAATGCATTGTCAATAAATCATCTCTGTATAAATCTCTTTCCCAGATTTTCTTTAAACCTTCGATGCATTCCTGATTGACAGCTGCATATGCTTTCTCAGTTGATCCTTTTTGTTCTAAAACATCTGCATGCCTTTGATAGCCAGCAAAAAGCTCTTCGCTTCCTAAACCTGAGAGAATTACTTTACAGCCATCAATATTTGCTTGTCTGCTGCAGAAATAAAACGGCAATGCAACGCCAACTCTGATCGGATCATCTGCTTCAATTATTTTTATTATTTCTGGAATTACTTTTTCTGTTTCTTCCAATGAAACGTTTGTTACAGACAACTGGAAATGATAATACTTTGCAATCTCTTCTGCTGCTTCCAAGTCTGGAGCTATTCTCGTGTTGCCGTCGGAGAATGCAGCTGTGTAAAGTATAATCTGCAGTCCAAGCTTTTCTTTTTGATTTATCTTATCTGCTATTACTGCAATTACGCTTGAATCAACTCCCCCAGAAAAAAGAATTGCAAGCTTGCGATTTTCTTTTGGCAATTGTTTTAGTTCAATAATCCTTTTTTCAACAGAATAGAAAAGCAGTTCTGCTAACTGCTTTTTTATTGATTCTTTTGAGTGAGATAATTCTTTTTTATATGATAAAAGAAAAGTTTGAAAATCTTTTTGAGAGAGAGTTTCCTTTTGACTGAGATGATCATATAATAAAAGTCTTGTTGGCTCAAGCAATTTTATACCATCGTTCTCTGCTGATTTCACCATTCGTGCGATTACTTTTGCTTCTGAACTAAACAAAAACTGTTTTTTTTCCTCATCATGAAAATAACTAAGAGGTTTTACACCAATGCTATCTCTACTGAGTATTGTGTAATTTCCTGATATGAACGCGTATGCATAGTCGCCATCGAGTTCTTGCTCTGCAGCGATTATTGCTGATGCTAATTGTTCTGCATTGTTGTTAATCAGGTTATTTATGTTTGCTGTTTTTAGTTCTAGAAATTGCAGCAGTAAATCTGCATCGTTCTTTGCATTGATCTTATATTTCTTT
The DNA here is from genome assembly GCA_016219865.1 of Candidatus Woesearchaeota archaeon. Lineage (GTDB taxonomy): Archaea > Nanobdellota > Nanobdellia > Woesearchaeales > DSVV01 > JACRKF01. The sequence goes on along the minus strand of JACRKF010000039.1, from coordinate 4,633 downwards.
GCTAATTGCTGCCAGTTGTAGATTTCGCAGTTTGCGAGGAAGATTGCGTTATCTGTCTGTAATGGCTGTGTGAGACTGCCGACAATTGAATGCAAGCAGTGCAGAAGCACAATATTGTTGTTATTGTCAGCGCTGTTTATCTGTTTTAGTTTTGTTGTTATCTCCTTCTTTTCTTGTGATATAAATATATTTTTTCCATCAGAAAAACCATAGCAATCACTGCCACGATGCGATAAAGTATTAAATGCTGCTTCTATCGCTGTTTGTTTTATTGCTTCTTTGCTGATAATACCTAAAATGCCGCACATAGCAAATAATATAAAAGAAGGATTATTTAAAATGTACTAAATAATAAAGAATAATAATATAAAAAAGAAAATAATAATAGAATTAAGCTGCAGGCGCAGCTGTTTCTTCTGCTTTTGCTTCAAACAAAGGTGTCTTTCCTTCTGCTAAGACTTTAACATTTATCTGCGCTGTTTTTGCGTGAATTGTGTTGCCGCAAACTAATCGTCTTTGTTTTATCCCTGAATATTTTCTGTGAATCTTTCGTTCTCCTTTCTTTGTTGTTTTTGAGAACTTTTTGACACCAATACCAGAAATAATAAGAATTCTTTTTCTTCCTGCGCCAGCTACATCTTTTCTCATCGGCAAGCCAGTGTAATCACTGCCTCCTGTTATCTCAAATTCATAGCCAAATAAATCAAGAACTTCGCCTTTAAATTTGTCGCCTATCTTTAAACCAATCAATGGCTTCGCTGCATCATCTTTGACTTCTTTCTGCACGCATCTGCCTGACTTTTTATCTCCTATCACTATTTTAAATGTTGCCATCTTCTAAACCTCCCGAGCAATTCCTTTGGACGCTCAGCATCGCTGCAATTGTTCTTATATCAACGTTTACAGCTCTAGATAGAGAGGAATTGAGGGGTGTTTTTAAATATTTGTATTTGCTCTGGAGAATTTTGCAATCTTGCAAAATTCTCTATTGAGTAACCAAATCACTTAACCGAGCTTGATACCTTTCAGCAGATAGTCCTCGAATAACTGGATTATCTGCAGCAAGCGAATCTCTTCTAATAGCGTCCCATTCTCTTTTATTCCAACTATCTGCAATTAGAAGATCACTAGCATGTTTATATGCCTGCAAGAATTCTTCCCATCTAGTAAATCCTGGAATAAATACCCCATTAAGCGTTTGATCTATAACTGGTGATCGAATTGCTTGATCATGCTGCTGCTCCCCAAGCTTATCAACAATATCATCTACAACAGTCTTTTTATAACCTTGCGCAACAATATCCATTTCATGTTGTCCGCATACACCATAAAAACGAGAAATATTTAGGGTTGCATAAATAACATCTTTTGAATCTTTAACTTCCATAAACACTATTGTTCCAGCATTATATGCTCCTGAAAACCAATCTGAACGACAAGATTCTTTTCTATCAAATTCTTGAGGAAGGTTAATACATGCTTCAATATATTTTTTACCAGCGCCTTTTAATTGTTTATGCTGTGGAAATTGTTTATGCTGTGGAGAATATGGGATTTTGGATATAAAAGTTTCACCATCTTTTCGATTATGAGTATCAGCATAATGCCATGCTGTTTGTAAAGATATACCAGGAAACAAGACTCTTACAGCTTCAGCAAATTTAGTTTGTGTTTCTTTGTTAAAATTAACACTAGGAGAATCAACATCAAACATATGATTTATTGCTTCTTGTTCAGAAACATTTTCAAGAGAGTATACTCCAATTGATCCATTTGAAATCGTATCAGTTAACTTCATACAACATGGAAGTTGCAAATAATTTATAAATCTTTTGGAGGGAAATGTTTCTTTATTTTAAGAACGCACTTTTCCGGCTTTTTCTTAATATCGTGTTCAAAGAATCTTATCATCTCCCAATCTTGTTTTTTAAAATAAGCATTGACTTCTTTCGCTCTTTCAACATTGCGATCTATTTTCTTAGTCCAATAAGAACTGTTTGCTTTTGGTTTTCTAAAGTGTTTAGGACATTTGTGCCAAAAACAACTATCAACAAAAATAGCTATTTTCATTTGTTTAGACGCAAAGTCTGGTTTTCCAAGAATTTTTGGCTGATATCGAAATCTAAGACCTTTTATCAGATTCTTAAAATCAATCTCAAGTTTAGTATTCTTACATTTAATCTTAGACATTATCTGACTTCTTTTCGTTTTAGAAAAAACGTCAGGCATCTTTATTGCCCTCAAATAACAAACAAGGATTTATCTTGAATTGGAGCATTTTCGATGATTCTCTCCCTGCATCCCCGCCTTTCCTTTGCATACCTATCTCACCAATCTTTAAACTGCCTTTAATCGTAATCCTTACATCTCCTTGACCAAAAATATTCATAACGGTGTTAATATCCTTTAACGCCCATTCATAGCTTTCTTTATCTTTCTTTAGTATTACAAGCATCCAGTCAGCCGCAAATTTATCTCTTCCTTTTAAAATATCCGATACAATTAGAATCTTGTTCTTTTTAAAGAAATTCAAAACAGTTTCTTGGTTCTTTCCATGCATTTCGCTCAAAAGCATTCTTCGAGAATCTTTTAATCCTGAACTGTTTGTTGGCTTGGTCTTCCCAGTGAATAATTTTAGAATTTCTTCGAGCTCTTTTGGCATGTTCCACATTTCGACATATTTAATTATTTCTCGTTTGTCTATTTGGTTAAACCCTTGCGGATTGCTTACTAACTTCACAGATAAATTCTCGCTGTCAATCGCTTGTTTTAACTTTATGGTTACTTGAACTTGAACATCTGTTTTGCAGTTTCCGCCAACTTTTACTGCTTTTACATATTCTATATCTTTAATGAGATAACACATTGCAACAAGCCATTTTTGCGCAACTTCATCTTTCTCCCAATCATTAAATTTATTGATAACATCATCTTTATTTCTAAAACCATCTTTTGCAGTTTCTGAACCAAATAATTCTTTTTTATTCATGAATGCGCCTTTAATTGCGTTTGAATATTATAAGCATATTTCTTCTTTGCATGAGATTCATTGCTTTGCCTTTCATTTATCTTTTCTGAATTTAACACTTTAAGTATTTGCGTAAATATGCTTTCCACTACAGGAACTGCGACACTATTCCCAAATTGTTTATAAGCTTGAGATTTGCTTGCTGGAATCTTAAATTTTTCAGGGTATCCTTGAACTCTGGCGCATTCTCTTGGAGACAATCTTCTTATATTTCCATTAACCAAATACGCGCCAGTCTTTCCAGCAGCTCCGCCGCCATAAGCGGATAATGTTATTGCATGTCCTTTAATGCTGTATATCCTTTCACCTTGTCCGCCATTATTAATTTTACCTATCTGAATAGGTTTCAATTGAGGAGTTTCATCTTTCTTCCAGAATTTTATATCGGTTCGATTTATTATGTGTTCCGCTGCGATGATATTATCTTCCAAAATATCTTTAACATAAATATGATTATAAGTTGGTTTAGGAAAATAAAAATAATCAACGCCTAAATCTTTTCTGAATGCTACGATATAGATTCTTTCTCTTGCTTGAGGCACGCCGTAATGACTTGCCGATAAAACTTGATAGTACGCATCATATCCAATATCATCTAAAATTCTTAAGATTATTTTTAGAGTGTTTCCATGATAATGTTTAACCAAGTTTTTCACATTTTCCAAGAATAAGACTTTTGGCTGATGATATTTTGCTATTCTTGCAATATCAAAAAAAAGATTTCCTCTTGCATCTTTAAATCTTGCTGTTTCCCTGAAATGCCAAATGCCTGGCATGGAAAACCTGCGCAAATGATATCATGCTTAGGGATATCCTTCTCATCTATTTTAGTTATGTCGCCTTGAGGCATTTCTCCAAAATTTTGATAATATGTTTTCTGGGCTTCTTTATCCCATTCAGAAGTAAAAACGCATTTAGCGCCATGTTTCTCTAAAGCTATCCTGAATCCTCCTATCCCGGCGAATAAATCAATAAACTTTAAATCTTGCATAGGCATCATTTGAAATCATGCCTTCAACAGCGCCAATTTGATTTCATTCTTCAGACCAAGAATCTCATAGTATAATTCCCGCTTTTTGACATGGCTTGAATCTATCTTTTCGTATTCGTTCATGATTTTACCTAAGTATGTGTTTGCTTCATTATACTTTTTCTCTTTAATCAATGAATTTGTTTCATCAATCATTGTCAATAAGTCACGCTGTTCAACATCTTCTGTAATTGATGCTGGAGCTTGAGAATCCTGCTGAGCTTGCTGCGATTGTTGTGTTGATAATACATTGTGAAGCTCTTCCATTGGAATAGATGAATCATTTTGTTCATTGTTTTCAGATTCACTATGAATATCTTTCTGAATATCTTTTGTTTCATGGTAGAATGCAACATTTTCGTCAATGTTTCTGTTTTTCATCTTATGGATGCTCTCCAGCTTTTTGTATTCATCTTTTACTCTTTTCTGCAGTCTTTCAACAATCAATTCCATCTCTTGTTTGTCTTTGACTAATTCATCATATCTCTTTAGATTGTCAAGCGTTGCTGTGATTATCTTTTCTTTTTCTGCAAGAGTTTTTGAAATTTTGTCTAATTCTTTCGCCCGCAATTTGT
>JACRKF010000040.1 GCA_016219865.1 Candidatus Woesearchaeota archaeon | reverse complement strand
TCTAGATAAAAGCAGTTTTTACTTTTATCTATTTTATTTTCTTAGTTCTTTTTCTATCTCTTGTAGATCAATTAATAATAGATTTCCTTCATGAATCTTATTACTAAATGATTTAGCTATGATACAATAATATTCTTCCCTCTTATTATCTCTCCAATGCAGATATCTTGCTTTCTGCTTTAATTCAGTTAGAATTTCAACAGGGTCAATATTTTCTTTCCATTTACATTCAATGAAGATGATCTGCTTTGTTTTTTGATTTAAACCAATGATATCTATCTCAATCTCTTTACGTTCGTTCTCTTCTCTTTTATGACCCCACCAATTATTGATATATTCTACTTTAAATGGTAATTGATCCTTTGTATTCAACAAAACTAAAAACTCTTTACAAATTTGTTCAAATTGTTTCCCAAGATAAGAATTATATTCCTTTTTTATGTTTTTCATTATTTCTTTCGTATCTCTTAATGAATAAGAAGAGTATTTATCATAGACATACGTAAACCAAAACCTTATTAGATGATGATTGATGAAATATTTTGTATTCTTTTTGTTATCAATTGGTCTGATTGATCTTATTAAAGAAAATTTCTCCTCAAGTTCCCGTAAATGACGTGTTATAGAGCTTTCTTTCATCTGCAGGCTATTTGCGATCTCATTAAGTCTTGTTTTGCCAATTGCTATGGAATGCAATAAAGAATAATACAAAGAACTGCGCCTTCCAAATTCTTGCTTAAGAATATCATTTACTTCAGTTTCAAGCGGAGCATTTTCTTGAATGAATAAATATTCAATAATCTCAAAAATATCTTTTTTTGCAAGATTGAACTGCTCTATTGCAGCATAATATTTGGGAAAGCCTCCAAAAAGAATGTATACCCTGAACATCTCTTCAATATTTTTGTAATCAAGAATCTGGAGAGTTTCTATACTGTCTTGAAGTGTGAACTGTTGCAGATTGATTTTAGCAGTAATTCTACTATAAAGCGGTTCTTTCTTATTTTCAAAAATATCTCTAAATAAACCTATAAGTGATCCCAGTATTATTATTTCTAGAGGCGTTTTCTTATGTTCATCGCAATTTTTCTGCAATATTGAGAAAACTGACTTATCTATATTCACAAAATTCTGGAATTCGTCAAATATTATGATATAATTAAAACATCTTTCAAAAAGTATCTCAAAAAATTTCGTCCATGAGGTAATTGTTTCTATTGCTATGAATAAAGACGGATTCGAAAGTTTAGAAATTGATTGGAAAACTCCAGTAGAAGTTTACATTCCAAAATCTTCCTAATTTCAAATGTTTAATCCATAAATTGTGATTATTCAAGGAATAATCACAATTTATAGCCCAAACGAATCAGTAAACTCTTTCATCTTTCTAAAATTCTGCAAGAACTCGTGGCCTTTATCTGTGATGAAAAGGTATTTATAATTATTTTTCGTGACTTCTTCTTTTACAAACTCTTTGTCGATGAGTTCCTCTAGATAACTCTTCAACAGCTTATGTGATAAATTTGATTTATACATAAGGTGTGTTGGTTTGATTCTCTCTTTTTGTTGGATGGCAATAAGCATGTCATTGATAATCTCCATCCTATTTCGTCGTTCAGTCACTTTTCACTCACTTTTTCAACACCATAAAATAGCTGATCAATAAAATAATAAATCCCATCAATTGGGCAATCTCGCCAAGAACATAATAGTCAAGATTAATAAGAATCATAACAAAAAATATCTGCGAGATAAGGATTAAGAAAAATGCAGCAGTTATTAATTTGCTTGCTATTGTGCATCTTCTTTTGTTTTTACAATTATTATAAAATATTATTGTTATGAATGATAGTATCAGCATATTTGTAATATGGAATATAATAAAATAAAAGTGGCTCAATATTGCGCTGAGAAATGCTAGATATGTGAGTAATATTACTGTTTTTTTGTTTGCTTGTTCTTTTGCTTGTTTATCGATTACTAAATAAATCCCAATCAATCCAATAATCATAAAGAAGTGAAAGAGAAGATAACCAAATACAAGAAATAATTCAGTCTTTTGCACAGTAAAGAATGTAAATGTTAAATTACCTATTGTCTTCTCAACAATACTTTGTTTGTATAACGTTAGATTAGTTAGTATTTTAAACATATATGCAACTGCAATCAATAAGAATGCAAGACTGAAGAATTTGTACTTATTTTCTTTTGAGAATTTATATATCTTATATGCGTACAGAGATATTAATAACGCTACAACAATAGAAACAATTTCAAATATTGAGTCAATGCCATGAAACCATTCTGGACTAAAATAAAACTTAAGCATTATACTTTACTGGATGATTTCATTTAAATAACTTATGGAAAAGAATTCTTTACTGCTGCTTCATCATCTATTTATAAGCAATTTACTGGTTATAATCTTAGAAGAGGCAATTAGATAATAAATAAGTGAGGTGATAGTATGACAACAACAATAGATAAATATCAATCAGAATACGACTTTCTTTATTTTATTCGTATGAAAGAAGATAATAAAAAACATTGGAGTAATCAAAAAGAAAAAGAAGAACAAAAGAACAATGATGAAGTAAAGCAAATCCTTGATTCAGAAGATGATGAAAAATTTGTTTATTTCTAAACAGAATTTTGCAGTTCTGCAAAATTCATTTTTTAATATTCCCAAGTAGTGAAGAACATCAGATTTAAATATTGAGAACATTTTCCAATACTTATGGAAGAAGTTAGAATTGAACGATTTAAACCAAAAATCAGCAAGAAGCAATTTTTTGTTAGGCCATCTCCTAGTGAAATGCAAAAAGGAAAAAATGTTGCTTCTGCAGAAAATAATATTGTCGAATTAGTTGAGGATTTAGATTATGTTCCTTTGATTGACAATGATTTTTCCAGAGTTTTAGCTTTTTCAATTGCAACGCATCATGAATGCAAAGTTCCATCATATGACAGAGGTTATGCTTTTGAAATAAGCAATGAATCACAAAAAAGAATATATTTTGATGCACATGCAATTTTTGCATATTTTGCTTTAGCAACACATTATATTGAAGAAGCACGAAAGAAGAATATACCTTATAATCCAAATAAACCAAATGATTTTCGCGTGCAGAGAAGAAATTCTCCATTTGCATTGCCAACAGAAGATCAAATGATCTATAATTTGAAATTAATGAACAATGTATTAATTGAAGGAACAAATGAAAAAGGAAAAACACAGTTGTATCCTTTGAATAAAGCAGAGCAAGAGATCTTGACATGGGGCAGAGTTATTAAACGAGGGCATGATGCAACATTATTTGCAACAAAACCTTTGTGGAAATATAATCTGGATGCGTTTATTAAATAATTATTTAATGATATTTCTAAACTCCATTCTTATTTTATTTATTCTATTTTCATTAAGTTTGATTAAAATTGACTTGCATTTTACTAAAAACTCAGGAGCATTTTTTACCATTTTATTATATTGCTCATCTGGAACTGTCCTATCGATGTAATATTGAGAATCTATTCTTGCCCTCAGAGAATCTTCTGTGAAAGCAAGATCTTCTTCGCTAAAAAATTCACTGAGAAATCTCTTTGCGAACGCTATTGTGCAAGAATGAATTTCACATTTTATGCCTATTTTTGTCAAAACTGAGTAAAGCGAAAAATAGAGTGTATAATATGCAGTTGATATTTTCCAATCTTTTATTACATTTACTCCTATTGACTCTAACGCTTCTTCAGCTTTCCTGATATATGCTTCTGCGAGATCTGAATTAGGTTCAATTAAACTCAAGCCTTCTCTTTTTCCTAGACACCATTTTATCTTATCCATACTTCTACACCTTTTGAATAAACAACTCAATATTTCTAAAAACTATATGGTTCTTTAATACTTCTTTTATTAAGAAATCTTGGTTTACATTATTCTCAAATGTTTCTAATGGATAACATTTTATGCTTATTTCAATACCTAAATTTCTTGAAACTTTTTTGATTTCTTCTTTTTCATAGTCTCCAGCTACAAAAATGTCCAAATCAGATTCTTTGTCAGCTGTCCCTTTTGCATAACTTCCAAAAATAATACCAATTCCATTAATAGATGGGTTTATCTTTTCTATAACTTCTTTTATGAGAAGATTTTTCTCCATAAATACAATTGATTTGTATTGTTCGACAAATGTAAGATATCTATTGCTTAATTCATTTATTCTTAACTTATAAGACTTGATTTTACCCCTTATTCTTGATTCTATGATTCCTTTGTTTTCTAAATTTTCAAGAATTAGCTGTGCTGTTCGTGGGCTTATTTTAAGCAATTTTTCAACTTCTCTAATATAATATTCTCTATCAAATCCATCCGTGAATAAAGAAATTATCTGTAAACCATTCTCGGTCATGTTTATTTTATCATACATATGTATTATTTAGAATACATCAACTATTTAAATCTTTTTGTTTTCGGTATGTGTTTGAGACATTTAAGCAGTTTTATCCTAGCTTATAAGAAATTACCTCTTGTCCGAATTGCTTAATTGGGAGAATTTTCTTTTATGCTTCAATAATAATCGTTGCTTTTCCCATTCCCATTGAGCAAGTCATTGCAAATGTTCCTGTTTTCTGCGGAGTAAATGTTACAACATTATCTCCTTCTTTAAGATACTTGCCAACACCTAAGCCTTTTATCTGCACAGCGCGCATGCAGCCTTGTACTGTGTTTAAATCAAAAGTCATTTTTACTGGAACATCTTTCTTTAGTTTGATTATACTTGGATAGTATCCATTGTTCTGAAATGATACAGCTATTTCTTGCACTCCACTGTTCTCTACAGCAGCAACTGCATTAGTTGTATCAATCGCTTGGTCTGGAACAGCAACTGAAGCTCCTCCTCCACAACCGCAACCTCCTCCACCAGCGCTGCAGCTTCCTCCGCCTTGAATTTGTTGAGGCAATTGATTACTGCCTATTGCGTTATTTTGTTGCTGATATTGTTTATCAAAAACACCTGTCTGCGCAAGTATTACTGTGCTTAATAAACCAATCAGCAAAATACCTGCAATTATTTTAACAATTAAATTTCCATTCATTTTAATCACCTTTATGATTCAATTAATTGATAATTCATATAATTAGTTTATAATCCAACTAATGCTGATTTGTATCCGTAAATAATAATTAATCCAAGCAAAAATAAAACAACAAAACAATAACTGAAGAATGTTGCAAAATCTGCGGGTACTCTTTGCACATTTTGATTGCTTTCAACTACTTCTTCATAAAGCATATATGATAATCCGAGTAATACAATTATATTAGCAATGATAAAAATAGGCATAAACAGCAAAAGATTGTCTGATAGCATCATTACAGAAGTCATTGCTCCCATTGTGCCTCCCATTATTCCTGCCATTGTTCCTTCCATAACTCCCATGACACCGCAGCATTTTCCATTCATCCAGCCGACAAATATTCCTAGCAACATCCCAACAATTGAACCCATAAACATGCCATTTGTTGCTCCTATGATTGGGCCAATTAATAGTCCTGTTTGCATTCCAAATGTCATGCCAATCATCATGCCAACCATATGTGTAACATTTGCTTTGTAAGCATTAATGTGCCATACTGCTGCTGCAAGAAATACAGTTGAGATTGTTGCATACAAGAACCATATTCCATATTTAGCTAAGAATGTTGGATCGCTTCTAAATAAAAAATAATACACAAAATATTCAATAATCATCAACAATACAAATGTAATTGCAGTGAATGTAATCATTCTATGCTCTAATTCATATTTATGTTTATTTGCAAAAAAATCTCTGGAACGTTCTTTAAATGTCTTTCTTGCAAATGGTTCTAATGCAGCTCTGTAGCCTTTTTCTTTGATCATTTGCATCATTGTTTGCGGCTTAATCATAGCTTCTTCATATTCAACTTCTAAATGATCTTTCTTTATGCTAAGATTATTTATGCCTTGCATTCCATTGAATGTTTTGTTTAAAATCTTAACACAGCTGTCACATTCGATATCTGGGCAATAAATTGTTGTTTTCATGAAAAATCACATCCTTACATTATATCCTTCATTTTTAATTGCGTTAATTATATCTATTTTATCTTTATCATACTCTACTGATAATTGCGCAACTTGTTTTTTTTCATCTAAATTAATCTTGATGTTTTTTGCGCCAAGTTCAGTTAATGCATCTGTTACAAGCATTTTACAGCTTTTGCAATGCATTCCATCTACTGTTAATTGTATGTTCATGAAAAATTCACTCCGTTCATTTTTTATTTGTTATATTTGGTTTGTAATATATTCAATTATTACAATCATACAAACCAATAGAATTACAAGCATACAATATCTATATATATCTTATGTAATAAAAATCTATACTAGAAATGGTCAAAGAAGGCATATAATCGTTTATAACTGTTTAAAACTTGATATGAAAGATTATAACTCCTTCATTCTATCTAACACTGCTGTGAGAAATAGTTCTTCAGTAGAGGAAGCAGGAATATTCAGATTCCTTTCAATTGTTTTTCTAAGATTGCGGTAGTTGTTAATTATTGATTCTAAATGCATATCGCTTACTAAAAATTCTTTTTTCTGGATGCGTTGTAAAGTTTCATAATACGCATCAAGTTCTCCAACCATCTCAAAACAATAAATTCTTAATTCCCCTTTAAATATAAGTTCTTTTATTTTACTTTCATCTCCTTTGTTTTCTCCTAAAAGATAATCAAATGGCAAACCTTTTGCATGCTGCAGCAAATGTCTTGCTTCATGCGCAATTGTTGCTTTATAATCACCATCTATTTGATATGCTTCTCGGTCAAACAAATCTGGGCCAATAAATATCTTGCCAGATTCATCTCTTCCTCTTGTAAAATATGAATGAGGAGTAATTGCAAGATACAATCTTTCTTTTAGGTCTTGTTTTCTTGCATTAATTAAAGAATCAATTGTTTTTGCATCTAAGTTCTGAGCTATAAGATCTTGCTTTGTGTACCTCAAGATTTTGCTTCCATCATTGTCATATACAATTCCATTGCAGAAAGGTATTTTTGAAGCTGCAACCAATTTATCAAGATATGCTTGTCTTTTTGTTGAATCTGCTTTTGCTGCTGCAAGCGTAATTACTTTTTCTTCAGGCGAAAGATAAACAATTGATGGTGGTGATTTAGTTATTTCTTTATCATCACAGCTATTAACAATTGCAACTATCCCTATGCTTGAAAGGAGAGCTATTAGTGGTATCTTTGAGTTCATAATGATTGAGGAATTGAAACTAGTTTAAATGGATTATTCTTTATAGCACTTTCTTCAAATACACTTTTTTAGTTTTTCCAGAATCTTCACGCATGATGATTCCTTTTTCTTCCAGTTCTTTCAAAAGCAAAGAAAGTTCTGTTTTTGACATCCCTGTTCTGTATTTTAATGTTGATTGTTGAATTCCTTCTTGTTCGTGGATTGCTTTCAGAATTAATTTCCTTTTTTCATCGAAACCTTCTAAGAATGCATTAAACTTCTCTTTTTTTTCATTTGTTCCAGCTAATTCTTCTGCTTTTTTTAATACATGTGTTGCTTCTTTATGCTGTTCTGCAAGCAACCTTTGTGTTTTATCAAGAAAAATAAGGTAAATACTTAGTCCTAGCAAAAAGATAGCTACAGCAAATCCGCCAAATGCAACATAATCTGGCTTAGCATGCAGGCATTCTCCTTGTTCATTAAAACAAGTGCCATTGCTTAATCGCATGAATTCTGCAATATTCTGGAGATTATTGAGGTAATGAAACAAAAAGAGAATACCAAGCAGTAAAGAAAAGATTAAAACAATTATTCCAAGCTGTTTTTGGTTCATATTCTCATTTAAAATAATTGTTGTTAATAAAGATTTTCAATTATTCTCCAATTCAAACTTTCCATCTACAACTTTATACAAATCATAACTTCCAGCAATCTCGCCAAAGCTGTCAAATTTGATTGGTCCTGTTGTTCCTTCAAACTCAACTGTGTATAAAGCATCTTTAATTTCTTTTCCAGTTTTAGCTCCTTTCTGCATTGCTAACGCAACTGTTTTCATTGCATCATACCCGCGTTCAGAAAATACACTTGCATCTGCACCGTAAAATGCTTTGTATCTTGCTCTGTATTGATCGTTTCCTGCTTTTACTGATGTTACAGACATTCCTTCAGCAGCTCCTTGTGTATTGGTGATCAATTCAGGCACATACAATGCTTCTGAACCAAAAACTGCTGCGCTTATTCCAAGTTCTTTTATCTGCTTTAATGCAGCAGTTGATGAATCAAGAGAATCTGATATGACATATAATACATCCGGGCTTTTATCCTTTATTTTTGTGAGTTGTGTTCGCACATCAGAATCTTTGCTTTGAAATGCTTCAGTTGCCACAACAGATCCGCCTAATTTATTAAAATTCTCAACAAGCGCATCTTTTAATCCAGCACCATATTCACCATTGCTGTATAAAATTGCCAATTTTTTGAATCCTTTGTTTTTTAACAATTCTGCGCCATACACACCTTGATATTCATCGCTTGGCATTACTCGAAATATATAATCGCCGGCAAACTTTATTTTTGGCGCTGATGCTGTTGGACTTACTAATGGGACTTCATATTGATTTGCTAAAGGAGCAGCTGGCAATGTTCCTGCTGAACAAAGTTCTCCAATAACTGCTCTAACATTATCAACAGTAATTAGTTTTGTGATTCCTGTAACTGCATCCTTTCCAGAACATTTAGTATCTTCATAGATAAGCTGCACATTTGTTAATCCTAGATCGTTCTTTGCTAGTTCAATACCTCTTTTTACTGAGTCTCCATAGATAGCATTATCTCCGCTTAAAGGAAGCATAACACCGATCTTGATTGTTTCAGCTGCTGACTGCGCTGCTTGTTGTGGCTGTTGTGTCTGTTGATTGCTGCATCCTGCAAGCAGTAATGCAAACACTAAAACTCCAATAAATCCCATTGAGTATAGATTCCTATTTTTACTGTTTTTGCTGTTCATAGTTTCGCCCCCATAAAATAATTAATATTAATAAGAATTCAGAGATAAGTATATTATTTTTTTACTAATATAATATATATTGATATATATTTTTCTCTGCGGAGAAAAATATATAGGGCGGGGGAATAAGGAATAGAGATTATAGGAAATTTTATATATAAGTTAGGCTTATTATAACTTAGGTGAACTAATATGGTGCAAGCATTAATAGAGATTGACGAAAATACAAATAGAGTATTAAACATAGTTAAGGCAAAACATAATCTTAAAGATAAAGGTGAAGCAATAAAGTTTGTTGTGCATGAATATATAGAATATGAGGATGAACCAGAATTGCGTCCTGAGTTTATAGAAAAGATGAATCAGATTAGTAAACAAAAAAGCATTAAAGTTCCAGATTTTCTAAAACGATATGGGTTGGCATAAATGTATGGAATTGATGTAAAACCAGAAGCAGACAAGATATTCAGTAAACTTGCAACTAAAAATCCAGCACAATTAATAATGATACATAAAAAGATAGAGTGGATAAAGATGAATCCATACCATAAATATAAATTCTTGAGAAAACCTTTACAAATGTTCAATCGTGTCCATATAGATTCAAGTTTTGTATTATTATTCAAGTTAGACCATCTACAAAAAATAGTTGATGTTTATTATTATGATCACCATGATTTTGTTTATCAATGGAGACCAAGAATGTGATATATATTGATATATACTCCACTTTTTATACTGCTTTATATTCCCTGTTCTTATGGCATGCTATCGTTTTACACTTATTGATCAAGACAAACGCAGAGTAAGTATTTACTCTGGATATACAGGATTATTATTAGCAGCTTCACGCAATCCTGCAACTGTAGAAGAATTTACAGAAGTTCATAATCATTTAGCTGGTTATCCACTATATCTAGAACAACGTTTGTCTGAGAAAGAAATAGAAGAAGTTGACAAAGAGAGATTAGCCGATTATTTATCTACTCATGAAACTCCTTTCTGGGTACTTAAAAACTATTCTCGAAGAACATTAGAAGAATTAGCGCAATCACCTAATTACAAAGATTACAAACGATATCAAAATGCTGGAACAAGCAGAAAGCCAAATCCAAAAGGTCTTGCTTATGATGGTGTTATTGTTATAGATCTACATCTCAAAGAAATAAGTATCAGAGGAAGACCAGGAGAATATGAAATAGCTATCAAAAATAGAAAAAGTGGCGGTTTCAGATTCAGTAAAAAAAAGCCAGCAGGAAAAGAGAATGAACAGTATTATTGGGGTTTTGGATTCTTATCTGACCTGAGAAAAGGTAATGCTCATTTTGTAGATAAAACAGCCAAAACAAAAAGAAAACCATTTGTTAGAAAATACGAATATGAGCTTGATTCTTCATGGAAAATAATTGACTTGAAGAAACATCATGAGTATAGAACTGATGGTCAAAATTATGTTGAAAGATATGGAATTCTCATCTGAGATAGATAAATGATTAAGACAATTCTAGCTACACCATAATATTCTAATCTCACCAGAAAGTTTAAATATTTGGTGTTCTTAATAGATAATGGTGATACTATGTATTCAGTCTCAACAAAGGAAATTGATACTCAAGGCAGAATAATCTTACCAAAAATCTGGAGAGAGAAATTAGATTCCAATAAAGTCGTTATTATCATAGATGACGAGCTGATTAAGATAATCCCTTCAGGAAAAAAATTTTCATCTTTCTTTGATAAAGCAAAGCCAAGTCGATTAAAAACTGACCCATTCAAGAATTTTGATAAGGCTCTTGCAGAGGCTACATTGAGATGAGATTCTTAGATTCAAATGTAATTGTGTATACTTTTTTTAATCAGAAAAGAAAAAATGAGGAGAATAGTAATGCTCTTAAACAGAAAAGTAGAGCAATCTTTAATAAAATTGATGAAGGAGAAGCTGTGACAACAAGTGTTGTTAACCTTTCAGAAGCAGCTAATATACTTAAAACATGTTATCCTTCTGAAGAACTTACTGAGATATTAGAATTATTTTATGGAAGAGAGAATATAACTATTCTTGATGTGACACAACAAGATTATTTTACAGCAATCCATCTATCAAAGAAAGTTGGCGGAAAGATAAATGATTGCCTAATTGCTTATCTTATGAAGAAACATAATATTAAAGAGATTTATACATTTGATATTGACTTCAAGAATTTTCCTTGGATTACGATTGTAAATTAACATACTTCTCAACCTTCTCTTGCGCTGTCTGCAATCCAAACCATTTCCGCATGCGATTATACCACCAACCTAATGTTGGGCCGATAAGAGGTGATGTAATCAAAACTAAATAAGATGCATTCTCAACTTTTTCCAGATTAATTTCTTCCTCAGATACTAAGCTTCCAATTGCAACTACTGCTGTATATAAAGGTGTATTAAAACTTACAGATACGCCGTATGTTTCAACAAGCCACTGTTTTATTCTGCTGCTCTCATAGGTTGTTTTTGTTTTTCGATACCAGAAATCTCTGTATTTGCCATATTTATCTCCTATAATATAATTCACTCCTGCGGAAATCAGACGTGAGGTTATAATTCCAACTGCATTTAATCCAGTCAATAAATCTACAACTGCTCCAATAACGATAGAATATGATATTGCAGCAGTTTGGTCAACTCGTTTCTCTTTTCGCTGCAACGCAACAATATCCACGCTAGATATTTCTGCTGCAGTAATCTCTGCATCAACAATCTGCTCTAAATCATTAGGTTCATGCAACTTTATTGCCATTAACCAGAAGTAACTATTACTTTATTTAACCCTTACCTAATATAAATGCAATTAATATATATATATCCAAAATATTTATATATTAGCATTTATTCCCTACAAAATATGCAACGTAAAGTAATCCAGCAAGGACCAAGCACATTAATGATATCTCTGCCTAGCAAATGGGTAAAGGAGAATAATATAAAAAAAGGTTCTGATATAGAGCTTGATATAGAAAGCAATAGGATTGTTATTTCTCGCGAGATTATACAGCAAAAGAAAGCAGCAACAATCACCATAAAAAATAAAGAAGATTATATGAACAGATTAATCATTACAAAATATCGCCATGGTTTTGATGAGCTTCTTGTAAATTATGAAGATCCAGCAGTAGTTGATTCTATCAGGAAGACATTGCATAATCTTCTTGGCATGGAAATTATTGATCAGAAAGCAAACAGCTGCACTATAAAAAACATTGCTGAGGCATTGGATGAAAATGCAGAGGCAATGTTTAAGCGAATGTTTCATATTATCCTGACGATGGCAGATTCATGCTTAGAGTTTGCAAAGAAAAAAGATGCAGCAAAGCTTGCATTAATTCTTGAATTACGAGAAACATTATTGAAATTGGCTGAATTCAATCTGCGTGTTATTAACAAAACTGCAAACCAATCAGTTGAACAAAAATCACTTTCATTTTTCTCAACATGGAATATTGGTGTTCTCGGAAAGATGTGGAGTTATCTGGCAAAAGAATGGTCTGAGCAAAAATCTCCAAATAAGATAAGTTTATCAAATAAAGAGATTAATTTTATTGATGAGGTTGTGCAATATACGCGGGATTATTATCAATTGCATTACAAGACAGATGCTGCAATACTGCTCAAAATTAGAAACAAACGATACCATCTGCGCAAAGAAGGATTTGCATTGTTAGAAACAAGCAAAAATAAAACTATAATATTTAATCTTACTTGTATTGTTGAGAAGATCTATGATATGAGCATTACTTATTAATTTTTTATGAATTCGCTTTGCTCATTCATAAAAAATAACATCAAATTTTACATTCAACAATTGAATCAGAAAGATTACATTTACAAAAGTTACTATCGTTAATCTATTATTTTCAATCTCGATAATTATTTTTTGATACCAATCTCTTTGTTCGCTGCTATAATTCTGAAATTGAGCAAACTAATCTCTTCTATTGGTTTAGTAGTGTAATGATTCATACAAAGAAATTGATTTAGTATCTAATAAATGAATTATCTATGATAAAAATCTCTCGTTTTTGGAGTCAATACTTCTCGAATTGCGCCATCTTCCCATAATTTTCCTGTTCCAAATTCTTTTTGAAAGCGTTCATAGAATACTAAAGCAATTTCAACAAAATCAGTTGCATCAATACTTTCTCCGTAACTTAAAGAACAATTATAAGCATATTCTTTTTCCCTCTCGCTTTTCTCAATTTGCTGCTGATCAAAGAAGCGCATATCCCAATAATTTCCTGCTATACATTCAGTTGGATATGTTTTATATTGTGTAGATTCTCTGCCTTTAAAATATTCATCATAAAAGTCTAATAATGCTTTTGCAGTATCCTGCTGATGAATCTCTAATTTTTCTTTTAATCTCAGTGTTGCGTTCAATATATTTGTTCTGATGCTTTTCTCGTCATGAAGACAGTCCTCTTGGTAATTTGTGATGCCAAGATATTTTAATTCAGATGTTACAATTGGCTGCAAACATGTATATTCATAGCTTCCATTGATTGTGCGCAATTGTTTTGGATATAAACCATTTTTATTTATCCAATCGCTTGCTGCAATTACAGCTCGTATAAGATTTGCGTCTATAGCAAAATTCTTCGCATAATATTCGACAGATGTTACATATGACTTCCATCTGAATTCAGGAAGCGTTAATCCCAATGGATGTCCTAACATTTCGTTGTATCTTTTATTATATGGTCTTTTGTAGAATACGCCATTGCTTTCTTCAGCAGAACCATAGATTAATTCCCTCCGCACTTTTGTCATTTCTTCAACTTCTTTCTGATAATTAAATATGTTTCTGGCTGCATACTCGCCATAAAATACAGGATCTGTTCTCTGCCAAATCTGCTGTCTTCTTTCACTCATTACTTTATCTCTAAATTCTGCAACTTCTTTTTGATGCAGATAATCTTCTATTTTTTTATATCCAGAATAAACACCTAATCCTAAAATAGCAAGGGAAACTGCAATTGCAGCAGGCATGCGAAATTTTCTTCCGATTATGTATTTTCTCTCACCTATTCGCGCAAGCAATCCTCTTGATTGGTTTAAGTCAGCAACTGCTGTTCTTCCAAGAACGCTTGCTAATCCTTGTTCTTCAGCAGGCGCAATTCTTCCTTCTAAACTTGCATCTAATTCAAAATCTTTTTTTTCAATTTCATTAACTGCAACAATTTTAGCATTTGTCAATCTTCCATAAACATTAGATAATTGCCTGAGAGGATCTTGCTTTGCAAGATTCTCTGAGTCAGGCAATCCGGACAATGAAGAATTTCTTATCTCTAACTTTTTAATAATCCTGTACGCTTTTGCATAACATTCTCCTGCATAAGCTGCTGCTGCTTCTCTTTCACTTTTCTTTTTTGCAACTTTGCTTTTGCGATGCATCATGCTTAGCATCTGTAAAGATTCAATAGCAGTAATTCTTTGGAAAATATCTTTGCCCTGATCGAATGTTATCTCATTATAACCTATGAAGACAGCAGTATTATTTTTTATCAATTGATTATATTCTTGCACTCCATGTTCTACAAGCTCATCAATCTCTTTTGTTGACAAATCAGAATGCATTGTTAATCGCGCAATATCATAAAAAATATTGCTTACACAATATCTTTCTGGATCAATTAATATTTGTTTTCCATCAGAATCATAAACTATATTCTTAGCATGCAGATCTCCATGAATCAATATCCTAGCCATTGCATTTACAGGTTCACAAATTGAATTAATCAACTGCTCTAATCCATTAATCTCATCAGCAGTGAATTTATTTCTCCATTTTGTATCTAATCTTTCTAATGATCTTCTATAAAATCGTGATTCATCTTTTTCTTTTGAAAACTGTTCATATAATAAGTCATATGGTTTCTTTTCGTTTAATGCAGTTAATCTGCTAATTCTTTCAATCTCCGCAGCAATTAATTCCTGATTCAGTCCAATATCTGCGCTAATTGCATCTTTGTACAATGCAATTATCTCTGCGCGTATTTTTTGTTTCTCTTTTTCTGAATCTTCTGCTGTTTCTTCAATTTCTAAATTTTCAGAAATAGTTTTCTTTTTCTGTTGCAAATCTCTAATCTTTCTTTGCAGTGTAATTCCTTCACCAATATATTCTTCTGCTGCTAACCTATAATTATTGTTAATTCCAAATGATGAAATGATTATTTCTTCAAGTCCGATTATTCTTTCAATTCTTTTGCTTGCATGTTTAGAAAATCTTTGCACATTACTTTGATTTCTCATTGCAGTTTTATAAGTCTCTTGATTACTGTATCTTTTTACAAAGTAAACAAATTCATTCTGATTATCTGTTATTTGCGGAATCTTAATAATCACTTTATACAATCCGCCATTATCCGCATCAAATGCATGCAAACTATTTTCTTCAATTTTAATTTCATACATTTCAAATGCAAGCGGATCTTGTTTAAGAGCTTCTCGAATTGATTTGAGTCTTTTTTTTACTTCATCTCTTTTTGTATCAGCAGTACTCTCCCCAATATCTTGAATACTTGCAACAGCATCTTTATGAAGCTTTGAAAGTGTATAATCTGCAAGGTCTCGGTATAAAATTTTCCAATCATCTTCCAAAATAACTTTAAGTTGATGTCTTTCTTCAAGTTTTTTTCTTGTTTTTGCATTGAAAGGAATATATCTGCTCCATTTTAAAGCTCGCAATTCTTTCTTGTAATCTACTATTGCTTCCAACCCAGATCCAGCGCCATGCGCAGCAGTTTTACCCATGATGCTCACCATGCTTGGATTCTTGTTCTTTTTTATTCAGAAATTCTTGAAGAGCATAATCAACAATATGCGATTGAGAACGAAATTGATATCTATAATTACGCAAAAAGTTCTTTAATTGCAATACTGTATCTTCTTCTATTGAGATTGATATCTTGTGTTTCATTAGTTCTTCCTTGGCTAATAAACACCTCTTGCAGTGGGAAGAAGTATTACTGATATATAAATGTTACTATCCCTAAGTAATACCTCAATGTTGCATTTCTCCACGTTTAGAGAACTTTGCAAAGAATTTTGCAAAGTTCTCTATGTTATTAATTCCCTATTGTCCGGATTGCCTGCTGAGGAGAATTTTGCAAAAATTGCTATTTTTGCAAAATTCTCTTTACTATAAATCCAATCATAATGATAATTGCTTTTCTTTCTTTAATAAAATTAGTGGCCATTCACTAACATCAGCAGTTCTTCTCCATATTTTCTGATTTTATTTGGTCCAAGTCCATATATCTCCTCTAAATCTTTTATCTCTGTTGGCATTTTTTCAAGCAGATCTAAGATAGTTTTGTCATTGATAATCATATATGCAGGAACTCCATTTGCTTTTGCTAATTCCAATCGCCATTGCTTTAGTTTTGCGTATATTGCATTATTTTTATTTGTTTTATAATCTGCTTTAATTATATTTGCCTTATTTTCTTTCCCCTCAATTTTTGCAGTTGTTCTATTATCAATCATTTGCAGCATTTCTGCTGTAATAAAATAACTAATTGCTCCGCTATATGTAAGAATCAATTGTTCTTTTGCCCTGCTTAATGCAACATAGAATAATCTTCTTTCTTCTTCTTCTTTATCATATTCGTCAACTTTAATCATCTCCATAACTGGATGATCAGTTGTTCTGCATGGAAAATTATTGGTTGTGCATCCAATGACAAATACAGTCTGCGCTTCTAATCCTTTAATTGCATGGATAGTTGCAAGTGTTATCTCATCTCCTTTTGCAACAATTGGATTTCTGATCTCATCTGTTCTTAGAATATGTTTAATTCCCTGCATTTGCAATCGTTGGCTTAATTCTTTAAGTATTCTATTAGTGCGCGCAAGCACAAAAATCTCATGCGGTGGAATTTGCGCTGTTTGCAGCAAGCTTTGCAATGAATGCAATATAAATAAATATTCTTCATCTTGTGAGGCAAATTCAAGCAGCGCTATTGGTTTTGTATTTTTGTGTTGCTTACTTTGTTCTTCCTCAGCATTCTTAGTTTCTTTTTTTCCACTTGTCAAATCCGGCAATTGCATGCTTTGGATTGTTTTATTAATCAAAGAAACAATTGCTGCATTTGAACGGTAATTCTCAGTCAGTGTAATAATTTCTGCTTCTGGATATTTTTGATAAAATGAAAGAATATATTGAATCTTGCTTCCTCGCCAGCCAAATATTGCTTGTCTTGGATCTCCAACACAAAATATGTTTTTTGGTTGAAGAAGTTCAATTAGATCCATTTGTATTTTATTTATATCCTGAAATTCATCAATTAGCACATGCTCAAATAGTGGAATGCATCCTTTGTTTTGCTGCAGAAAGCGAATGCATTCCATAATCTGATCAGCAAAATCCCGCAAGCCTTCTTCATGCATTTTCTTCTCAATGTTCTTGCATATTTCATACATCATTCTTGCATTATTTATCTCCTTCAGTGAATATTCAGCATGCTCTCCTCTAACAGTTTCTTTAGAAAAGTCTTCTAATTGTTTATTCTCATTTTTGTAATGATCTAAAATAAAAAAACAGTCATTTACAAATATTGCAGTCAATTCTTCCGGAGATTTTCCTCTTTGTTGCGCTATACTGAAATACATAGCTATTGCTTTCTCTATGTTCAGATTATTTTTGGAAAGCGCATATCTTACAAGTCTGATTCTATCGCCATAATTAATTACTCTTACATGTTGAGTATAAATCTCATCATTGTATTGTTTTAGTATCTTCTCGCAGAATGAATTAAATGTTTCAATCTGCACTCCTTGCGTTATTTGGTTTTGGCTTAATCTTTTTTCAAGTTCTTGTTTTGCTTTTCTAGTAAAAGTAATTGCAAGAATTTTCTGCGGTTGCACTGACCTATATGTTGTAAGAAAAGAGATTCTTTGTGTGATTGTAGTTGTTTTTCCAGAACCAGCTGCAGCAATGCACAATATATCTTTTGATGGTGAAAGTATTGCTTTTTTCTGGAAATCATTGTATTGATTCAGAAAAAAGTCAAATTGCTCAAAAAGAAATCTATCTTGTCCAGTGATTTCTGTTTGTTTAATTGTTTGTTGCATATCTTTTTTTAATGCAAACAATTTCGGTTCTTTGATCTCATTTCTTCCTTGCGCTGTAAGAGTCAACACTTTAATGAATTTATTTGACTGCAAAGGAGTCCATTCTATGAAATTGTTAATAATGCATGTTTGAAGCAGATTATCTAGCTCAGAAAATTTTAATGAGTTTAGTTTGCCAAAATTCATAGAACTATGGAGTTGATGTCTTTCAATTGATTCATTTGTTCTATTTCCTTGTAAGAAATCAAAGAAAAGCTTTTTTCCAACTGAGAAAGGAAGCTGCTGGAGTGAGATAAGCAATGTTAGATAATTATTCTCAGTTGCTGCACTATTGATTCCAATGATATCATTATGTTTAGAATTGATCTTATTTTCTGTTTCTTGAACTGCAACTGGATTTCTTTGCATATATGCGCTTATCAAACTATCCTCTTTTTCCATTTTTTGTTGAGAATTACAATGGTTTATGTAGTTTTTGGTTTAATAAACTCTTCAAAATCTCTTGGCATATCGCAAATTATTTTTCTTTCTTTATTATCAAGATTAAATTTCAAATAATAACTATGCAGCAACATACGTGGTGTCTTTATAATTTCTAAACATTCATCATCCAATTGATGGTCATGTGTAGTATAATACTTAAACACTTTATCACGGATATAAATCTTATCGCCAACAATTGGATGTTTCAAAGATGATAGATGAACTCTGATCTGATGCTGTCTTCCAGTCAATGGTGTGCATTCTACAAGTGTATAGAAATCTCCATCCTTTTGAAATGTTTGCAATGGTTTAAAAGAGGTAATGCATTCTCTTGCATCTTTGCTGTTCTTCTTTACAATTTTCATTTTCCATTTGATATGTGTTCCTCTTCTTTCAGCAATTGGGTTGTTTACAGTTATTTCTTTCTTTATTTCTCCAAGGACTATTGCAAGATATTTCTTTTCAATTTTCTTCTCAAACATTAATTTATTCAGTTTTGCAGCAGTTTGCTTATTTTTCGCGCAAAGAATAATCCCAGAAGTATCAAAATCTAATCTGTTGATAAGATGCAATGTTTCATTCTTCTCTTTTAATATATCAAATAAGGAATTGTCTTCATAAACTCCGCCTGGATGCGTAGCTAATTGCGCAGGTTTGTTGACAATGAGAATGTTTTCATCTTCATAGATGATTTCAGGTGATATTTGCGGCATTTCATAATGCAGATAATCATATGGATTTATATATTCTATTGCAAATAATGCTTCAATCCAAAAACAATTTAAATATCTAAAGAACACATACATAATAAAAGAGGCAATTATGGCAGAAATTAATAAATTAGTCTGGAAAATAGGTGGAGAAGCTGGTTACGGCATCATGACAACTGGCTTAATGTTTTCAAAAGCTTGCTTGCGAGGAAATCTTCATATTTTTGATTCTACTGAATATCCATCATTAATTCGTGGCGGGCATAATAATTATACTGCGCGTGTTGAAGATAAAGAGATTCATACAACTATACAAATAGTAAATATTCTTGCTGCATTAAACAAGGAAACAATAGATTTACATCTGCAGCAGTTAACTAAAAAAGGTGTTGTTATTTATGATCATGATGATTTTCCGATAGACAAAACAAAACTAAGAAATGATGTTTCTTATCTTCATGTTCCATTGTTAAGAATAGTTCGAGATCTTAAAGCAGAGCGTGTTATGCGAAATAATATTTTACTTGGCGCATCATTCGCAGTAGTTTCCTATGATTTTAAGATTATTGAATCCATTATTAAGGATTTTTTTAAAAGCAAAGGTGAAGAAGTTATCAATCAAAACATAGCTTTGGCAAAAGCAGGATATGATTATATAACCGCAAATTATAAAGAAGTTGTTCAAGACTTTCCAAATAAACTAAAAAAGATTGGAGAAAATAAAGAGCATATTCTTCTTACAGGAAACGATGCTTGTTCTCTTGGCGCTTTAGCATCAGGTTGTAAATTCGTTTCGATTTATCCAATGACGCCAATTTCTGAAATTCTCTCATCCATGGAACGTTATGAAAAACAATTCAATATTGTTGTTAAACAACCAGAAGATGAAATTTCCGCAGTAAACATGGCAATTGGCGCATGGCATGCTGGAACAAGAGCATTAACTGCAACATCTGGCGGTGGATTTTGTTTGATGACAGAAGGACTTGGTTTAGCAGCAATGACTGAAACTCCATTAGTTGTAATAAATGGTATGCGTGGCGGACCAAGCACTGGATTACCTACATGGACTGAGCAGGGAGATCTTCATTTTATTTTGAATGCAGCACATGGAGAATTCCCAAGAATAGTTATTGCTCCAGGTGATGTTGATGATGCATACAATCTTATGATAGATGCATTTAACTTAGCAGAGAAATATCAGTTGGTTGTTCTTTTCTTGACAGACAAACATTTGAATGAATCTCATAAATCTACCAAAAAGTTCAATTTTGACGCAGTCAAAATTGAACGAGGTAAATTTTTAACAGATAAACAATTGCAGAAGATGGCAGCTGCAAACCAAGAATACAAAAGATTTGCATTTGTTGATGATGGTGTTTCTCCTCGCGTTATGCCTGGGCAAAAACATGGGTTGTTTATAGCATCAAGTGATGAACATAATGAATCTGGTTTTTTTAATGAAGAAGCTGATAATAGAATTAAGATGATGCAAAAACGTTTCAAAAAATTAGAAACAGCTATGAAAGATATTCCGCAGCCAAAATTAGTTGGAGATCAAAATGCAGAATTCACATTTATTAGTTTTGGTTCAACAAAAGGAGCAATTCTTGAAGCAATGCAGTTTTTAGCAGATAAAAAAATTAAGGCAAACTTTATGCAGCTAAAATATCTTAATCCTTTTCCAACAGAGAGTGTTATAAATCTTATAAAGAATTCAAAGAATGTTATTTGTATTGAATGCAATCTCACTGGACAATTGGCAGCTTTAATCAGAGAAAAAACAGGCATTGAAATAAAGAATAATCTCAGAAAATACGATGGCAGACCATTTTATCCTGAGGAGATACATGATTATGTAATTAATCTTTTCCGAGTTCGCTCCGCTCACTCAGGAAAAGATTAGCTCTGTAATTCGTACAGAAGAAACTACAAAAAACTGAACAATAAGCAAGCAGTTAGTGCGATTGAATAAAATGAAATCGCACAAAGTTTTGGCGCCAGCTCACGTAAGGGCTGTCCGAGTTCGCT
>JACRKF010000038.1 GCA_016219865.1 Candidatus Woesearchaeota archaeon | reverse complement strand
AACTTTATCCTCTTTAATCTTTAGGATTACTGGATCTTTTGATGCTAATGTTTTTATTTTATTCTCAACTTTTTCTTTATAGACTTCAATATATTCTTGTTTGGGATTTTCTATTCCATATTCAATTATTTTTCTTTGTTTAACTAAATCATCTACATCTAATACAATAATTCTTCTTGGTTCTGCTCTTTTATACGGCATAAGTGAAGAAAATTCTTTGATTAACATTTGTGAATCATCATAAGTAACATTTTCCCAGAATTTTTTACTTAGCACCTTATCTAAAAGTTCTTTCTTATCTTTAACTTGCTGCAAACTTCTTGGCAGGCAATCTAAATACTGACCAATCTCGGTCTTTAATGTATCAACTGATTTTTTGTCTCCTTTCAATATTGATAAGCCTAATTTCTCACATTTAAGTACAAACGCTGCAAGATTGAGATTAACATCAGTTTGAAATCTCATCAAGGGAGTCATTTTATTTGAGAGAAACTCTAATGGTTTTACTCCCACATTGTCCCAAAGTTTTTCTGATTTAGCTGTTTCAATATTAAGTAAATGTTCTTTCAACGAAGCAGATTTTAAAGGCAATCTGTTAATATCGTTCAGAACTTTCGCTTTGGTATCTAAAAAGTGTTTTTCTTGTTTTGATCCTAAAAATAGACCTAATTGCTCAATTCTTGTTTTGAAAATTCTTGTAGTGACTGCTTCAGTTGGACCTACTTCTTTTCCCTGAGGGTGCATATTAAAATAATCAAAATTGTTCCAAAAATCAAAAATTAGAAAATACTCCTTTTTGCCGAAAGGAAGCCATTCTTTGTGTTTGCATGTTTTCTCGTGTCGTGTTCCTCTTCCAATCATTTGCCAGAATTTTATTTTTGAAAATACTGGTTTTGCAAATACTAAGTTACATACTTCGGGAACATCAACACCAGTATCCAGCATATCTATTGAGATTGCAATTCTTGGAAAATCTTCTGTTTTAAATTCTGTTAGCAAATATTGAGCCCTACTATCCTCAGAAGTAATAATTCTCGTAAGTCTCCCTTTATATTGTGGGAATTTTTTTTCAAATGCTTCCCAAATCCTTTTAGCATGTTGCTTTGATACTGCAAAAAAAATAGTTTTTGCAGGAAGTGTTCCTGTTTCATCCATCAGACAGTTATCCATAAACTCTTCAACTATTGCTTCATTTGTTCCAATAACTGCAACTTTCTTTTCTATTTCAGTTCCTTCCCAAGCCATATCATCTTCTTCCATGCCTTCTTCTAAAAGTTTCTTTTTAACTTGGTCTGGAATATCTTCTGGATTTATTCCCTCTATTTGAAAATGTGTTTGTGCCCCATGCACCCTAAAGTCACATAGATATTGTTCTTTAATAGCTTGTTCATAAGTATAAAGTGATGCGGGTTGTTGTCCATCACATTGAAAAAAACGAAATGTATCTCTATCTATAAGATCAGAAGGAGTAGCAGTAAGACCGATTTGAACTGCATCAAAATAAGTAAATACATCTTTCCATTTATTATAGATTGATCTATGCGCTTCATCAGAGATGATTATGTCAAATGCACCGGTAGAAAATTCGTGATAACATTCCATAAATGTTTGAATAGTTGAGGTAAATAATCTTGCATTCTTATCTAAATGCCCACTTACAACTTTTGATTTAGATTCATTCGGAAACCATACTTTAAAACCTTCATCATGCGCTTGATTTCTAAGAGCGGTTCTATCTGCAAGAAAAAGAATTTTCTGAGCACGATTTGAGCGTAATAATATATCAACTAATGCCATAGCAACTCTTGTTTTTCCAGTACCTGTTGCTTGAACAATTAAGAATTTACGCTTACCTTTTTGAATTCCTTCTAAAACTCGTTTAACACTTTCAATTTGATAAGGTCTGTCAATTATTTCTTTTTTAATTTCTACATCGCTAAAATTCTTCTTAGCGTAATTTTGAAATCTAATTCTTTCTAAATCTTCTTGGCTATGGTAATTTAATATCAGCCGTGGATTTTCAAATGGCTTATTCCAAAACCAAATCTCATAACCATTAGTAAAATAAATAAAATTTTCTTTTTCTGTTTGTTTTTTAATATCTTGGACATATTGCTCTGCTTGTTTTTGTCCGACTATCGGATCTTTACTTGTTCTTTTTGCCTCAATTACTGCTAAAGGATCACCATTGCTATCGAGAAGAAGATAATCAGCATATTTACTTTCTTCTTCATTTTTAATTGTTTCAGAAACTACCTTATAATGTCTTGCTTTGAAATCAGATTGTTTTGTATCAACTTCTACCCATACTTTAGTTTTATCTTTTACATTCCAACCGCTTTCTTTTAGTTGAACATCAATTTTTTTAATTCTTGTAAAAAATTCATTAAGATCCATTTCATTAACCCTTCATTATTTTATTGATGTTTAATCATACATACTTATAAAGATTATTTAATTCTGCCTCTTCCACTTCTTCTTCACAAAATTCGTCATTATCTTTTTTCTATTCACATCATGCAATGCAATCATTGTTTCTGTTCGCAGTACTCCTTCAATTGCTCTGATCTTATTGACGTGTTTATTTAATTCATTGTTATTCTCTGCTCTTAATCTGATGATAATATCTTCTCTTCCAGAAACTGCTGTAATATGCGTTACAAAGGGAAATTCCTGCGCTATTTTCTCAGTAATGGATTCATGCATCATATTAAGCTCCCGAAGCTTGTTATTATCAAGTGTTACAAACACATAAGCAACGGTATTATATCCTAATTGTGAAAAATCAAGTCGGGTAACATACTGCAGAATAATGCCTTCTTTCTCCATTAATTTGATACGGTTAAGAACTGTTGTTATTGGAATGCTTGTCATTTCTGCAATCTTTCGATTAGAAAGCCTGCCATTCTCCCGAAGAATCTGTAGGATTTCCAAGTCTCGAGGTTCAAGTTCCATCTTTGTCAGTATTGTTGAGTAGTATATAAAGCTACTGCTCAAAAAAACCATTTTTACGTAAAAATCCCGTTACTTTCGGCTCAAATAAACCAGTATTATAGCAATACGAATAAAAAGAACTATTCTATTCCATCCATCAGAAAAAAGAGGTTCTCATAGATAGATTGTATTGGGGGTAAACACTATGAAAACCGAATTTGAAGTACAAGAACCATCGTTTATGCAGAACTTAAGAGTTTCTGAAGTGCCAAAAGAAATTAAACGATACAAAATTACTGTAGCAGCAAGCATGGGTGTTTAATGCCATGCAGCTGGCTCAGCTTTTTCCGCCAACATTAGACGGCACTGTATATCTTGAAATAACACATAGGTGCAATTATAGCTGTAAACATTGCTATGTCAAATCTCCGCAAAACAGAGAAATGTCTTTTGAAAAAGTAAAACAAATTCTCAATATTCTCAAAGAAAAGAAATTCAAAAAAATAGTAGTAACTGGCGGAGAGCCTTTGCTCCATCCCAATATCAAAGAAATTATTCAGCTGATTAAACAGCATGATTTCAAATTAGTTCTTATCACTAATGGTACATTAGTTAAAAAAACAAATATTGATTACAAACTGCTTGATGCTGCCTACATCTCTTTTGATGGACCAACAGAAGAAGAATATAAATTACTGAGAGGCAAAGAAGGATTAGCAAAAGCAGAAGAAGCAATACGCTATCTTTCATCACTTGGTGTTAAAGTAAGTGTAGGTTGCATTCTCTCAAAATACAATATTCACAAACTCACTGAATTAATTGTCAAACTCAAAACATTGCCTGCTGATAAAATTACCGTAACTGTCCCGCAGCCTTTTGGCAGAACATTAGAAAATAAAGAAATTATGCTTTCTCCAGAAGAATATAACGCTTCAATTCCTAAATTAGCAGCAGCTGGCAACATTCATTTTGAGAGCATGCTTTGTTATCCAATGGAATTAAGAAACGACAGTGAAGAAATTAAAAACGCTCCCCTGCTTGATAAATATCTTTCTGGCTGTGCTGCTGGAAAGAAATTTATTTACATTTCTCCGGAAGGTTTTGTAACACCATGCGGTTATGTCACAGCAGACAAGGAATTTATGCAGTTAACTGCAAATATTACAGAATCTTGTTTGGAAGAGATCTGGCAAACGCCATTATTCAAGTTTCACATGAACAGAAGTTGGGAGTCAGTTACAGGCAAATGTACACAATGCGATTATAACATTGTCTGCAAAGGTGGCTGTCCCTTGCGAAGTCATTATCTCAAAGGCAATGCAAAATTGCCTGATCCATGGTGCAGAAATGATCCAATTAAAAAAGAATATGTACAAATACAAAACATTAAACTAAAGAATTTCCTAAAAGAGGAGAAAGTTGTTGAGGTATGTTAGAAACTATGGTGAAAAACATTGTAATCGTTGCTACTGAACAAGATTTGTGCAGTAGAAATATCGGACACAAATTAGAGCAGTCTTTTGAAGAGTTTAAACATGAAACTTGTCCGTATAAAACATTACGAAGAGGTAATACTGTTTTGGTCTGGCATCCGAATGATCTTGTGTTAGATGTTTCAGATTTAGACAATTATTTTGATCCTGAAGTATATGTATTTGTATTTCGTCATTTAGGAAAAGGAGCTTCGCGATTAACAGTCCATCCAGCAGGCAATTTTCGTTTGCCGCAAAAAGACAGCAAAGTTCCGTATCGAGGAGAACCGCATAAATTAGCATATTCTCATCCAGCATATATGAAGTTAGCATTGCAGCAATTGGATACAATAAGCAAAGAGAGAAATCTTGGCTATCAGGTAAGTTATGAAGTAACACATCATACACCAACAGATTTGAAAGCTCCTGTTATGTTTGTTGAAATTGGCGATACTGAACAACAACATAAAGATGAAAAAGCAGTGCAGGCAGTAGCTGATGCTGTGCTGAATCTTTTAACTCTGCAACCGCAGCAAAGCAAAAATTGTTTAGCAATAGGTGGAGATCATTATGCTGAACGATTTACTCGAAGAGCTTTGGAAGAAGGATATGCTTTTGGACATTTTATTCCTTACTTCACTTTTGCAGATGTTACGTCTGAGGTCATTGAACTTGCATTGGATAAAACTGTTAGTGGAGTACAGTATGCAATGCTTGACAGAAAAGCACAGGGAAGCAAAGCAGATAGGAAGAAAATCTTAGATGTTTTAGAAAAAAGAGGAATTGAACTCATCAAGTTGTCAAAATAATGAGTTATTCCATATTGCTTGAGAGAGATTTGAAAGCACAGGCATGCAATATTCTTGCTAGTGGAAACAATAGAACAGC
This sequence comes from Candidatus Woesearchaeota archaeon, assembly GCA_016219865.1. Taxonomy (GTDB): domain Archaea; phylum Nanobdellota; class Nanobdellia; order Woesearchaeales; family DSVV01; genus JACRKF01. The sequence continues at coordinate 10,428 of JACRKF010000038.1, read as the reverse complement.
TGAACAATTATTTATTGAACTCAAGAAGAAATCAATATTCTGCACAAAACGAGGCATTTACAAAGCACTTACTGAATTGCTCAATAAAAAAGTAATTATCAAATTTGGCACAAATTATGAAATAAATCAGGAATGGCTTTCTCTTCTGCAGCAGAACGCACAGAAAGCATTGCTGCAAATGTTTGAAAAGAATTTTGTAAGTAAATCTGTGCAGCATTTGAAACAAGCATGTATTTGTGGTTCTGGAGATACTGAAGGTTTCTGTAGTATTTGTTTTGAAATAGTATGCAATCATTGTGCTGCAAAGCAAATGAAGCATACAAATTGCGCAATTAAATGTTTTAACTGTAAATGCAGCAATTCTGATGATACATGTATTAATTGCGGCGAAAAAAGTTGTTTACGTTGTGCTAAAACTATATGGTCGCATGAATATCAGTTCTGCAAAAAGAATAATGTAGAGAAACAGATTGCCATCTTGGAAGTAGATCATCAATGCTGGTTCTCAAATACCAGCGAAAAATATCCTGAGGAAATAATTTTGAAAAGTTTTAGCGATAAACAGGATATTAATGCAGGAACACATAGCGGTATTGTCAAAATAAGCACAGATGACAAGCATAAACTGCTCAATAGAATTCTTAAGCAGGATATAGTTAGAGAAGCAAAACTAATTCATAAAACAAATAATGCGTATTACATACGGACACGCGCATTAATCAATAAATCAGTAGATGAGTTTACAAAAAAGAATAAATCTGTTTTATTGAATCCTGTCATTGCAGTAGATAGCAAAGAGCAAAATTTGATTATTTCTCCATCACAAAAAGAAATGAAAGCAATGAGTAAAGGATTGCAGGAATTTGGTGGAAAAGTACGATTGATTTGTGCAGAGAATTTTAATGTAAACCAATTGCATAAGATTGAGAATAAGAAAATCAGAGAGTTTATTGAGAAAGTACCGAAGCAGGAGTTGCTGGAGGCGGTGCAAAAGTGTGGTTAATTATTCAGTCAATTTTTTTATAAGTTCTTTATACATCCGCTCAGCTAAATATCTTGTAAATAACATGAAATGATAATATGTCAGTAAAAAAATAAGTATGTAAGATAATGTTATAAGTTGTAAAGTAATTTGTTCTTGAAATAATCTCATATAAATAAAAGCAACTAAGAAAAAAATTCCTGCATGTATTAAAGCATAAATAATTGAAATACTTGCCGCTGAAACATAGACCATATCTTCATCAGGTTTTTGCTGATTATCTTTTAGAAGGATACTTATCCAGAAAATTGTTGACATATTAAAATAGGGGATACTGATGATTATAGCCCAAATAAGATAAATAATTAAAGCAAACCAATTATTAGGTAAATTATGGAAAAGACCTTTTTGAAAAACTACTTCTAAGATAATTACTCCGGGTGCAAACATAGAAATAATCTTCCAGAAATTCTTGCTTAGTTCTCCAATATTTCCCATAACCTGTGGAGAATTACTCTCTTTTTAAACTTTTATTAAAATTTAAATGAAAATTCTGTGAACTAAAAGTTCACAAATTGTGCACCGTAGATATATATCCGACTTCTACTCATAGAATTGTATGAAAAAACGTTATGAGCTTCTGCTAACTGAAGAACAGGAAAAGAAATTACAAGATAGGGCAGAAGCATTAGGATTTTCAAAGAAAAGTGATTACATTCGTTTCATGGTATTTATGGAACTTTCATTTATGGGAAAAATAGATCAGATTCACAAAAAAGTGTGCTTGGAAAATGCTGGAAAGAATTAGAAAACGGGCAAGATCAAGAAGCATCAGTATTTCTCTTGATTTATTGGAAAAAATAGAAAAAGTCTGTAATAATGATATTTCAGTTTCTTCATTCATTAAATTGGCAGTGATAAAAGAATTAGAACAGAGAGGAATTGGTTAGATACAGAAAAACTATTTATATTACTATTTCTCTACATAATTGTTATGATCTCAAAAAGAGAATTAGAAATAATTTCAGAAAGACAAACAAAGAAATATTTATTAGATAATGATATTGTGATTAATCAGATAGCAAAACAGAAAAAGAAGAGGACAGCCGATTATAAGTTTAATGACGATTTTCATATAGAAACAACAATTATTAACGGATATATCCCCAAAGTTATTAATGATTATTTTGATAAATACAAAAATGATTTTGGAGAGGGAATAATTGTCAAAGTAACAGCTCAGAAGAAAAAAATAACTATTAAAAAAACTGAAAAATTCATTTGTGATTATAACCTATTTCTGTTATTATTAAACATTTCTCCAATGATATTTAAATCAAAGATTATTTACAAGTTAGATGATAAATATGGACAAATATCTAATGCTAAACTAGGCGGGATAGTAGTTTTAGATTTTAGGGTTGCAGGAATAGATTTGTATCAATTATCAAACTTATTAAAAAATATTCTTATCCACAACGGAAATAATTATCCAAAATTAGCTGGTGTATTAATTCTCTCAGCAAAAGAACCACAATCTCCAAAAAAGATTCCAGAAGGTATATTAATCAAGAATTCATTTTACAAATATATCATTCCATCATGTTTTAATTCACTTTCAAATAAAAAAACAATTGAATTTCAAATTTCTCCTTATTTAATATTAGCAAATCTAAATTATACTCAAATAGGGGTAAATGAATTTAAAATAAATCTTGAAAATATTAAACTTCCAAATGGAAAAAAGCTTTATCTTTCAGGAATATCTGAAAAAGCAAAGGGTCTAATAAAAATAGAAGTTAAAAATAATATGTGATCTCCATTTATTTGTTACGTTTCTATACCGTATTTCTTGTTAAACCTCATTATTAACCTCCTCAACCTATGTTCATGTATGGTATACAAACGTGAACCTTTAGAGGACGATGAAATCGAAATGATGAAAAAATCATGCAGTTCTTTTGAAGAATCGTTAATTGTAAACACTTTGCTGGAAACTGGCATGCGTGTTTCTGAGTTAGCAAATCTCAAGCGGGATCAAATATCTTGGCAGCGAGATTGTATCACAACAATTGGCAAGGGAAATAAACGCAGAGTTATTCCGATGAGCAAAACAACACGATTTTATTTATCAGAATTTTTTAAAGATAATATGAGCATTCCTTATGGCTCTCGCTGGATTCAAAAGATTGTGCAGCGTGTTGCTGAAAAAGCAGGTATTTTGAAAAAAGTAAGCCCGCATGTATTGCGTCATACTTTTGCAGTGTGTTATCTTCACAAAGGTGGAAATTTACGAGCATTGCAGGGAATTCTTGGACATAGCCATATTCAAACTACAGATGTTTATCTCAATTATTCTGGCGAAAGAGTGCTGGATGATTTCAAAAAAGTATGGGATTAAAACATCATCTCTTTTGTTTTCTGCAGGACTTCCAGTTTTTGTTTATATTCTTCAAAGCTTACTTCATTATTTGCAAATCGCAGTTGTAAAACCTGTACGGGATTAGTTAATCCAGAGTATTGTGTTTTATTATGCGTTTTACCAAATGCAAAGTTTATTTTCTCCTGAAGATCTTTATTGCTGATATAAGCATACACTTGGGTCGTATGAATATCTGAATGTCCTAAAGCCCTCTGCACATAATACAAATCAACTCCTTTCTCGAGCAGAAATGTTGCATAAGTGTGCCGCAATGTGTGAAAGCTATAAGCATATTTTGATTGCCCTGTTACGGTTTTAGTCATAAAAATACGTAAATCAGCTTTTATTAGATATTTTTTGAACTTAATAGCTAATTGGCTTCCTTTCATTTTTTCTTTGTACATTGCAGGAACAACGTAGTCTGATTCACTTATTCTAAACCACTTCTCAAGAATTGGCTTTAATTTTGTTGGAAGCATAACATATCTATCCTTGCTTCCTTTTCCCTGTACAACTTTGATTTTCTCCTGTTCGAAATCAACGTCCTGCTTTTTTAGCGAGCAGACTTCACTTATTCGTAAACCGCAGCATAAAGCGAGCAATCCTCCAATAAAGACATCTGTCTCCTCAATGCAGCCAAATAATTCCAGCAATTGTTTCTTATTGAGTACATTAGGTAGCTTTCTTCCTTTTTCTTTGAGTTTTCGTATGTTTGCCATAATATCACATCCCCTGAATTAATCGCAAGCCTAACTCACGTATGCTTATTTGGATAGCAGTATCCGTTTCATGTCTCCTTTCAAAGAACATCTTGCTTGCTTTTTTCTGGCTCAGATAATGATTCCTTAATTGAAATCGAATATCATCAGGAATTCTTTCTAACAAAGACCATCTGTAAACAGTGTATGGATTGTAAGAATTTTCAATCAGGACATTGTAAATCTTCTTCTCATCTCCTGTTAGAAAACCTTGCTTATTATAATGATGAGTTCCTAATCTTCCAAGAAAAACACACAAATTACGAACATCAAACTGCGGTTGAACTCCTAAAATAAGTTTTTTTACCTTTTCAAGCTCTTCATAGATGTTTTTACGAACTCCAGCCATTTTAACGAACCTCCGATTTACAGGTTCCTAAAAGTGCCCAAAACACACCCATTACAGTCTATGGCTCAATTATTCGCAGATTATAAATGTTTCGGTAAATTAACCACTAGGTGATAGTTAATTCAATTTAATATATCTTTTAACCTTATTAACAACTCCATACAACCATTCTGGAAATTCTCTTTTTTCAGAATTGATCTCTATCCATTTATACTCTTGGTGTTCTTCAGAAAGTTGTATATTTTCAGTTAATGGTTTGCATAAGAAAATAATCATAGTAATCTTTTGTTCATCTTCTCTGATGAAATGATGAACATCTACTGGAATAATAATCTCAATATCTAATCCAATTTCTTCTTTTGTTTCTCTTTTCAATCCTTCAAATGGATTCTCACCAAGCGCAAGCCTTCCTCCAGGTATATCCCATGCATTTGGTTTATGAACATCATTGCTTCTTCTTTTGATAAGCAGGATTTTATTCTCTTTGATGATAAATGCTTTGACAGCAACGCGAAATTCACCCATATTTTACCAGGAATCTCTATTCTAATAAAAAGTTTTTGAACAAAATCGTAGTTATAGTAAACGTACCAAATAATCGATATTTTTTAGGTACGTTTACTATCTGTATTTTTCTGAATGAGCGAAGCGAATTCGAAAAATACTTAATAGTTCCATAATACATATAAATAGAATTATTTTCACACTGTAAAGATATTCATGAGGTGTGAAAATAATGGATAAAAAAGAGTCAAATGATATATGGAAAATCACTGCAATTATTCTAGCAGTGCTTCTTATTGCAACAATCATTGCAATATTTGTGCCAAAAACAAATTTTCCTTCTTCAGGTGGAACTATTGGAAGTATAATTATTCCAGAAGATGTTAAACAGAAAAATATCTTGCTTTCAGATGATGATTCTGTGAAAGGTGATAAAAACGCGCCAATTACAATCATAGAATTCTCAGATTTTCAATGTCCATTCTGCGGTAAGTTCTATCGTGAAACATTGCCGTCCATTGAAAACGATTACATAAAGACAGGAAAAGTTAAATTAGTTTTCAGAGATTTTCCATTAGGTTTTCATCAATATGCGCAAAAAGCTTCTGAAGCAGCTGAATGTGCAAAAGAGCAAAGAAAGTTCTGGGAGATGCATAATAAACTATTTGAAAATCAACAAGCATTAACAATTGAAGACTTAAAAAAATATGCTGTTGATTTAAGTTTAAATCAACAGCAATTCAATAGTTGTTTAGACACAAACAAATATGCAGAAGAAGTACAGAAAGATTTAGCAGCTGGTGAAACAAATGGTATTTCTGGCACTCCTGCTTTTCTTATTAATGGGCAGCTTCTTTCAGGTGCATTGCCGTATAGTGAATTCAAAGCAGTTATTGAATCAATTTTGACAGGCAAACCTGTTGCTCCTGATAGTCAGCAAGATGATGCTCAGCAACCTCCTCAATTAGCAGATACTTCAAAAGATCCAGCAATTAATTTAATCATTGTTAATGACAAGAATTGTGCTGCTTGTGATACTTCACAAGTAATGCAGGTTACAAAAACATTATTTCCAACAGCAAAAGAAAGAGTTGTAGAATTTGATTCAGATGAAGGAAAGAAATTAATCAAGGATTTGAATCTTAATGCATTGCCAGCATATATTTTTGATGAAAATGTTGCAAAAGCAGCTAATTTTGAAAAAGTAAGCAATGCAATGGATAAATCAGGTGTTTACTATGTAATTAACCCTGCTGCAGTAGGCATTGGTAAATTATTAAATCCACCTGCAGCAGATGATGATCCAGTAAAAGGAGATAAAAATGCAAAGTTGACAATCATAGAATTTTCAGACTTTCAATGTCCTTTCTGCGGGAAATTCTTCAATGAAGCATATAAGAAAATAGATGCCGAATATATTAAAACTGGAAAAGTTAAATTAGTTTTCAGAGACTTCCCATTAAGTTTTCATGAAAATGCTCATGTTGCAGCGCAAGCAGCAGAATGCGCAGATGATCAAGGTAAATTCTGGGAAATGCATGATAAGATTTTCGAAAATCAGCATGCTATTACAGTTTCAGATTTAAAGAAATACGCTGGAGATTTAAAATTGGATCAACAAAAATTTGATAGTTGTGTAGACACAGGCAAATACAAAGCTGAAGTTGACAAAGATATAGATGATGGAAGCAAAGCAGGTGTTTCAGGCACTCCATCATTTTTTATCAATGGTCAAAGTTTGTCAGGTGCATTGCCATTTGATGAATTTAAGAAGATAATTGATGCAGAATTGGCAAAATAGATCTTTTATTTTATTTTTTTATTTTATTTCTTTATCTCTTTAATTTTTCTAGTCTTTTTATATCCTAAATTTATAAAAGAGATATATACAACACAAGATAAAAAAATATAGATACATTAATAAAGTTAATAAATTCCTATCTAATATGCAAGAAATCAACGATACGCCATACGAACCAAGAGAAGACTCTTACTTAATCCAAAAGCACATCAAAGATTACGCAAAAGGCGATGTTCTTGACATGTGTGCAGGCAGTGGAATTCTCGCAATAGAAGCTTCTAAATATGCAGACAATGTTATTGCAGTTGACATAAACCAGAAAGCATTAAAGCTAGCAAAGAAAAATACAAAAAATATTGACAACATCATTGTCAAATTCTCAGATTTATTTTCAACAATTCACGGAACATTTGACTTAATTATCTGCAACCCGCCATATTTGCCAACTGATAAAAAAAATCCAGATTTAGCATTAGATGGCGGAAAGCATGGCTATGAGTTTACAATTGAATTTATCAAACAAGCTGACAAGTTTCTTAAGCCAGATGGAAAGATTTTGTTATTATTCAGTTCATTGACAAAGAAAGAAAAGATAGATAATATAATCATTGATCTATTGTACAATTTCAAACAGCTCAATCAGCAAAAATCAGATTTCGAAGAATTGTATGTTTATTGCATCGAAAGAACTCCAGTTCTTAAGAAACTGCAAGAAATTAATGTCAAAGATATTTCCTATCTTGATAAAGGCTCAAGAGGAATTGTTTATCAAGGTAATTTTAACAAAAGAAAAGTTGCAATAAAAATTGCAAAAGAAAGAGCAGAATTGATTGATGTGCTCAAAAAAGAAGCAAAATGGCTGAGAGTGCTTGAGAAATATCGTTTTGCGCCAAGGGTAATCATGTTAACAGATGAACTGTTAATGATTGAATTGATTGAAGGACCAAAGATACTTGATTTTTTAAAATCATCTTCAAGAGAAGCTAATCTAACTATAATCAAAGATTTATTTGCGATAGTTTGCAAATTAGATGAGCTAGGAATAAACAAAGAAGAAATGCATCATCCTTTGAAACACATAATTGTTCAAGCAAATGGGAAAGACAACAAACCAAAATTAATTGACTACGAACGCGCATCCTATACAAAAAATCCAAAAAATCTAACACAATTCTGTCAATTTATTACTTCAGGGAATGTTTCTGAAGTGCTGCAAAAAAAGAATATTATAATACAAAAACAGCAAATAATAGATTTAGCAAAACAATATAAAAAAGAAAACAGAAATCTTGTATATAAGCAAATTATTGGTTTATTCTCCTAAACAAATAAACAGAATTACTTTCTAGTTGCCATGATTCTATCATAAATTTCTTTTGTCCTTGGTAATTTGATGGTAAACGCAACTCCTTGCTCATCTTTAAGATTCTCGGCAGTTATACTTCCACCAGTATCATAAAGATACTTTCTTGAAGAAGACAATCCAATTCCATGTCCTTTGCCTGCACTAGTTGTATATTTTTTAAATACTTTAGAGATTGGTTTTACAGTTATGTACGGGCCATTATTCTGAATACGAACATAACTAAATTTATCATCATCTGTAGTGCTTATTTTAATTGTTTTATTTGTGACTCCATCTAAAGCTGTGCGTGAGTTATTAAATACATTCAATAGTACTCTATATAATCTTGTTCTATCGCTATACGCAGTGCAATCTGCTTTATATTCTTTTACAAAGGTAATATCTTTATTATATGATCTAATAATCTCTGTAAGTCCGGTAACTTCATTTATTACAGATTCTAATGAAAATTCTTCAAAAGTATATTCCTTATCTGGTGTATCAAGCATTTTCCTTGCAGATTCTATCATTTCAGTGCCTTTGCTTGTTGTCATTTTCATTGCAAGAAAATAAACTTTAGGCAATATAATCTCTTCTCCGCTTGTTTTTCCGTCAAATTCAAGCATACTCAAATACTGTGTTTGAACTCTTAAATATGCGCTAAGGTCATGTAATAATGCTTCAAGGAATCCATTATCAATGTAAACATAGTTATTTTTTCTTCCCATAATCTCACGAACTTTATAGTTATATATTATCTAAATTCACTAAGAACTCTTTTTTTATAATTAATGTTTTATTCTTTCTTTTTCTTCTTTGTTTTCTTGATTTCTTTTTCTAGTTTTAATTCATCAAGCAATTCCTTGTATCTGTTTCTGATAGTTACTTCTGTAACGCCAGCAACATCTGCAACTTCTCGCTGCGTTCGCTTTTCTCCATGGATTAAAGCGCTGACATACAATGCAGCAGCTGCAATTCCTGTTGGACCTCTGCCAGATGTTAATTCTGATTTTTGAGCTGATTCTAATATTTCAATTGCTCGTGATTGTGTTTCTGCGCTTAACTTTAATGCAGATGCAAATCGTGCAATATAATCAGCAGGATTGCTTGGCAAGATTGTAATTCCAAGCTCTCTTGTCACAAATCTGTATGTTCTGCCGATTTCTTTCTTTTCAATACCAGATGCTTCAGATAATTCATCAAGCGTTCTTGGAACATCATGTCTTCTGCAAGCAGCATATAATGCTCCTGCAACAACAGATTCCATACTTCTTCCACGAACTAATCCACGTTGTACCGCTAGCGTATAGATTCTCGCAGATTCTTCTTCAACACTTTCTGGAAGTTTCAAATAAGAACTTACTCTCTTTAATTCAGCTAATGCTAATTTCAAGTTTCTTTCAATAGCAGTTGAAATTCTGTACTGCCATTTTCTCAATCTGTAGAACTTATTTCTATCTTTACTTCCAAGTGAATATAAATCAGATTTTCTTCCAACTTCAGTGCCAAGACCTTTATCATATTGTGTATAAGTCATAGGCGCTCCTGTTCTTCTATGAGCTTTTGCTTTGTCGTCGTCAAATTCTCTCCATTCTTGACCAAAATCAACCATTTTTTCTTCTACTACTAAACCGCAGTCTTTACAGATGACTTCGCCTTTTTCTTTATTCCAGAATAAATTACTGCCGCCGCACTCAGGACATTTTCTAACAACTTGATGCATGCTATAACCCCCGCTTCTGGATAAATTATTTATCCAATAAAAACTATATTTTGAATCAGCATTAAATTTATAAAGAGGAATTTTCCATTATTTATAAATCTTTTGGTTACTCTCTTAAATATTTTAGAAAAATATATATAATCTACGAGGGATTTCTTGTGAGTGGTTACATTATCTATTTATAGCATCAACAAATCCAACACTGCCAACACTATTTTCTTGCAGCGTTATTAAATGATTAAAACCGAAGCACTTAAATAATAATTCTTTATCTTTGATTCTTATGCCGCCGTGGCATACACACTGACAATGCCAGTGGTCGCCAGCGACGGCATTCGTAAACAACTCATGCCGCCGTGGCACAACCTGGTAATGCGCTAGCCTTGAGAGCTAGTTTCCGAAAGGATATCCCAGTTCAAATCTGGGCGGCGGCGTTTTTTTTAAGTTTTTACGACTGAGCTTTTGCGAAGGAGTTTTTTTGGTCAAGCTTTTTGTAAAAAGGTTGGTGAGAATCTGGGCGGCGGCGTTTTTTTTTCTTTTAGTT